>CALGDE010000047.1 GCA_937883785.1 uncultured cyanobacterium
CACTTGATGATGCGCAGGTTAGCTAATTAAGATTTACTTTATAAATTAGCTCTCACACAGGCTGCCTTTTTATTTTTTAAATCGTCAATTTTCTCAATACCACTGTCGTCACGCACCACTATCACAGCACCGAGTTGCGTGCCCGTATTGGGACGGCTGGTGGTCACCAAAAACTCAGTTTCATGCAGATGTTGAATCTGAACAGCAGCCATAGGATTATTAGTAATAAAGTCGATATTATTGCTTTGGACTTCAGAAAACTGGCTATTTTGATTAAGGAGAACTAACTCAAAGCGATACCCAGTTTTTTCCTCCAAATAGTTCAATAAAGGTCGATAGCGTCTATTGACAGAAACAGCGCCATCAATAGTGAGAACACCAAAGCGAATAGTGGTAACAGAATCAGAGCTGGAAGATTGAGGTGCTGATAGGAGTGCCTCATTAGGCGTCGCTATTACTCCAGTGCCATTAGAGCCATCACCATCCACAACATTACCCCCAGAATTATCTGCATTGGCACAGCCTGCCAAAATGGCACATGCGGCAATCAAGATGCACCGAGTCAAGGAGTGAGAGCGCTTTAGAAGGTGGCTTTTGCGAAAGATTTTCTGAAAAGAACGGAATTTCCTAAGGCGAATAGGTAATTGCTTCCCGACTTTAAAACGCATTTTTCTATAGATTTAGCAAGTGATTTGGCTTTTTTTTATAACTTAAAATCTTCAGAAAACCATGCAACCCTGTCCTTGGATTTACGCACAGTCATTGCTGCCTTGAGCTATATCTTAGATGCCACTTCCCCTTTATTGGCTCGGTAATTCTAGGGAAAAAATTGCTCCCTGGGGATTATTTTCCCGCACCGAAATATGACCACCATGGGAGTCAGCAACGGCTTTGCAGAAGGAGAGACCCAGCCCTACCTGTTTGACGTTTTTAACAACGTTACCCACTTCATACTTCTCAAAAATTTGCTGGCGTAAATGTTGAGGCACGCCAATTCCATGGTCCGACACTTCAATTTTGCAGCGATCGCTCCCCTGCAAAAGATTTATATACACCGGAGAACCATTGGGAGAAAACTTAATGGCGTTGGATATTAGGTTATCCACCAGTCGACGAATCAATTTTCGATCCACCTTTAAATAGGGATCTTGATAGCTGGCAGGTTGTAATTCAACAATAATATTCCGCTGTTTTGCCACCCCAGTAAATTCTGAAATACTGTCTTTAACCAGCTGTTCAATATTGACCGATTCAGAATCAAGCACCAAGTTTCCAGAGTCGATTTTTCCCATGATTAATAGGTCATCAATCATGGTGTAAAGATTCTGATATCCCTTATTAATTAAGTCCACACAGGTACGCTGACCTCGATCTAATTCACTGTCTTCAAGTAAGTCGCAGGCTACGGCGATCGCATTCAAAGGATTGCGTAAATCGTGCACCAACATATTGGCCATATCTTCCCGCAGCTTCAGCATTTTCTGCTGCACTTGGAGGGATTTCATCAGCGCATCATGCTGGGTTTTAACCCGCAACAGTGATCGCACCCGCGCCCGCAATTCGATCCCTTCCACCGGCTTACTAATAAAGTCGTCAGCACCAGCATTTAATGCCTCTGCCAGGTCTTGCTTCGTGTCTAATGCTGTCACCATTAGAATCGGAATATGCTGGTTATTAGGATTTCCCTTGAGATAGCGACACATCTCAAGCCCGTTAATGCCGGGCATCATAATGTCGAGAAGAATTAAGTCCGGTGCATTCTCTTCCACTTTCCTAAGGGCATCTTTACCATTTAGGGCGGTGTCTAAGTCGTAATCTTCCTCAAGGAGAAGCGCCTCTAGTACAGCGAGATTAACCTCAAGGTCGTCCACCAAAAGGAGTCGAGGTTTTGAACCAGTACCAGGGCTTCGATTATTCATGATTACGATAAAGGGGAGTGGAAAAGGCAGAAACTATAGTTCTACAAAAATCACTAAAAATCATCTTCAGAACACACTTTTCCAGGGTGATTTTTTTCATTGAAACAGCAAGCAACTCGACGATCAGTGTTCGATTAGGATCGAGCTTTAGAGCCGGACTTTTGGGTCAAGATCTCGCGAATCGTTGTGGAAAGCTCCTCTAAATCAACGGGTTTAGTAACGTATTCATCAAAGCCAGCTTGGTAGTAACGTTCGCCGCCCTGCACCGCCAGGGCAGTCAACGCCACAATGGGCACATCAGCCATTTCTGGCTCAGCTCGTAGCTGCTTTGTTGCCTCCAAACCATCAATACGGGGCAGATGAATGTCCATTAGAATTAGGCTAGGCTTATTTTTTCGAGCCAGCTCCACTGCGTCATAACCATCTTTTGCAAAGGCGAGATCGTATCCCTTAAAACCAAGGTATTCTCCGAGCATGATAATGTTATTTGCGTTTTCTTCAGCAATAAGAATTAAGTGATTTCCCGGCGTTAAGGAGACATTATTGGAAGGCGAGCGGACCAGATTTGGCTGTCCTTGGGGGATTACTGGCGATCGCCCCACCTTTTGCCCCGTTGGTCCATCCTTAGGCATTTCCTGACTATTTCTCCGCCACGGCAGCGCCACCGTAAAACAGCTCCCCTTTCCCAAGGTGCTCTCTACACTGACGCTGCCACTGTGCATCTCCACAATGCTGCGCACTAACGTTAACCCCAACCCCGTCCCTTCATGGCTGCGGGATAGGCTACTGTCCCCCTGCACAAAGGAATCAAACAGCTTATCCATATCCTCCGGCGTAATTCCAATGCCCGTGTCGGCGATCGCAAAATAGAGGGTGTCTTTTTTCTCTGAACTGTAAATTGAAACCGTAATGGCGCCGCCGCTGGGGGTGAACTTAAAAGCGTTCCCCAGCAAGTTAATAAACACCTGGCGAATTCGCCGTTCATCAACGTAAATGGGCTCCTCTTCCAGGTCAATATTGATTGACAGCTCCAGATCTTTTGTATCAGCCAGGGAGCGCACAATTTCCACACTGGTTTGACACACTTGGGGGATGGAAACGGGCTGTAAATTTAGCTCTTCTTTTCCAGACTCAATTTTTGCCAAATCAAGGATGTCTTGAATTAGGGACAGAAGGTGTTTTCCACTGTCTGAAATTCGCTGCAAAGAAAGGCGTTGTTTATCCGTCAAGGGACCATAAATGCTGCTCATTAAGGCCTGGGACAATCCTAAAACCGCATTTAGAGGCGTGCGCAGTTCATGGCTCATATTGGCTAGAAACTGACTTTTCATTTTTGTTGCTTGATCCAGCTCCGCATTGGCGATCGCCAAAGTACGGTTTTTTTCCTGAAGACCATCCAGCGTGTCTTGCAGCTGTATCGCCATGGAATAAAAGGATCGCATCAAGGTACCCACCTCATCGCGACGTAGCTTAACGCTGTTTTCCTGAAGTGCTTCAAAGTCTCCAGCAGCGAGGCTTTCCGCTAAGACCACCAGTCGCTTAATGGGGCGTCCCACTTTTCTATTGAATAAAAATATTGTTATGACTACTAAGGCGAAATCAATAAGCAGCGTTGTAGAAAAAATGGCGATCGCGCTTCTATAAAGCCGCTGCTTAGCATTCGTAATTGAGTAGGTTATTTGAACTGAGCCGAGGGGCGTCCCGTCGGAAAAGATTGGCACAATAACGCGACGAGCTTCAGGCTGCAAACTAATGGCTTCCATTAAATTGGGAAGTTCACTAGTTTTAAATGAACTTTGCCCTTGGTAATAAGCCACTGCGGCAATTTCGGAATTTTCTAAATCAAGAAATCGCGTCAGGAGTTTGCCATCAGAATCAAAAATTGCGCTAAATAATATATCGGGATCTTCGCTGGCTTGCTCCATTAGCTTTTCCAGCATAGAGAAATTTAAACTTAAGACATTTTCTTCGCTAACGGCGCTTAAAAACTTTGCTTGACTTTCAACTCTAGTTTCCAGTAATTCCAAACTATTTCGAAAGTCATTTTGAACGTAGAATAAGCCTGAACCAATTTGCACCACAATTAAAAGGGTGCACACCAGACTTAGGTACTGAAAGGCTAGGTTATTCCTTAACTTTCTAAGCGGTTGCATAGCCTTTTTTCTTGGCGTTCAAAGTGTTGTTAAGGGGGTGTTTTTGATGCGCTCTGCTTACGAAAGTGTACGTGAATCGCCACCGTCTTTTCGCACTTTGACCACAAAAATTCTGCCCCGGAAAATTTCCACAGCAAGAATTGTGCCCATTGGACTTCGTTTAACGGGCGCAATTTTGAGGCTCATTTTATTTTCGACTTGATAAAAATCAGCTTATAAAATTAGCCCACAAATTAGCCCATAAAAAACGCGTTACCTGTCAAAGTTTGCCCACTCCCTAAGGGGTATCCACATTAGAGGTGGGTTGGGTGGCGATCGCCAATTGAATACCCGGTACCCGCTGTAGCTGGTCCATCACCCGCACCACCTGTCCATGGCTAACCTGTTCGTCGGCGTTAATTGCCACCACCAGGGGCTTTTGGTCCTGGCGTTTCTCCAGCACCTGAGCTGCCAGGGTCTCTAAGGTTACGGGCTGGCGATCCAAAGCGATCGCCCCATCCGCCTGAATCGTAACGGTCACTTCCGGGGGCGCTAGACCGGCACCTTCGCGGGCTTCGGGCAGATTTACCGGCAGCCCCTGCCAACGAGACAGAAACAGGGTGGACACAATAAAAAACGCCAAAATTGAAAACAGCACGTCCACCATGGGCGTCAAACTAATGGACGGCGGTCCCTGCTCTTCGGGCTCGCCCAAAAAGGATCTGGGACTATTCGGAAATGGCAAAGGGCTGTCCTCCCCGCGTCAGGTTCTTTTCATAATGGCTGCGATACAGCAGCTCCCACTGCCCAATGGCATCCCCCATGCCCTGCATCTGTCGCTTGGCAAGGCTACGAAATCCATTGCCCGCCACTAAGGCCACCATGGCCACAATCAACCCCGCCGCCGTGGAACCGAGCGCCTCCCCAATGCCGCCGCTAACGCCCACAGCTCCAGCGCTTAAATCCCCTAGCGGCAACGACGAAAAGGACCGCATCAGCCCCAAGATGGTCCCCAGCAGCCCCAACAGCGGCGCCAGGCTTACCACGGTGTCGAAGGCAGTTTGGTAACGGCGCAGGTTCTGGATCTCCCCCTGGGCGGCGGCTTCGAGGGCTAGGCGAAATTCTTGGGGGGTGGGACGGTCTAATGACAGGGCAGCCCAAAAGATGCGGGCAATGGGCAAATCCTGGCACTGGCGCAGTCTAGCGGCAACGGCGATGGGATCCTGGCGGTACTGGAGCAAAATTTCGCGGGTAAAAGGAATTTGTCGCTGGAGCAATTGCCACCAAAATCGCGATCGCTCCCCAATCAGCACCACCGTCACCAGCCCACAGCCCACCAGGGGGTACATCACAATCCCGCCGTCCGTAAACCAGTTGCTCATAGTCCCCTCACCCTGCATACCCTGCGATGCCATCCTTCACTGACGCTTTTCTAGCACGGCAATCCTCTGCCCCTGCCCCTCCCCGCCCAATGACGAGCCCGGACCTTATAACCCTAAACACGGGCGCCGAATAATCAACAATCGGCGACGAAGAGCAATTGACGATTTTTAGAATTGATCATTAGTATTAGGTTAAATTAATTTACCGTGAAGAAATGTTGCGAAAGCCCTTGAAGCTAGGCACTATTTTTTCAGGGCTTTCGCGGCTAAAAGCTTTAAGCACGCCGTTGGTAACTCATAACAATTAGGTTTAACAGGTTTAGGAGCTATGGGGCAGCAAGTTAGGCAATGGGTTTGGCGATCGTCGGTGGCGGCGATGTTGGTGCTTTTGAGCTGGGCGATCGCCCCAGAGGCCCAGGCTTACGACAACCCGGAGCTGCTACCTGAGGAGCCCATTGCGGTGGTGGACCTGGCAAACTCCATTCCTGACGGGCAGGAGCAGAGCCTGGTAGAACGGCTGGAGTCCTTTGAGGCGGAAACAGGGTGGAAACTGCGAGTGCTGACCCAGTTCGACCGCACCCCTGGGCGAGCCGTTAAAGACTTTTGGGGACTGGATAACAAGAGCCTGCTGCTGATTGCCGACGCGCGAGGCGGCAACCTGCTGAACTTCAACGTGGGCGATGCATTCTACGAATTTATGCCCCGCACCTTTTGGATTGAGCTACAAACCCGCTACGGCAATCAGTTCTTTGTGCGGGACAACGGCGAAAATCAAGCCATTGTGGAATCCCTGTACTCGGTGATGGGTTGCCTGGAGAAAGGCGGCTGCCAATTTGTGCCCGGCTTGCCCCAGGAGCAGTGGATTTTGACCTTAATTACGTCGGTATTAGGGGGCGTAATTTGCGGCTTTGCAGCTCACCCTCGCCAGGAAGGTCAGATTATTGCTTGGCAGTGGGCGCTGATTTTATCGCCCCTGTGGGGAATTTTATTTGTGGCGTTTGGCATTGCCCCGGTGATTTCTCGCACCAGCGATTGGCTGCCTTTGGTGCGTAATATTTCTGGCTTTGGCATCGGCGCATTGGTGGCGTTTCTGACCCCTGTCTTTGGTCCGCCGAGACCTTCTAAATCCCAGTAGAATGGCTACTACGGGCGCCGCAATAGCTACGTAGCAAGAAGCATAAAAGCTAGGAAATAGCGATGAACATGCCATCCCAATTCAGATTTAACGGGGTGGCATTTGCCATTTTTATTGCCCTGTTTATTGTGGAAGTTTTGATTGCGGTGTTTGTGGACGACCAGTTTATTCGTCCCATTTTGGGAGATGTGCTGGTGGTGATTTTAATTTTCTTTTTTCTGCGCGCTTTTCTCACCGCCAAAACCCAGTGGTTAGGATTGGGCACCTTGGCATTTTCCTGGGCGGTTGAATTTGCCCAGTATTTCCAGGTGATTCGCCACTTAGGATTACAAAATAATGCGGTGGCACGGACCGTAATTGGCACCACCTTTGATTGGAAGGATTTATTAGCCTACACAGTGGGGGTTGCGATCGCCGCCATCCTCGATTGTTACTGGGTTCGAGATACCTATCGCACCTAGTGATTGAAGCAATTGTTACGGGGAAATCATAGCCAATCCCCAATTTTTCTGAAGGGATCCACAAGAAATTCCAACGATTTAGCAGCCAAACATCTTAAGACAAGTTCAGAAATTGTCATAAGATTGGTACTTAGTACGGGTCCATATTGGCTCGATCCCGTCTATCTAGTTGAGATTTATTGAAGGAGGACACCCATGGCGCTAGTTCCCATGCGGCTACTGCTGGATCATGCTGCCGAGAATGGCTACGGCATTCCTGCGTTTAACGTCAACAACATGGAGCAGATCCTGTCGATTATGGAGGCTGCTGCGGAAACAGATAGCCCTGTGATTTTGCAGGCCTCTCGCGGCGCGCGTAAGTATGCCGGTGAGAATTTCTTGCGCCACCTGGTTTTGGCGGCCATTGAAACCTATCCCCAAATTCCCGTGGTAATGCACCAGGACCACGGCAACAGCCCCGCAACCTGCTACTCCGCTATCCGCAATGGTTTTACCAGCGTGATGATGGACGGCTCCTTGGAAGCGGACGCTAAGACCCCCGCTAGCTTCGAGTACAACGTCAACGTCACTGCTGAGGTGGTGAAGGTGGCTCACTCTGTGGGCGCCAGCGTTGAGGGTGAGCTGGGGTGCTTGGGCTCCTTGGAAACCGGTCAAGGGGAAGCTGAAGACGGCCACGGTTTCGAAGGTACCTTGAGCAAAGATCAGTTGTTGACCGACCCCGACGAGGCGGTTGAGTTTGTGGAGCGTACCCAAGTGGATGCGCTGGCTGTGGCGATCGGTACCAGCCACGGTGCTTACAAGTTCACCCGTAAGCCCACCGGTGAAGTGCTAGCCATTAGCCGCATCGAAGAAATCCACAACAAGCTGCCCAACACCCACTTGGTGATGCACGGTTCTTCTTCCGTCCCCCAAGAGTGGTTGGAGATGATTAACGAGTTTGGCGGTGCGATTCCCGAAACCTACGGTGTGCCTGTTGAGGAAATTCAAAAGGGTATCCAGTCCGGCGTGCGCAAGGTGAATATCGACACCGACAACCGCTTGGCGATCACCGCTGCAATTCGTGAGGCAGCCATCAAAGATCCTAAGAACTTTGACCCTCGCCACTTCCTGAAGCCTTCCATCAAGTACATGAAGCAAGTGTGCTCGGATCGCTACAAGCAGTTTGGCACTGCCGGCAACGCCAGCAAGGTGAAGCAGGTTAGCCTAGACGACTTTGCGGCTAAGTATGCTAGTGGCGAACTGGCGGCAAAGACCCGTAAGGCGGTTGTTGCTGTTTAAAGCAGTGACGACCCTGCCTGCAGCAAGTTTGTGGAGTATTCACAGACTTGCTAGCAGCACACTCCTATCAATCCCTAAAGCTGCGGTGTAGCGAAAAGCCACGCCGCAGTTTCTTATTTTTCAGAACGGATTTCGACGTCACGTACTCCTATTCCCCAGCCCTCAGACAAAGGAGTGCAGAGATAGGGATGATAGGGTTAATTGCCTTAGAAGCCTTAGAAATGAGGCAGTTTTACAGAGGACAAGGAATATCGAGGCTCAGACTCGTCGATGTTCGAATCCTCTAGCGAAAAGGACACCCCTTCCTGTGCCCCATTGTCCGGTTCTGGAGTTTGGGGCTCCTGCTCGCCATCGGCGCCGTCAGCGGACGAAACAGATGAATTATCCTGGATTGCTGGTTCTTGCGACTCTTGGGATTGCTGGGGTGTTGAAAGTCCCTGCAGGTTCAGTAGCTCAGCCCCTAAGGACAACAAATTAGCCAATGGTTGTTTCAAAGGTTCCGGCTGCTCTATTTCCTGCTCAGCGGAGGGGGACTGTTGAATATCGGGGGGCACATTAGCGAAAGGCATTTCCACCGCTGCTGAGGACTCCAGTGAGCTAGAGTCCTGGACGATCGCCTCCCCATTGCTCAGATTCCCCTCACCTTCTTCGTCCACCTCGTCAATTTCCGCGTCTTCAATTTCCGCGTCTTCAATTTCGTCCTCAATATCATCGCCGGTAGCGGCGATCCCTCTCTCCACTGCTGGGGGCTCCGACGACTCCTCCAAATTCCAATCCAGTAACGCCACAATATCTGACGGCGACACCTCCACCGGCTCGTCAATTTCCGCATCGGTAATCTCTCCCAAAGGCGGCAACATAATAGGTGTCGAGGCTGTGGGAGCCATGGGAATCGAGGGATAAACTTCCTGGGGCTCCTCTATTTGGAAATTGCCCTGGGGTGCGCCGTGTTGGGCGCTGTCGCTTTGCACAATCGGGGCTTGCTGAGTCTTGGGCGTATCTAGACTGGCACTCCCTCGAACAGCGGCGCCATCCGGAGAGTCCTTATCATCGGCCAGGGACCAAGGCTGAATGGAACCGGCCCCCTGCAATTCTGCCTCCAGTTCCGTGGTCAGATTCATGCCCAAGCATCGCTCCAGCGCCGACCGGAAATGAAGCGTTTGACGCTGTTGGCGGTTTAGGCGCGACTGTAGCTCCTGACAGTCCGCTTCCATCTGGGCGATCGCCCCATCCTGGCTGAGGGATCGCTGCTGAAGTTGGGCGCAGGTTTCTTCCAAATGGGCGATACGGGTTTGGCTGTTGTCCAGTTCCTGGGTCAAGGTTTCCACCACCACCTGGTAGCGCGACACCTCTTGCTGAGTATGGTCCAAAGCCCCCTGTAACCCCACCGCCAACTGTTTCGCCTCCGCCAGTTCCTGGGCCTGATGGTGCAAAATTCGCCCGGACTTTTCCAGCTCTGTTAAAACCCGATTTGCCTCTGCCTGGGTTTGTTGCAGCGCCTGGTGAGTTTCCTCCAGTTCCTGCGTTTGACGCTCAATCAAACTTTCCTGGGTTTGCGATCGCATCATCTGTAGTTCCAGAGTCGCCTGACATTCCTGCAACAGCGCCTCCATTTGGGCAATATGCTCATAAAGCTGTTGGTTTTCTGCCCGCAGCTGTGCTAATTCCGCATTGGGCTGGTGCAAGGTTTCGTCCGAAGCCGGGGTAGAACGTTGCACAGGCGGTGAAAATTGCGCGGGTTCAGAGGCGATCGCCTCCTGCGGCTGGCTTCGCTGGGGCTCCTCAAAACGCACCTCAGTCCCCTCCCCATTCTTAGCGTCTACTGCTTCTATCGGGTCTTGATCCTGTGTGCCCAGATTTTGAATATTTTGTGCGGGAGTGCTTTGAGCTGGCGCATTTTGGGGAATAGGGGATCCCTCAGCAACCTGCCAGAACCCCGAAGATAGGGACCAATTCTGGGAAGGGGCGCCGCTTTCAACACTTTCCGGATCAGCTTCAACGGAAAAGCGAGGCAAGCTGGGACCAGAGAAAGGCGCTGTATCAGCCGAAGAATCCCCAGAATCCGACTGCATATCTGACTGCAACATAGGGGATAAGTCTTCAACGGCGTCAGTTTCGATGGGCGTACCAGTACCCGTATCCACCTCAGAGACAGCGTCAGCGCTATTCACCTCAGCCGCATTTCCCTCAGCAACAACGTTATTGTCGTCAGCAGCGGACCTTAAACCAGCACTGGTATTTGCAGCCATTTCAATGGGACTTACCTCAACAGCATCCGTATCAACGTCAACGACCACCTCGGCAGCTTTCTCTGCCGCGTTCGCCGGCATGTCATTTGTTGATTTATTGGGCTGAGATGCCGAGAAAAAACCAGCGGAAAACCGTTGTTGAAAATCGTCCATAGCTTATAGCCCCTGTGCCGCCGCCAGCTAGCGCCAATGTCGCCAACCAGCGCAAATATGTTTCTGCATTTACCGCGTC
Organism: uncultured cyanobacterium; assembly: GCA_937883785.1. Lineage (GTDB taxonomy): Bacteria > Cyanobacteriota > Cyanobacteriia > CACIAM-69d > CACIAM-69d > CALGDE01. The sequence continues at coordinate 10,789 of CALGDE010000047.1, forward strand.
GCTCCAGGTCACCTTTCAGCTACCCTTCGCCACCGTTTTACTGGTGTAATTTTTACCAGTGTAGTAATGAAGGCGACGGTGGGTAAGATTTGCAGTAATCTGCCAAGTTTCCCTGGCGACTCCGCCTCCCTGAAGGCGATCGCCAATCATGCTTAGAGTCGTCTTAGAGCCCTACAGAACAAGCTGTCAAATTCGGGCGCAGCCCCTAATCTGGCCTTGCAGGAAAACGCAGAATTCCTTTCCCTGCAAGGCTTTGGCACTCAATCAAAGACGCACCTCGGATGGTTAACAAGCGAGCTAGCGGATCTGGATGTTTCAACGCTATCGTTCCAACCCACCTTGTCAAACGGTATCCCGGGCGACGACGAAAAGAATTACAAAAAGTTTACGTAACTATCTGCCTGGGGGCGTTCTAGCTTTTTCTTAGAAAGCTTCTCCAGAATTCAGGGCATAAAATTCAGGGCATAAAATCCAGGAAAAGTGAAGAGTGACTAAACACTCACCACGGGAGCTTTCAAAATTGGCATAGGACGCTGTCCGAATTCCTCGCCATTTGTCACGATTAAATTGCCGTTTAAAAGCTATTAACTGCGCCAATATTGCGCCGATAAAACCATGGTTTCAGATAAAGAGCTGCAATCTCTTGGAGGATTTGGAATCGTCCTAGCGCTGATTTCGCTATCAATTTTTCTGGTCCTAAAATGGGTCGGGGTCTCAGCAGGAAGTTTGCTCGATTGGGTTATCGGACTAGCCAGTTTTTGGTGGTTGTTAGTAATCGTAACGGTGCCGTGGAATGTGCATTTTACGGCGAAGAAAGCGATCGCAACGGCTCGACAATCTCGCGAGCTTAATCTAGAAATCAAACCAGATCGATTAGCTTACGTTCAAAAAATTGCTAAGCGGTCTCTAATTGTTGCTGTAACATTGCACATTGGTTCGGCTATCGCCCTTTATTTAATAGCGGCGACTGGCGTTAGCAACATCGGTTATTTCAGCAGTATTGCAGCACTATTACTAACAGCGTTACGTCCAATAGTTGTCTTTTATAGCTACTTGGCAAGCCAGCTACAAGCCATTGAAAAAGAATTTAAATATCCCCGCGATGATGTGGTGAAGCTGCTGGCAGAGGTGGCGGAGTTGAAGGGCGTTATTGATGGATTAAAAGATCGGGCAAAGGCGTTAGAAAATCAGTTGGACAATGATCGCGACACTTCTTTTGCGGCAAGACAAAATCGTCGAGTTACGGCTTTAGCTAGCGATTTACAAACCCTAAGCGCAGACCATCGTCAACTGGCGTCAAAGCAGCAGGCAGACTGTGCAAAGCTGCGGGCAGAGGCTCAGGATGCGATCGCTCAAATCACCGCCGACGGTCAATTCCTAGAAAACGTGCGCGACATCATTAGATTTATAAAGTCCGCTTAAATTTTCACAAGGTCAATTTGCTTTGTTCTTGCTAAATGATCCGTTGATGAATACATCAAGCTAATTGAGACAGGCTTACTATACGAAAAACGTGTGGAGCTGTTAGCAGTAGATCTGGTTAAGTACAAGCAGAGATCCCCAATTTACAGTCACTGTATTCGCAGAATAACCCAAGCATTCCGACTTAAAATTCAATTAACTATGAGCATAGGATTCCCAATAGCCATAATTATTATTTCGACAATAATAATTGTGATTGAGTTAGTTCGGATGGCGATGGGAAAGAGAGAGGGACTAACGAAAGGGAAGCAATTAAGGCTGATCCTAGCTTTGCTTGTATTCTTAATAAAGTTGGGCACACTGCACTCACCACCGCGAGGAAGAGAAGATTCACCAAGCTTTTCAAGAGCCCCTGAGAAATCAAGATCAGAATCTTTCACGGGCTGGATTCCTATTGGCTTATACGATAAAGAGACAAAGAAGTGGGATGTTTCATATGTGGTTAACAGAACAGGCGAAGAAATAGATATAGAGGGAAAAGATCCCTTTGAAGTCGTAATGGACTCTCTAGATGGAGGTATGATTTACACTGTCAAGAAGGATTTAAGTATTCGTGTTAAGTCAGAAAAGCATGGGCCAAACTTGCCTGGCTATTACTCGATTAGCAACAACTATTCACCTAGTGAATCAGTTTTTGTTGAGTTAGTTAAAACTGGTGAGAGATTGCCAGAGGGAGACTATGTGGGGCTTATAGCGGATGTCAATTTTCAACCAAGACCAGACTTTAACCGGCGCGGTGAGAAAAGTGGGAAGGTTTGGGTTATGGCAGAATTTAGTTTAAGTAAAGCCCCTTGGGTAAAAAATTGACTTTAATAGAGATAGTGCGATCGCAAGTGTTACCAACAGTGGAGATTTCAGCTGGTATTTTGCTGGGAAATTAGGGCAGTTTCAATTGATCTAGCTCATCAGGATGTTCAATGGTGATTTTTTGCCCAGTGAATTGATCGAACAATTCTTGGTGTTGATGTTGAGAACATTCGTCCCGGCGAAGGGGATAGGATTTTATCCAGTCGAAAAGCATTTGTAGGTTTTTATCTTGGGCAGCGGGGGATGAATATTTGTGTGGCTCCCAAGGACGGTATTGAGCGTGTTTGATGCAGATATCAACGGGGTAGTTTAGCCAGATTAAATGGGTAGCTTTTGGGGCGATCGCCTCCAATAAATCCCCATAACATCCCTCCATCACCCAACCGAAATGTTGCCCAGCAAAAGCCACCATTTCTACCAAACTATCAGCAACTAAACGACGCCGAGGCGGTTCAACAGGAAGCCAAGCCAACTCATCCAGATCGAGATGGGCAAGAGAATAATCATCAACCAGTTTTTTGGCGATCGTTGTTTTGCCTGCCCCTGAATTTCCGGTAACTAATATCTTCATACACAAACTGTCAAAGGAATGAATGAAAAACTCTATGCCGTACTCAAGGATGAAATGATGGATGCCTGTCGCGCATCCCTTGAGCGACATAACGGAGAGAATTTTTATGGTGTTTCTCTGTACACCTGTGGTGAATACCTTTATCTACAGGATACTTTCTGTACAGTTGAAGGATTAGAAAAGGCGGCTCGGAAATATTTAAAAGACAAATATTACCAGCGTGAGTGGAAAAATCTTGATGGTGCGATGCAACGGTTGAAATGGAGTCCCTGTGATTCTCCGTACCACTTGGAAGTTGGGGAGATATTTGACAGGACAGCCGATGTTTTAGGTGAAATATGGGAGTCAATAGATGATCAATCTAGTGAAGATATTAGATTTAAATACCAACAAATTCATAACACCTGCCTCGCTGTCTTAGTTGATGTTAGGCGATCAGGATTATTTGATGAGGCTCGAGTCGTCTTTAATCTACTGAAAGGGGATCAAAGTGACGAAGAACGCTGGAACAATGCCAAAGCCGTCAACTCAGAAAAGAGCCTAGAAAGTTATCGGAAAGACATGGAAATGAATGAGAAATTAATTAGAGAAGATCTTGAACGTTTGCATTTGGAAGAACGAATTTAGCAGGCAACTAATCCCGATCTTTTTTAAACCAATCCTGTTTACGTAGATCAATTTCGTTTAAAAGAGTTTTTGTTTGGCAAGGTTTGTCCTCAACACTAAACTCAGCATCGAGTTCCGCTGATTCAGCAGGCATTCCTTAGCTTGCGGATTTTCATGGCATGGCTTCATATCCAGGATCTCTTGTATGAGAGTACCCACTAATACCAATTCTCCAATATTGCGAGATAATTGATGAACATTGATGGTGACGCT
>CALGDE010000048.1 GCA_937883785.1 uncultured cyanobacterium
TTTGCCATGTGCCTATTCTACAAATATGGGGGTCAAAAAACGGATTTAGTATCAGAGCTCAACTCCGCACTTCAACTCCGCTCAGTGCTCGTTAATTGCTGCACTTTTAATTCAAATCGCGATGTTTCAGTGACTCTCGTCCCTGAAAACAGAATCCTAGGCACTGGAAAAGTTGAGCAGTTCTCAACCCATTTTTAAGGTGAAATAAGAACTGCCCACGGCGTCAAAACTGTGGAATTCATCGGTGCTGTGTTTAGTAATGTGCTTTAAAAAAGCTGCCCACCAACGAGATTTTGAGACGGAGGAGCCCCTGGAGTGCTTACCGCTTCATGCACTGCAAAACCAGTTAGAGAAATGGTTCCCACGTAAGCCACGCTGAGTAAGCTCCACACGAGCCACTGTTTCCGCACTGACTCGGCGGGTTGATAAGGGGCAAAACGGAATCTTCTCAGTTTTTTCGTTGCCGAAGATTTGCCGGAAGAGTTTGCGTCTAGCTCATCCCAGGGGCATGCCCAGAATCTGATTGACTCTTCTGTAACGATAAATTGCGTCGAATGGGAGCGATCGCCAGGAAATTCCATGTTTAAAGTGCCTTACTGAATATGACCTCTCAAAAATGGGACCCTCAAATTCCGCCTAAACGTCACCGCTTTTGATTGATCTATGCCTCCATAACGAGGACACAAGCCAATTGCTTCGGCGTTTACTTAGGCGTTAATCAAGATTGCTTGTTCCGAAGATCAGCGCAGAAGCAGTCTGCAAGGTGCACAAAAATCCATCTGCCATTCCTTGGGGAATCAAGAAAAAAACAGATAAAATTTCGCAAATAAACTTAAGACTGTATCTAGCAATACTTAATAAGGTGATCCTAGGGCTGATACTTAGCTTTAGAAATAAGGTGAACAAGCACGTCCCTCTTCTAATGTGAGCTATTCATTAGGAGGTGGCATCACACCAGCGGAATATTGCAAAAAAGTTAACGAACATGAGTGGGAATCGAAACGTTCGTTAATTTCCTTGTGGGCGCATTTTTAGGGGCGCGACTCAATATCGGCTAGGAGCCGCTGCGAAGCTGTTGAAGCTTGAGCCACCCGCCGCCGAAACAAATAATTAGAGCGATCGCCACAGGGAGAATGGGGGGGCTGCTGTTCTGCCCTGCCGAACCTTCAATAATTGGGGCGGTAACGGGGAATGACTCCGCACTCCTCTGGGATTGTTGAGATAAGTTTGATCGCGATGCAGAGCCCGCAGTGAAAGAGCCGGGGGCAACTGATGAAGAGTCTGCGTTGAGGAGTCCCACTAGGGCGATGCCGCCCACCAGCCAAAACACTGCCCAAGCGCCAAAAATCCACAGCAGCACTTTGCCGCGAAATAGGCGATCAAGGCGATTAAGGGGGCGCTGTAGGGGAGAGGTGAAGCGTCGCTGTTGCCATTGACTACGACGGCGCTTGGGGCGATCGCGTCCGATGGGGTGCAAGGGGCGGCGATCAGCTTGGCGATTTCTTCTGCGATGATTCGTTGTAAAGCGGTTTTTGGCTGGGTGCCTTGCGGGGTTGCTTGCTGCTGGGTCGGGTGCAGTGCGCTGGCGCAGATTGTCCGACAGGCGGTGGGCCTGACCGTCGCCCATGGTCCGGCTGCGCTGGGTCGCTGATTGGGGCGGTACGGGCGGGGTGTATTGGGGGATTGTTGAAGCGTGACGCGCAGTGGTTGGGGCTGAGGTGACGGGAGGGTTGAAGTTGGGAAGGTCTAGGGAGGGTCGATCTGTGTCAGCGGTGGGGACAGGGTTGGCGCTGCCGTCAGAATCCCTGGGTATCTTCGTGGAGGAGGATGCCCAAGGAAACATTTCTGGCGATCGCCGTTCACCCATTGCTACTGACCGTTTCTCATTTATCGCCGTTTCTTCGTTGCCATTTTGCGTTTCAATGCTTGCCAGTTCCACCATCGGCCTATCTATGCTAAACCGATGTTTCAGAAGATGCGAGAGGAAATGAGAATACTTTAAAGAGATCCTGATTTTTAGGACGGGTCTTTTATGGATTTTCCACGCTCAAGGGCAAGCTGCACAATTTGGTGAACCAGCTCGGGAAATTCAATGCCGCTGGCTTCCCACAGCTTTGGGTACATGCTGAGGGCAGTAAAACCGGGCAGGGTGTTAATTTCGTTGATAAAAATTTCGTCTGTGTCCGGCTGGTAGAAAAAGTCCACTCGGCTTAGTCCGGCAGCGTCTACGGCTTTGAACGCCGCGATCGCCAACTCCTGAATGCGACCCACCACGGACTCGGACAACTTGGCAGGAATAATAAGCTGGGCCGCACCATCGGTGTATTTGGTTTCGTAATCATAAAAGTCGCTTTCGAAGGTGATTTCTCCGATCACCGACGCTTTAGGATTGTCGTTGCCCAATACGGCGCATTCCACTTCCTGCACATTGGCGACCCCTGCTTCGATAATAATTCGCCGGTCAAAGGTGGCCGCATTGTCTAGGGCATCCTCCAATTCCTGGCGGGTGCGCACTTTAGCGATACCCACGGAGGATCCTAAATTCGCCGGCTTTACAAAACATGGGTAGCCCACTTTGGCTTCGATGGCGTCGCAGGCTTTGGGGAAGATGCAGGGATTAGACCACACCTCTTCGCGGGTGATGCTGGCGTAAGTGACCTGGCTCAGCCCTTCTTGAGCAAAGGCGGTTTTCATGGCAATTTTGTCCATACCCACCGCTGAACCGAGAACGCCGCCGCCCACATAGGGCACCTGCATTAGCTGTAGTAGCCCTTGGATGCAGCCATCTTCACCGTTGGGACCGTGCAAAATCGGAAACCACACGTCCACCGTGGCCGCTTCGGAAGGAAACTGCCAAAGTTGGGTGGTGTCGCTCGGCGTATCATCACAGGTTAAGGGCGCTGTCGTTTCTAGCACCTGGGCGGATTCCTTTGGCGATGCCCAAATGCCATCTTTCCGGATATAAAAGGGCACGCATCGATATTGACTACCATTGGCGGCTAATCCTTGGGCGATCGCCCCCGCTGAGCGGATGGACACCTCGTGTTCTCCCGAACGCCCGCCAAACAACAGTCCCACTTTCAAAGTCACTAGCCCATCTCCTGCGCTTTTGCGCGTCCAATGATTAACGTCTAATTAACGTCCGGTTCTAATCCCCGTGGTGTCATCGATGGATTCTACTGGAAAATCTCCCCTAATCTCTGTAATTGTCCCGGCGTACAATGCTGTCGCCACCTTGCGCACCACTCTCGCTTCGGTACTTAATCAAACCCATTCCCATTTGGAATTGTGGGTCATTGACGATGGATCTACTGATGAGACGGCGGCGATGGTGGAAAAACTGCGGCGGGAATGGCAGGACGATCGCCTTCAGGTGGCGAGTTTTGAAAACGGCGGTCAGGCAGCGGCCCGCAATCGAGGTTTGGAATTAAGCCAGGGACGTTACGTGGCATTTTTGGATGCGGACGACACCTGGACGCCTACGAAACTGGCGGATCAGCTTGCTGCCCTGGAGACTAACCCTAGCGCTGCGGTGGCGTATAGCTGGACCGATTATGTGGATGACGACGGTGTTAAATTGCATCGGGGCAGCTATGTGGCGCTGTCGGGCTCGGTGCTGCCGGCATTGGTGGTGGTGAATTTTTTGGAGAATGGGTCGAATCCGTTGGTGCGGCGGGGGGCGATCGCCAAAGTTGGCGGCTTTACTCCCGAATTAGTGCCGTCGGAAGATTGGGATTTATGGCTACGGCTGGCGGCACAGTTTGAGTTTGTGGCGGTGCCGCAGGTGCAAATTTTATACCGCGTTTCCCCCACGTCCCAGTCGTCCAATGTGCGCCGGTTGGAGCGATCGTGTATTGCCTGTTTAAATCGCGCTTTTGAACGGAATATTGATGATTTAGACGTGCAGAAAAATCGCAGCCAATCCTTTGGAAATATCTATAAATATCTTCTCCATAAGTCCCTTGACGGTGCAGTTAATGTCAATCAAAAACAGAATTGGAGTCGATTTAAGCTGGCGATACGGCTCTTTTTAAACGTGCTTTGGTTTTGCCCTTTGTTTTTAGTAAAGCGTTTAACAATAAAGATTTTTGCGCGAATTTTTATACTAAAAATAAGCTCTTTTTTTCCTGTCTCACAGAGGTTGTTAACCAGGCTAAGCAATGCCACTCGCGTGGATGCCCTGCTCGGTTATATTCAGCTTCCGAAGTCTTGATGAAAGTTTTTTTATTGATGCAAAAGCTCCCTTAACTGATCCAGAATGCACAGGACTGGTTCCCCCATAAACTCCTCTTCTCGCAAGAAATTTAGAACAAGCTGTTGGCAACGGTGACTGGGAGGGGGCGATCGCCATTGGAGGCGACGATCCTGAACCATTGCCAACTTAGACCCTATATTCGCGTAAAAAACTAAGTCAAATACTTGGTATTTGGAATGATGCCAAAGAAAGCATATTCATACCATGCTGTCCAAATAAAGCTACGGATCCAGCGGCGACGTTTTTGAGGATGGATTTCGTAGTCAAACTGCCCTCGGCTGGGATCAATGGAAGCCAAATGCTTATTGCAATCGCATCCATGTTGATAGGTAAAACCATATTTCGAAGCAATACTTTGCAGCTTCATCTGGATGGCGAAGACTTTCCCTGCATGGAGCACCGCATCCCAGGGACGCTTAACATCATGATCGCGCGGATCGTAGCGCAACGCCCTTTCTTCAAATAAGTCTTCTTGGTAAATCGGAGAAAGATTCACGTGATAGAAACTTGCCGGCAGTTCATAGCCGAATTCTGAAAACAATTCCATGCCAATGCGAATTACATTGATTTGGCTTTGGCGATCGCCTCCCGCTGCCTCGAATCGTTCCAAAATTTTCTCGAAGTTCGGATAGCTATCCACTTGAAAATCGACGCCGTAGAATTCGAGGGTTTCAACGGCAAGCTGTCCGAAAAGTTCGCAAAATGCAGGCTTGAGATGTTCCAGTTCCCGGCGCTCATTAAATAAATCCACATCGCCATGCTCCAGTTTGTACTGGAACAACTGGGCCATTTCCAAAAAACCTTGAATATCCTCCAACCCAATTTTCCCTTTACCGTCGGCAATCTCTTGCCACACTGCCGGTAGCTGGGAAACTGCCACTGCATTTTCTCCAGCGATCGCACGCACCTGAGGTGTCTCGACTAGAAACATATGTTACCTCCAAAGCAGATAACCGTAACAGATATCGCTTTGAAGCTACTCTTCCAGCTTGGGTCTGTCAACGGGAGATCACCCCTAATCCACGGAGCGATACGCCGTTCCTTTCACTGCTTTGGTGTAGCAAAATTTAGTGTTGCAGAATGACGATGGATTTTCACAAAAGTACGCTTGAGCTTTATGATTCTTGGTGGCGTTGCCTGGTTCAATCCAGTAACCCCACATCCTGATGCTATGGCAAGGCTGCGAAGTCTGAGGAGTCTAGGAGTGATCGTCGGCCCACCCCCATAACCGTCACCAACAGCTCGTTGTCCAATTTAATTTCCGTAGAATTGCCCGACGCTTCCACGGTCAACTGGTCAAACGTCACCGTCGATCCCGGTAAAAATTCGTTAATGCCATCGGTGTAGTCGAGGATTTCATTATCGGCGTAGGGCAAGGCGGTGATGAAGCGATCGCTCCCCCAACAATAAATATTTCTGGAGGACTTTTTCTGTTGAAAATCTCCTCCTTTTTTTCTATGCCAAAAGTATGGTTGGAAAAGTTCAATAATTCAACTTGAGTGGATGCTTTTCTCGGCTATATTCGACTTCTTCAACCTTAGTCCTCGGAGGGAGTCGATGCATTGGGCGGTGGTCTGAATTTCCTGTGTTGCAGCGCCCCACGTGAACTAAAAGCGTAGGACCATTTAGCGATGAAGTTTTGAAAAATAATACCTTTGGAAGCGTTGGTTTTATATCTTTTGGCTGGCTTGGTTTAAAACTTTTTGGGGATGGGTAGAGACAAGTTTTTATAGATGATATGGGCACAGTTTTAACGTTGGTAAGTGCCTTTTAAACCGAAATAATGCGTCGCGACACTAACTTTTTAATCGACCCTTTCGACCCCTTGGCCTTTCCTGATCTGTTGGTTTTAAGACCCATTTCGGTCCGCGTTACAGGTGCTGAAACCGAATTCCAAGACTTTAATTTAAATTCCAAGGAAAGCCATGAATCGTCTTTTGTTTAGCTTAGTTAGCCTGGTGGTTGCACCCGCTGTGTTGGGCAGCAGTGCCGCGATCGCCCAAGCGAGCCTCCAAAATACCCCCACCGCCCAATTCGCCCCGACGGTTGATGGCGAAAGTGCCTACGATCAATCTATGCGCTTGGGATATGCCGCCATGGAAGCCGGTAATCCCGAGGTGGCGTCTTCGTATTTTCGCAATGCCCTTTACAGCGTGCCTAACGATAACGAGGCAACGGTGGCTTACTGGAATGCCCGCGACGCCATGAAGGAGTTGGCCAATGAAGGGGGTGAGTTTGATCGCCATATGGAAATTGGCTACGACGCTACCGAGCGGGGAGATTATCAAACAGCGCTAATTAACTTTCGCCGAGCCCTAGAAGTGCGTCCGATGGATCCTTATGCGACCCAAGCGGCTCGCAATGTTCAAACCTATATTGAACGGGGGGAAGATCCCGATGCGCCTCGGGATGTGAGCAATATTGCCACGTTCTACGTTGGGGAGCGTCCCTATGATCGCTATATGCGTCTGGGATATGCGGCGGTTCAGCGGGAAGATTATCGCTCCGCCGTTAGCCAGTTTCGCAGCGCCCTGTCCATTCGCCCCAACGATCGCCAAGCGAAAATCGCCTACTGGAATGCGGTGGATGGGATGCGTGATGGGGATTACGGCACCGGTAGCGAAGTGCGGGAATCTACCTATGACCGGTATATGCGTTTAGGGTATGACGCCACTGAGGATCAACAGTACAGTCGAGCGCTGGGCTTTTTCCAAAGTGCTTTGCGTCTTCGCCCGCAGGATGGTTACGCGACCCAAGCGATTCGCAATGTGCGCACTTATATGCGAGCTCAGTAGTTTCTGGGGCTGAATTGGTGATTGGGCTGGGGATTTTCCGTCCACAATTCCTAGGCTAGGGCTGCGAAGTCTGAGGACTCTAGGAGCGATCGCCCCACACCAATCACCGTCACCAACAGCTCATCGCCGAATTTAATCTGCGTAGAATTACCCGACGCTGCCAAGGTCAACTGGTCAAACGTCACCGTCGGCTCTAGCAAAAATCCATCCACGCCATCGGTAAAGTCGAGGATTTCATCGCTGCCTCGACCCGCGCCAATAACAAAGGAATCACGCCCCAGCCCCCCAATCAACGTATCGTCCCCAAAATCCCCCGCCAGCGTATCGTCCCCATCGCCACCCTTAATCCAGTCGTCACCCTTGCCGCCAAAAATCGAATCATCGCCAGTGCCACCAGTGAGCACATCCCGTTCCAAGTTGCCGAAGATTTGATCATTACCAGGACCGCCATTAAGCCACTGCCGTCCATCCCCATCAATTTCTGCACCGACCAAAACATCATCGCCATTAGTCCAAATGGGCGAATTGCTGGGAAGATTGGCTTCAAAAATTGGAGCCACTTGAAAAGCAGTGGGAAGGGTAACGATGCCGGAAAGGTTGAACGTTATCGGGTCGCCGCTGGGGCTGGGGATGGTGACAGTGGTGGTGTAGGTGCCCGGTAAAACGTCGTCGGTCAGTTGGGCAAAAAAGGTGGCAGTTTCTCCAGGGTTTACCGTTGCGGTGGTGGGGAGAACGCTGAGAATAATACTGTTTTCACTGAGGGTGATGGCGCTGAGATTTAGCGGTGTGCCGTTGGGATTGGTGATGGTGAATGGGGTTTGGGCTAGGGCGGAGGAGAAGCCTTGGATTGGATTGGGTGGATTAACGATGGGCGGGGCGATCGCCACATTAGGCAACGGCGGTGGAGGTGGTACGGCATTGGCGGCGGGAGTAACGGCGGCGGGGGCTCCTCCTTGGATTGTGAAGGTGTAGATAGTTTCGTCAGCGTCGTTGCTGGTGATGGAAATGATCGCGGTTTTTGTGCCAGCGCTGCTGGGTTGAAAGGTAATGGTGAAGGGAAGGGATCCGTTGGGGGCGATCGCGGCAGTATTAGCAACGGCTACGGAAAAATCTCCCGCATCCGCACCGGTAAGGGACACAACGGGAGAACCCGCCAGAAACAAACTTAGCTCGCTGGATAAATTGGCAATGTTAAACGGTTTCGTTATGCCGGTGGCACTGCCCAGGGCAACGATGCCAAAGTCCGTATTGTCGGCGGTGTCTGGCGTCGTGTCCCCATCGGCGATCGCCACCGAATTCCCAGTGATATTAATCTCTGGAGCGATCGCCTCAAAGGCTCCCACATCCCGCCGCTGCCCACTAATTGCCCCCCCTCGCTGCCCCGCTGTTTCCCCATTCGCCCCAGCCCCATCAATGGCAACGCTGCCGTCCACCAGCGCATGGGTTTGGGTGGGACCGCCGTTATTGGCGAGAGTACCAAAGATGCTGCTGATGGGCACATTGGTGGTAGTCAGGGTATTTAAAACCCGAGTGGTTGCATTGGTGAAACTCGTTGAGCCGTTGCTGATACCAATAATGTTGTTGTTCTGGTCCACAAACGAATTGGGATTAAAACCGGACACATCGGGCTGTTGATTGGCACCCGTGCCATTGTTGTCCACATTGCCAGCGATGATAGTGTTGCGAACGGTGATATTTCCGCTCGAATAAACGCCGCCTCCATTGCCCGCGCCCATAGCCCCAGCCGTATTGTTGGTAATGGTGGCATTGCTAATTATTCCCCCTGTGCTGAAGACGCCGCCGCCACTTAGGGTAGCCACATTGCCAGAAATGGTGCTGTTAATAACGTTGACGTTGCCGTTTGGGTTATAAATCCCTGCGCCGCTGCTGGCAGTGTTACCGGTTACGGTGCTGTCGCGGAGGGTGACAGTGCCACTGCCGTTGTGGTTAACGCCGCCGCCGTTGCCACCAATATTGCCATTTTGAATAGTGAGTTTTTCAAAGGTGACGTTGCCACCACCACCGTTATTGCTGATTAAGAAGACAGTGCTAGTGGCTGAGCCATCAATGATCACTGCGTTTTGATTACCCCGAATAAGCACGCCACCGCTATTGTCGTTAATAGCTAGCTGCGTTCCACCTAGATTGATGGCGTTGACCGGGTCTCTGAACACCGCTGGGTCGAACACAATTGTGTCCAATGTGGTGGTACCAGCAACAGAGCCATCGACGGATATATTGTTATTGGCTGCTTGGATCGCCTCCCTAAGGGTTATCAGACCATCAACTGTTGTGTTGTCGGCTGTGGAAGTAACAGTGATGGTTGCCATGGGATTTTCGGTGGGAACAGTGGGCGATCGCCATTAGATGCGCTGACGGCCTACTACCGGTATAGCGCCAGCGAATTCGCGAAATACAAGTTAATTCGAAGTGTTAACTCAAGGCGCTAATTCAAATCTTTAAGTCAGAGGCGCAAAATCTGCTCCATCCAACAAAGACGGTCCCACTCCAATCACCGTCGCGAGCAATTCATCGCCCAATTTGATTTGTGTGGAATTGCCCGTTTCTTCAAAGGTCAATTGTTCGAAAGCGATGGTGGGCTCCAGTAAAAATCCGTCAACGCCATCGATAAAGTCGAGAATTTCATCGCTGCCTCGACCCGCGCCGATGATGAAGGAATCATTCCCAACCCCCCCAATCAACGTATCGTTGCCAAAATCTCCAGCTAGAACATCATTGCCCTCCCCACCCTTAATCCAATCGTCCCCTTTTCCACCAAAAATTGAATCATCACCAGTTCCACCAGTCAGCACATCGCGATCTAAATTGCCGAAGATTTGATCGTTACCAGGACCACCGTTAAGCCACTGCCGTCCGTCGCCGTCGATATTTGCGCCAATCAAAACGTCATCGCCGTTGGTCCAGATAGGCGTGTCGCTGGGAAGTTTAGCTTCGAAAATTGGGGCAACGTCAAAGGCGGTGGGAAGGGAGACAGTTGCTGAAAGATTGAAGGTTATCGGGGCGCCGGTTGGGCTGGGTATGGAGGCGATCGCCCCATAAGTTCCCGGCAAAACGTCATCGGCAACTTGAACAGTAAAGGTCGCAGTTTCTCCAGGGTTTACCGTTGCAGCGGTGGGGAGAACGCTGAGAATAATACTGTTTTCACTGAGGGTGATGGCGCTGAGATTTAGCGGTGTGCCGTTGGGATTGGTGATGGTGAACGGTTCCTGGGCCAATGCTGAGGAAAAGCCTTGGATTGGTTTGGGGGGATTAACGACGGGCGGGGCGATCGCCACACCAGGCAACGGCGGCGGCGCAGAGATCGAGGACGCCACAGCTCCCGTTGTGCCCTCTCCTTGAATGGCAAAGGTAAACGGACTTTCGTCGCCATCGTCCGTGACAAAGCTAACCGTGGCAATTTTCGTGCCCACGGAACTAGGGTCAAAAGTGACTTGGAAAGTAATCGAACTTCTGCCCCTTAAGGACGCAATGGGCAAATCGGTAATCGTAAAATCTTCAGCGTTGGTGCCGGTGATGGTGGCGAAGGGGCTGCCCGCAAAGCCAAGAGGCAAATCGCCCTGGTTTTCGATGGTGAAGGTTTTGGTGATGGTGCCGCTGTTAACGTTAACGCCGCCGAAGTCCGTATCATCAGCCGTGTCGGGAGTGGTGTCGTTGTTGGCGATCGCCACGGAATTCCCAGAGACATTAATCTCCTGATTTCTCAACTCAAACGCCCCAATATCCCGCGTGCCCGACAAACCAAAGCCCCGCTGATCCTGGGTTGTCGCCCCGGTGCCTGCGCCGTTGATGGCAATGCCGCCGTCAATTAGGGCATGGGTTTGGGTGGGGCCGCCATTGTTAGTCAGGGTGGTGTTGAGGACAGTGCTAAGAGCCGCCGCCCCTAACGTGGTATCAGACCCCATGCCGAGGGAGCCACTAGCGAGCCCCGTTGTGGAGCCGACAATATTGTTGTTTGCACCGTTGATGGCGTTGCCGAACACATCGGGGGAGACGACGCCATTGTTAGTGTTGCCAGCCACAATGGAATTTTGAATCGCGATCGCGCCGTCGTTACGGAAAATACCCCCACCCCTTCCCGCTGCTATGTTCTGGACAATGGTGGAATTGTTGATATTTGTCCCACCGTCAGTGGAGAAGATTCCCCCACCATCCCCACTCGTACTATTGCTAGAGAGAGTGCTGTTAGTCAGGGTCAGCAAGCCAAGGTGGTCAACCCCCCCGCCGCCAGTAGCAGTGTTACCAGAGATAGTACTGTCGGTGACCGTGATCGGAGCAATGGCGGAAAGCCCGCCGCCGGAGCCGTTGCTGCTGTTCCCAGAAAGGGTGCTATTGGTGACCGTTAGCGCAGTACCGCCAAAAATCCCGCCGCCGGAGTTATTGCTGCTGTTGCCAGAAACGGTGCTATTGGTGACCGTTACCGCATTAGCGCCTCCTCGAATTCCGCCGCCGAAGCCATTGCTGCTGTTCCCAGAGATCGTGCTGTCGGTGACCGTGACCGCACCACTGCCTCCGTAAATCCCGCCGCCGCTGCCATTGCTGCTGTTACTAGAGAGGGTGCTGTTGGTCACCATCACCGCCGTCAAGGTAGCAATCCCGCCGCCGCGGGTAGCGCTGCTGTTACTAGAGAGGGTGCTGTTGGCGACCGTCACTCCCCTAAAGCCATAAATCCCGCCGCCGCGGCCATCGCTGCGGTTGTTAGAGAGGATGCCGTTGGTGACCGTTAACGCGCCCCTGCCGTGAATCCCGCCGCCGTTGCCGTTGCTGCTGTTACTGGAAAGGGTGGTATTGGTGACCATTAGCGCACCAACGCTATAAATCCCGCCGCCAGTGCCAATACTGCTGCTGTTACTAGAGATAGTGCTGTCGGTAACCGTTAACGCGTCCCTGCTATGAATCCCGCCGCCGGAGTTAGTGCTACTGTTGCCAGAGATAGTGCTGTTGGTGACCGTCACCGCAGCATAGCCATAAATCCCGCCGCCAGTGTTAAGACTGGTGTTGCCAGAGAGGGTACTGTCGGTGACCGCCACTGCCCCCCCGCCACGGATCCCGCCGCCGCCGCTATTGCCGGTGTTACCAGAGAGGGTGCTGTTGGTGACCGTTACCGCACCATAGCCAACAACGCCGCCACCGAGGGTAGTGCTGCGGTTGTTAGAAAGGGTGCTGTTGGCGATCGCTACCGCACCAATGCCATAAATCCCACCGCCGCGGCTATTACTGGTGTTGCCAGAGAGGGTGCTGTTGGTGACCGTTACCGCAGCGTTGCTATAAATCCCGCCGCCGGTGCTATTGCTGGTGTTGCCAGAGATAGTGCTGTTGGCGACTATTACCGCGGCATCGCTATAAATCCCGCCGCCTTCGTTTGCTGAACTCCCCCCACGGAGGGTCAGGTTTTCTACGGTTAGGGGGGCTGTCGAATTGAAAACCCTGTTGCGTCCGGTGATACCGCTGGCATCCACGATGGAGTTAAGTCGATTCACCCCTCGAATCATCACCGCGTCCGTAATGTTTGGCAGTGCTGAGGTGAGGTTGATGGTTAACCCTGAGGCAAAAACAATTTCGTCTGCCCCCGCTGCTGCGTTGGCGTTGGCGATCGCCTGAGCCAAACTGCCAGCCCCGGTATTGTTAGCGCTAGTAACGTTAAAAGTAGCCATAGTTTGGGTTCAAATATTTGAAGGAAGCGATTTCGGCAATTCCCGAATGCCCTGGAAATTTGCCGTAAATTCCTGCATTTTTACGGAGGATAGGCGGTGTGAACTGACGGCTAAAGCGACGAATTGAAATCAGAAGCGTCTATCAACGACGATGCTACTCCGATTACCGTCACCAACACCTCGTCGCCGAATTTAATCTGCGTAGAATTATCTGACGCTGCCAAGGTCAACTGGTCAAACGCCACCGTCGGCTCCAGCAAAAATCCATCTACGCCATCGGTAAAGTCGAGGATTTCATCGCTGCCTCGCCCTGCACCAATAACGAAGAAGTCATTCCCACCCCCCCCAATCAACGTATCGTCACCAAAATCCCCCGCTAACAGGTCATCCCCCTCCGCCCCTTTGATCCAGTCATCTCCCTTGCCGCCAAAAATCGAATCATTCCCCGGACCGCCAGTGAGCACATCCTGATCCAAATTGCCGAAGATCAAGTCATCACCGAGGCTGCCGTTAAGCCATTGCTTACCATCCCCATCAATGTCGGCACCTTTAAGGGTGTCGTCGCCGGCGGTCCAGATAGGCGTATTGCTAGGCAGTTGTGCGCCTAATGCTGGGGCCACATCGAAGGCGCGGGGTAGGGCGTTGTTGTTGCTGGAGCCGTCCTGCTGCTGGGTGGGCGGGGCGGATGTGGTGCCGTTTGCGGTGGTGTTTCCGGTGCTGTTTGTTCCAGGATCGTTGGAAGTGGTGTCGGTATTTGTGGGAGCTGTGGGGGAGAGGGGGGCGATCGCCTCAGGCGGTAGCGGTGGCGGCGCTGGCAATGGAGGCAGGACAGGTTCCCCTTCCCCTTGAATGGTGAAGGTGTACGGATTTTCGTCGGCGTCGTTACTGGCAATGGTGACGATGGCGGTTTTGGTGCCGGGAGTGCTGGGTTGGAAGGTGATGCCAAACGGCGTTGAGCTATTGCGGGCGATCGCGGCAGTGGGCAGGGTCGTCACTGAAAAATCACCGGCATCGGTACCGCTCAGAGCAATCAGCGGTGTGCCCAATAAACTTAGTTCTGACTCCCCTTGGTTGGCGATCGCAAATTCCCGCGCCACCGTGGCGAACCCCGTGGCAACAATCGTTCCAAAATCAGTATTGTCAGCAGTGTCGGGGGTGGTGTCCCCGTCGGCGATCGCCACTGAATTTCCTGTTACATTGATCTCCGCTGGACTGCTGATACCCTGTCCCTGAATTGCAAAGGTGTAGGGATTTTCGTCCGCGTCATCGCTACCAATATTGACCGTTGCTGTGCGAGAACCGCTAGCGGTGGGGTCGAAGGTGATTTGAAATGTGGTGGAGTTCAGGGCTCCCACTGCCGTATTAGGGGCGGTAGTTACGGTGAAGTCGATGGCGTTGGTGCCGCTGATGGTGGGGGTTCCAGACAGGGTGAGGTTGGTTTGCCCCAGGTTTTGGACAGTGAAGGTTTTGGCGATCGCTCCGCCCGTTTCTGCTACTCCACCAAAGTCCGTGCCGTCTCCAGAGTCGGGGGTCGTATCTCCAGCGGCGATCGCTACCCCATTACCCAGCACATTAATTTCCTGAGCACTGAAAAACTCGAAGGCTCCAATATCTCGACGCACTCCAGCGATCGACGCTCCCCGTTGATCTTGAGCTTCCGCACCCCCGCCCGCATTATCAATGGCGAGACTTCCGGCAACCAGGGCATGGGTTGGGGTGGGACCGCCGTTATTCGCCAGGGTGGTGTTGAGTACATTGCCGATGGGAACAGCAGGCATTTGATTCGCCAGCACCGTATCCCCTGTCCCGGAACCGATGGACCCGCTGCCATTGCCATCGGATGTGCCCAGAATATTATTTCCGCCGCTGTTGATCACATCCCCCGACACATCGGGAGCAGTGTTTCCACCACTATCTACGTTTCCAGCAATGATGGAATTGCTGATGATCACCGGAGAGGCAGGGGCAACCATCGGAAAATTAGTACCTTGGTTTCTGATGCCCCCGCCACTACCTCCGACACCTGTGGCGGTGTTGCCAGTAATAGTGGAATTAGTGATGGTTGCGCCGTTACGAAGAGATAACGCTCCCCCATAACGACTGGTGTTACCAGAAATAGTGCTGTTGATAATGGTTAAAACGCTGCCGCCACTGCTAAAGATTCCACCACCAGAAGCATTGGGAGTGCGATTTCCGGAAATCGTACTGTTGGTTAGGGTTAGGGTGCCATTGTTGTTAATGCCAATACCGGTGCCATTGGAAATAGTGCTGTTGGTAACGGTCACGGTGCTTGCAGGAGCGATGAAGATGCCGCTACCGCCGGAAGTACCGATATTTTCCGTTATTAAAACGGTGTTGAGAGTTAGCTCCCCGCCGCTGTTATTCCGAATACCGGCTCCAAATGTAGTGCCGGGCAACCTTCCCCTTTGGATGGTTAGGTTGGTCAGAGTGACGTTGGCGTCATTGGCGTTTGAGATCAAGAACACCCGACTACCGTTATTGCCATCAATGACTAGATTGTTCTGACCCGTGCCTGTAATGGTTAGGTCTCGGTCAATTTGAAGTTCAGATCCGCCCAGGGTGATGGTTTGGGTGCCCGCAAAAATGGCTGGGTCAAACTGAATTTCATCGGCTGCCGGTGTGGCGTTGGCTAGGGCGATCGCCTCTCGCAGGGTTAGCTGACCATCATCAGCCGTAACATCATCAGCTCGGTTAACGGTAAAAATGGACACAGCAATCCCTGGAATGATTAGCTATTGCATTTTAAATAAAACTGAAATCCAGCACCAACGTCATCCCAAAGCTGCAAAGGCGCACCCTACGTCATTAGCCGTTGCTTTTAATGCCTAATGTGGTCAGATACAACACCACCTCATCGAAGGGAATATCCAGCAGCGTATTCACCTGATCATCAAAAAATCCTGCAATACCGCTTGCCCCCAACCCCAACCGCTCGGCGGCTAAGCTCAGACGCTGCCCCAAATGCCCGCTGTCCATATGCAAATACCGGTAGGCGCGATCGCCCCATCTTTCAATAGCCTGCCCCAGGTTTGCCGTTTGGAACACCACCGCCGCCGCATCCCGCGCCAAGTCCTGATAAAGCGCCAAATAATGCAGCTCCTCCTTAAATAACTTAAAGCGAATCTGCCGTAACTCCTGGGCATGGGGCGCATAGTAGTAGCATCCCGGCTCCAGCCCATCCACCGCCGTAATGGTCACAAAGGTTTCAATGGCTTCCAGGGCAAAATAATCGGGATAGGAATCCAACCCCTGGTCCACATATCGCTGGGGCTGATAAGTAAACTGCAAAATGGCAAACAGCTGATCCATATTGATGGGCGCACCGTTATATTTGCGCGTGGATCGCCGGGTCAAAATCGCATGCTCTAGCCCAATTAAATCCTTCCCCCACAGCAGGGGCGACGCCGTCACCCGATGGCGATCGCCAAAGGGAAAATTATATTTATCCTTCCCTGGCTGGGCTGCTTCCGTCATCAGCCGCGATCGCCCATAAGTTTCGCCATTCTCCGTGGCTCCGCCCGAGGGTGCCCCAGGGGTAGACCCCGCCAACCAACAGGAGCGCTGGTGCAACTCTCGCCATAGCTCCCCCGTCGCCACTCCCTCATCTTGCTCATCAAAAGAACACACCGGCATGGGCAGCGCCGTGGGCGTTAGGGGCAAATATTGATCTTGATTTTGCAAATCCGCTAAGGCCGCGATCGCTAACGTACCCTCCGCCTCCCGGTCCAGCCCCAGCAAATTATCCACCGCCTCATCGTCAAAAGTGCCCAGGCAATGGGGACGAAAATCCGTCAACGCCGCTGCCAGCTCCAAATTCCCCAGCACGTGCCCCATGTCCAAACAAATGCGCCGATAGCCTCGATCCTCGTAGCGCCACACGGACCGGAAGAATATTGCCGTGGTGGCGATCGCCAACTGGGTATCATCCAACGCCGGATGCCAAAAACACGCCTCCCGTATCTGGGTCCACCCATTCGCCGCAAACCCCGGCTCCTCATCACAGCGCACCAACCCGTGAGACCGCGCCTGGTAGTTATAAATCCCCGCCGGCAAATCCAACGTGCCCCGAGATAAGACGTACACCTCCGTGGGGTAAAGCCCCCCCGCCGACGGAGCTGATCGCAGCACCAAATTGTAGCGAGGCACCCGCGCCGTCATCCCATACATCCCCCGCAGCAACCGCGATAATCGCAGCCAAAACTGCCGCGACTCCACACTTTGCTCCCCCGGCGACGAAGGCTGGTGAATGGATTCAAAAAACTGCCGCGCCAAAAACTCCTGATTCGCCGACTTTTCCAGCGCCGCCGCCGATAACTCCGCCGATGCTGAATCCGCTGCCGATAAACCTGCTCGTTTCGGTGGTGCTAAGTAAGGGCGTAAATCGTAGGTCAACCCACCGGGATAGTGCTTATAGCTACTGGGCTGCCGATCCCAATTGAGCGATCGCCCCTGATTCGCCAAAGTTTCAGGATCGTACTTAGTACGTTGGTGATACAAGTGGGCAAACGAAGACCAGGAACCAGCAGCCATAGCGACCTCAATATCTCAATCCTGCTTGTGGACCTAACAAGGGTCCTAACATCAATTAAATATCTCTATCCCCACCTCAACCCACATTATCAACCCCCCACCCCCGTTGTGCCCAAACCAGTAACAGTGGCGGGCGATCGCCCAAAAAACTTTGCCAACGGAAAACTTCTTGACACATTCGTCGAAAAACTTATCGCAAAATTTGCCCCACAGCCCCCATTACGTTGCAACAGTCACCGAATCATTAGCGAGAACTTGTACAAAATCAATACAATAACCATCCAAGCCAGAACGATAGGCGATCACGGCCATTTGAAGTACCACTGATTGCCATAGCAACACCCCTTTCACCAAAAAACTCGCCTTAGAGGAGAGGGATGCCAGAAACGTTGTGTTTAATTCCGTTCATCGTGTCTTACTTCCCTTCTTCCCAGGGAGAAGGAGGTGATGGATAAGGGCACCCAGCGATTATCGATTGTCTCGCCACTACGTTTACCGTATTGGACCAGCACACTCTACTTATATCTGAACCCACGAAACCCAACACAGACGCTGGGAACAACAGATGCCAACACTGGAGATCTAATGTGGTCTATTTCCCCCGTATTAAACCCCATAAATTGGAATAAATCCGTTTAAGACCTGTAACCGAAATAACCCATACCCGGAATATAAATCTGAAACATATACATATGAGTAGTATGCCCGCTAGATTTTTACCCATATTCGGGCTCTTCCGTTGTTGGTTCATCACTGAAGTTGATTATCGACTTCAGGCTGGGCATAACTAAATAGAAGGAGCGGATCCGCCCCTAAGGGGTAAGGACCTCAATCCCTCCCCTATTGTCCCTGTGAACCCTATCCCTTTAATCTATCGGTAACCGGCATCTGCTTTTCAGGAGCCAACACCAAAGGAATATCTCCCATGGCTAATCCGTCTCGTCCCCCTGCGCCGCCGCCGCCACCCAGTAACCAACGCCCGGCACCACCACCGCCGCCGCCACGCCCTGCGTCGTCGCCCCAGTCGCAGCAACCCATGCAGGACGCGAAGACGGTCGCTATGACAGCGCCGCCGCCGAAACTAACACCCCCGCCTCCACAGGCACCGCCAATGGCGGATAGTGAAGCGACCCAAACGGCTACTATGCCCGTGGGCGGTGCCAGCAGTATTCCCACAGGACCGGTCATTGCGCCGCCGCCAATTACTGCCCCTGCTGCTCCGGCAATTCAGCCGCCGCCCCCCCAACCCCAAATGATGCAGGCGGTTCCGGCTCAAGCTGCCCCCGTAATGATGGTGCCGCCGCCGGCAATTCCCAAGCGCAGCCCCTCTCCTGGACAGCCCACCTTGCGGGAGTTGGTAAAGCTAGCGGAGGAAAATGGCTTCTCCGATTTGCACGTGGGTGTGAACGAAGTCCCTCGCTTTCGCGATCGCGGCGACTTAGTACCTCGGGAATATCCAGTTACCGACCTGGATACCTTTATGAGCTGGCTCCAGGAAATCCTAACGGATCGGGAAATCCGCGACTTCCAGGAAAACTTAGACTTTGACGGTGCTGCTGACCTGGGCTTCGTGCGTATCCGGATCAACATTTTTGACTCCTTGGCAGGACCCGCCATGGTGCTGCGTCTAATTGGCGCTGAAATTCTCACCATGGAACAGCTGCGATTGCCCGCCGTATTCCGGGATATTTGTCACTATCACAAAGGCTTAGTGCTGGTCACGGGACCTACCGGCTCCGGTAAGTCCACCACCATGGCGGCGATGTTTGACTACATCAACAAGAGCCAAAACAAGCACATCATCACCATCGAAGATCCGGTGGAATTTGTGCATAAAAGTCAGAAGGCACTAATCAAACACCGGGAAGTGGGACGACACACTCTGAAGTTTTTCAACGCCTTGAAAGGGGCACTGCGTCAGGACCCGGACATTATGTTGGTGGGGGAGATCCGTGACGCGGAAACGATGAAAATCGCCCTAAAAGCAGCCTCCACCGGTCACCTGGTGGCAGGCACCCTCCACACCAACAGCGCCATCAAAACCATTGAGCGGATTTTGGGAATGTTCCCCCCCAACGAACACGATGCGGTGCGGGTCAGCTTGGCGGAGTCTTTGGTGTCGATTATTGCCCAGGGGCTGTGTAAAACAACAGACGGCAAGCGAGCGGCGTACCACGACATTCTGATCGCCACCGATGCCATTAAGGAATACATCGTGAAAGGGCAGATGGATGAAATTAATCAGGTGATGCTGCAGTCAGACTTCGACGGCATGATCACCATGAATAAAGCGCTCTTTAACCTGTACCAAGAGGGACGCATTACGGAGGAGGTGGCGCTGGAGAATTCTCCCACCCCCAATGAAATGGCCCAATTCCTGCGTGGAAGAATCTAACGATCGCGTCTTGGTGTCCTGTTTCGGTGATTCGCGCTAATTATTGCGAACTAATCAGCCGTAAATAAAAAAATCTGCCTCCAACCAAAGATAGAGGCAGATTTTTTTTGGATTTTTTATTTTTTATCATTTGTGGCGATCGCCTGCCGAAAACACAACTTTTTCCAAAAATCGGGCGAACCCCTTCCAAAAAGGAAAATCGATGAAAAGAGCTGAGTGCAATGCTTTGGGCGTTTTTAGCTTGGATTGTCCAAATTTTATTTTGAAGTGATCGCAAAAGTCACAAAGTTATGACAATTCAATAGAGTGACGTCCGTTTTATCGTTTCTGACGAGGTAAAAAACTCGGTTTGGAGAGGAGATATACAGTGCAATATACCTCATTAATGAGAACAATTCTAATCAAGTAATTCTTCTGTTCTAAGTCCATGTGATAAACGTTCTCTAGGGGGGCCATCTTCCAGGGAATGGGTGTTTAAAAGGCAAGCTTTCAATTGGAAAGCTTGAACTGGCAATTTCTATGGTTTGGATTTTCGCCTAAGGGGATGTATTAAATAAATTTCTAATGAGAGTCAGTCTCAATAAGCTGAAAAGCAAATAAATATCAATTTAGGGAAAATATTTTTTCTAAAACCTATGCAAAAAAGGAATGCCCTTCTCGTATTTATTTAATAAGAATTAATCTCATTTAGCGGTGCTGGATATTTCTTCTGATGCCTGAGTTTGAGGTTGCTGGTTTGAGTGTTTGACGCTTTTTCATTGCAGGCAAAAAGCTCGATAGTCTTCTTTTAGCGAGAGGTCAGGTGGGTGGCACAGTGATATTGAAGAAGCGATGGGACTAGATGACGCGCATCTAGTCATTCCTGATTAGATTCCCTCAGGTGCAATAAAGGCTGTGCCAATAAGGACAAAATTGATGGTAAAGCCGCATATAAATAATGCAATATATGCAAATAAGTTCTGCATGCTTTTTTATAAAAGTATTCCTTTTGACAGATTCTCGCCCACAGCAAAAGTCTGTAACTGACGGCACAATAAAAAAAATTAATTGTTATTTTTGGACAGTTTCGCGAATTCAAGAAAGTTAACCTGCATCCAGTCAGAGACGGTTTACATCCAAAACCTAAGCTAGTTGGAGCAGGAGGAACAGTTGGATTACGTAGCACCGAGTGACCTAGTCAATTCAGTGGTCGCAGCGGGCGAGAAGAAAGCTCGTCTATCAATTAAGGATCTGTTGATTCGCGGATTTTATTCAGGTTTAGCCTTGGGTGTTGCCACTACCTTGGCTGTAACCGTTGCAGTACAAAGTGGAATGCCTTTCTTGGGAGCACTTTTATTCCCTTGGGGTTTCGCTTCTATTGTTTTATTCGGAATGGAGTTGGTCACCGGTAACTTTGCCATCATGACCACGGCAATGTTGGCGAAGCGCGTTCGTTTCGGTAAGGCTCTAAATAATTGGCTCTGGGTTTACCTGGGTAACTTTTTAGGCTGCCTATTTGTGGCAGTTTTGATGGGATACTCTCTAACCAATGGCGGTACGGCTGACCCCAGCCCCGTTGGTGAAAAGATTATGGCGATCGCCCTAGCAAAGACCGTTGCCGTTAAGGAGCTGGGCGCAAGTGGTTTTGCACTATTTATTGTGCGCGCTATCTTCTGTAACTTCCTGGTATGCCTGGCAACGATGCTAGGTTCTGTCAGTAAGTCTGTTATCGGTAAGTTCTTCGGCTGCTGGTTCCCGATCTTTGCGTTCGTAACCCTAGGTTTGGAGCACATCGTTGTGAACATGTTCTTCATCCTAACGGGTATGGTTCTTGGCGCTCCTATCACTGGCATGGACATGGTGTTCTGGGACTTCCTGCCTGTGACCATCGGTAACGTGATTGGTGGTGGTGTGTTCATCGGCGGCTTGCTGTTTGCTACTCACTACTCCAAGCCTCAGCCCAAGATGGTTCCTTCCATGCCTGTGGAAGAGCCTGCTCGTGAACCTGTGATTCGCTAGATTTCTCACAATCTCTCCGGCGTTTTTCTCGGAGGGTTTATAAAGAGTCCGTTTAGGGGCATGGTGTTTGTAGAGTCCATCACTCTCTACCTACCATGCCCCTTTCTGATTTTTTGACCCGCCCACTGTCTGCAAATGTGATGTGCTGTCCTTCGCTATGTATCGAAACAGCACAGAGTCTAAAGCTTTTGATGGCAGGGACTGGGCTAAGTTTGTGGGGGGTGGGAAGTGTGATTGTGGCGCCGGCGATCGCCCAGGTAACGTCCCCGGTTTCGCAGATTATTCCCGACCAAACCTTACCTAACCCGTCCCAGGTGGCAATGCCCCAGCCCAATGTGATTGATATCAAGGGCGGCACCCAGGTAGAAGGCAATTTATTCCATAGTTTTCAATCGTTTACTGTGCCGGACGCTGCAACGTCCAGTTTTTTTGTGCCTACGGATGTGCAGCGGGTGTTGGCGCGGGTAAGCAGCGGCGAACCAGCCACGGTCAATGGCACGTTGCGGGTGGGGGGCTCGGCGGATTTATTTTTATTGGCTCCCGGTGGAGTATTTTTTGGACCCAATGCGCGCCTCGATGTGGGCGGCTCCTTTGTGGCGTCCACGGCGGATCAAATGACCTTTGCTGATGGCACGGTGTTTGGGGCGATCGCCCAGGGCAGTCAACCGCCTTTGTTAACCTCAACGGTTCCCCTAGGATTGCAGTTTGGGCGCGCCTCTGGTGCAGGACAAGGCATTGTGGTCACCGGCAATGGCCGTCCCGATGTGCCCCAAACGGAGCGGGTAGACGGTGCACTGCTCACTGCCGATGGTCAAACTTTTGGACTACTGGGCAACTCTGTAACCTTTCAGGGGGGACGCATCGGATCCGTTGGCGGTCAGGGCACCCTGGCGGCGGTGGGAGAAGGTGGTGCAGTGACCCTGGCTTCCAATGATTTGGGCTGGACGGTGGAGAGCATCACTGGCCCCCAAGGGGCGATCACCCTGGATGCCCTGTCGGATATTGACGTAAGCGGTCCTGGCGGTGGTGCAATTCAGGTGAATGCAGAATCCCTAACCTTGCGAGGGCGATCGCGGATAGTGGCCGATACCTTGGGAAGCCTCGATGGACGTGGTGTGGTGATGGCGGTGGAGAACCTGGGGGTGTATGACGGCTCCTATGTGTCATCCTCCACCTTTGGGGCGGGCACCGGCGGCAGTTTTGTGGTTACTGCTGATGTAATCGATATGGCGGGACCTGGTCCCTTGCAAAATGTATTGCTGGAGCTGTTTGCCCAGGAAGTTCGCAACCCAGCCCAGTCCAGCGGTGGATTATTTGCCATGAGTTTTGATACGGGCAACGGCGGCGATATGACCGTAACCGCAAACCAAGCCACCCTGCGGGATAGTGCGTTTCTGGACACATCGCCGTTTAGTGCTGGGCAGGGGGGCACCTTAACGGTGGATATTTCCGGTCAATTGTTGCTGGATGGGGGGCAGTTTTGTTCCGCCAGCTTTGGATCGGGGAATTCGGGCAACGCCTTTGTCACGGCGGGCAGTATTCGGATGATCGGGGGCGGCGGGATTTTTGCCTCGGCGTTTAGTGACGGTGATGCGGGGCTGCTGGACGTGCGGGCGCGGGATGTGATCGATATTTCTGGGGCCACTTCGGACGACGTATTTATCAGTGCGATCGCCGCCAATGCTTACCCTGGCTCCACGGGCATCGGTGGCACCATTGTGTTGGAAGCGCCCACCATTAAACTGGCTGGAGGCGCGGCAGTGGCGTCGGTAAATTTTGATGTAGGCAGTGGCGGCGCAGTAACGGTGCGAGCTTCGGAACTGTTGGAACTGCGGGGCAGTGGTGCGGAACTCACCAATATCAACACCCGCAACCAGGGCTCCGGACCGGCGGGCAATTTGCTAGTGGAAGCGGGGCGCATTGTACTGGTAGACGGCGGCACCATTTTTACGTCCACGTTGACCTCGGGAGAGGCGGGCACCCTGACGGTAATCGCTGATTCCATCGAAGCGTCCGGCAGTTCTCCGGAAGGATTCCCCAGTGGTCTGCGATCCGACGCTAGCCGCGACGCCGCTTTGGAAGGCAGTAGCTCCATTACCGGCGAAGCGCCTTTGGATCCGAACCGTACGGGGTTTGGGGCGGCGGGGGATATCGACGTACGTGCCAACAGCATTACCCTGCGCAACGGGGCAGAAATTGCGGTGAGTAATGAGGAAGGAGGGCAGCGCGCTGGAGATTTACGGTTGACTAGCGATCGCCTCACCCTGGACAGCGGATCCACCATTAGCGCCGAACCCGCCACGGGCACCGGGGGCAACTTATTTTTAAATACCGAAAACCTAGAACTGCGCAACCAAAGCACGATTTCCACCAACGCCAGCGGTGAGTCCACCGGCGGCAATATTTTTATCGACACCGCCACTTTGGTGGCCCTGGACAATAGCGATATCACCGCCAATGCGATCGCCGGGCGAGGGGGGCAGGTGAGCCTATTCACCCAAGGGATTTTTGGCACAGAGTTACGATCTCAACCCACCAGCCAAAGCGACATCACCGCCAGCTCCGAACTAGGCACCGCCTTTAGCGGCACCGTTAGTGTTACCACCCCCGAACTGGATCCAGCCTCCACTGTTGTGGAACTACCCCTGCGCGTAATCGACCCTTCCAGCCAGGTGCTTAAAGCCTGCGCCGCCGCTGATGGGAATTCATTTACGGCGATCGGGCGGGGCGGGCGACCCATTGATCCCACGCAATTTATTTCTGCCAACACCCACTGGCGCGATATGCGAGATTGGACCCAAGAGGGCAACGGAGGCGAATCCCTCGCCACTCCCCCTATGCCTAACTCCACGGAACAACACCCCAACCGCCCTGACAAAATTCAAGAAGCCACTGGCTGGCAGCTCGCCCCCAATGGCGTTCCCCAGCTAATCGCCCATTCCTCCAGCTCCGGTTCCGATATTGGTAACGTGCATTGTTTAGAACAGCCCGAAGAAGTGGCATCGATAGGTCAGTAAGCCGGGCAAGAAATCGTGGATCAGTTTGACTTGCAAGTTGAAGGAATCCTGGTGGCGGGGCATGGTGTTGCTTCGGGGGAATCGCCCCATAGCCCCTATCCAAAAAGCACGATCGCCATGCAAAAGACCCACTTCAAAGCTGGCGGTCTGGATCTAGACGGCTATTTTGAAGGCACCCTCAATCTCTCCATCAGCCCCAAAAAATTCCAACTTCTCAATCCGCGCCACAGGTTTCCTTTACTGCGCTGGACTGATTTACACCCACCTGAAACCCTGACGGGGTGACAGAGTAGGTGAAAGCCTTTTTAGCCATGACTTACAGCAT
>CALGDE010000049.1 GCA_937883785.1 uncultured cyanobacterium
TCGTAATTACAGATTAACCTCCGTTAGCTTTCTTACTTTTCAGACGTCCTCTTAGTCACCATTATTTTTGCCCTTATTAATCAGTTGATCGAGAGCCTCGATCAGTATTTATACTTATTCGACTTCTTTTGTATTGTGTTTTGAAAATGTGTTTTAAATAATTTCATTTTGATCGTTTCACGGTGGAACTTGCGCTCAATTACTCATTTTTTTACCGTGAGCCGTAGCGTGTCGAAATTTAAGACTGAGGTTAGCAAAGGTGCCCATTAAGGACATTGCCTGGCTTTTAGGCTGTTCCGCCCTCGTTTTTTTGATGCAGGCTGGATTTCTGTGTTTGGAATCTGGTCTAACCCGCTCAAAAAACAGTATTAATGTGGCGGTTAAAAACCTGTCTGATTTTGGGCTGGCGGTGTTGGTGTTCTGGATGTCGGGCTATGCCTTGATGTTTGGGGACACCGTTGGCGGCTGGTTTGGCGCCAGTGATTGGTTTGTCAGTGTTGAGGGGGCGCCCTACATTGCGGCGTTTTTTGTGTTTCAGGCGATGTTCTGCGGCACGGCTACGACCATTGTGTCGGGGGCAGCGGCGGAGCGTCTTCACTATGGGGGGTACTTGCTAATCTCCCTGCTCAATGCGGCGATTATCTATCCTTTGTTTGGGCACTGGGCGTGGAATGGCATTCAGAATGGCGGGTCCCTGGGATGGTTAGCTCGCATTGGGTTTGTGGATTTTGCCGGGTCGACGGTGGTGCATTTGGTGGGTGCGTCGGTGGCTTTTGCGGTGCTGCTTATTGTGGGAGCTCGCCATGGGCGCTTTGGCAAAGGGGGGCGATCGCGCAAAATTGGCGGATCCGATTTACCCCTGTCCATGTTGGGCACCATGTTGCTGTGGTTGGGATGGTTGGGATTTAACGGCGGCAGTAGTTTGATGTTGGATGCCAGCGTGGCGCGAATTATTGTGCACACGTTAATTGCGGGCACCAGCGGTATGTTGACGGCCAGTGTTTTTAGCTGGTGGCGACGGGGCATTCCCGATGTGGAGCCCTTGATTAACGGGGGTTTGGCAGGACTAGTGAGGGTTACAGCGGGCTGTAACGCGATGACCACTCCCCAGTCGGCCTTTGTGGGGGCGATCGCGGCGATGCTGATGCTGTGGATGGAGCGTCAGCTAGAGCGATGGCATATTGATGATGCAGTGGGGGCGATTCCGGTCCACGGTATTTCCGGCATTTGGGGAACCTTGGCGGTGGCGATTTTTGGGGATCCCCAGGTGTTGGGCACGGGGCTTAACCGCTTAGAACAGTTTGCGGTGCAGGGATTAGGGGTGGGGGTGGCGATCGCTTGGGGTTTCGGTCTGTCCTATGTGCTGCTGCTGATTCTTAATCGGCGATCGCCCCTGCGGGTGTCCCTCCAGGCGGAAAGCATAGGGCTTAATGTGGCGGAGCATAATGCCCGGACGGAGCTGCATGATTTATTCGAGGTGATGGATCAGCACGTGCGCGGCGGCGACCTACGGACGCGGGTGCCGGTGGAACCCAATACGGAAGCAGGGTATATCGCCAAGCGCTACAACAAAGTGATGGATGCCCTGCAAAAAAAAACTGAAGAGTTAGAGGGGTTTAACGCCAATTTAGAAGCCTTGGTGCGCGATCTCACCTTGGATTTACAATCTGCCAATCGAGAATTGCACCGCTTAGATGAACTTAAAGACCAGTTTTTAGCCAATACGTCCCACGAGCTGCGCACTCCCCTAAACGGCATTATTGGGCTAGCAGAATCCCTGTCGGACGGGTCCATCGGGGTGATCAACCCCAACCAGTACAAAAGCTTGTCCCTCATTGTCCAAAGTGGCTACCGACTGATTCACCTAGTGGACGATATTCTCGACTTTTCCAAATTTAAAAACAATAAGCTGCTTCTAGACTGTCGATCCTTGGATATCAGTCCCATTGTTAAAAATGTGATTGAGCTTTATCAGGCCCAGGCGCAAATGCAGCACCTATTGCTAACGTCTGACGTTGAAGAGAATTTGCCGCGCCTTTGGGGAGATGGCGATCGCATCTACCAAATTCTAAACAACCTTATTGGCAACGCCTTGAAATTTACGGAAGCGGGAACGATTACCGTTAAGGCGCAATCGGTAGACGGAGAAGACGGCTCGGAGATTTTATTAAGCGTTACCGACACAGGGGTGGGGATTGCTAAGGAAAACCTAGATCATATTTTTAAAGCCTTCGAACAGGGGGACGGCACCACTGCCCGACGGTACGGCGGCGCTGGATTAGGATTAGCGATTACCCACCAGCTTGTGGAACTACACCATGGTGAAATTTGGGTTAAGTCCACCGTGGGAGAAGGGTCCACCTTTTTCGTAAAATTGCCTCGGGCGGAGCTGGTCCACCAAAAGCTATCTGAACAACGGTTGAATCAAGGGGAAATTCAGCAATCAAATCAGCAATTACAAAATCAGCAATTAGAAACTGATCACAGCAATGAGGCAGAACCGAGGAAAATTCTAGTCAACTCTGACGTACCTTTAACTGCGTTGGCTTCAGAGGCGGCGGTCCTCAATCAGGTCGAAGAAACCTCTCAGTTTTCACTGGAAAATATTGACGACGAGCTGATCAGTCAAATTAATTTGTTCTCAGAAGAGGTATCCGTTGAAGGGGCAGATTCTATCTTTAGGGTTCTGATTGTTGACGATGAACCCATTAATCAAAAGGTGTTGGCAGATTATCTAGGCAATGGATTTTATGAGGTGCGCACCGTCGGTAGCGGGCAGGCTGCGTTGAGGACAATTTTGGATGAACAGTGGCTGCCTAATGTGGTTTTGATGGACATTATGATGCCCTTTATGAGCGGCTACGAAGCCACTCAGCAGCTACGGAAAACTTATTCACCGGGAGATTTACCGGTGATTATGCTGACGGCGAAAAATCAAGTTAATGACATTGTCCAAGGTCTGGAGGTGGGAGCCAATGATTACCTAACCAAGCCCATTTCGAAACGGGAGTTATTAGCCCGGTTGAAAACCCATCTGGAACTTACCCATCTCACTGTTGCCTATGGCCGCTTTGTGCCCCATGAATTCCTGGATTTGCTCCAGAAAGACAGCATCTTGGAAGTGGATCTGGGGGACCAAATTGAACAGGAAATGGCCATCTTGTTTGCGGATATTCGGGCGTTTACCACCTTGTCAGAAACGATGACGCCGTCGGAAAATTTCCAGTTTATTAATGCGTACCTGTCGCGAATGGAGCCGGTAATCCACAAGCACGGGGGCTTTATTGACAAGTTTATTGGTGATGCCATTATGGCGCTGTTTCCCCAGGGAAGTGAGGGGGCGATCGCCGCAGCCACAGAAATGTTGCACACCCTAAAGCGCTACAACGAAACACGGTCCACCAAGGGATGGCAGCCCATCGAAATTGGCATCGGTATCAATGCGGGGAGCCTAAGGTTGGGTACAGTGGGAGGTCGCGATCGCATGAATGGAACGGCGATCGGTGATGCGGTGAATTTGGCGTCACGCCTAGAAAGTTTAACGAAGGAGTATGACACGCCCCTGTTAATTTCCCAGCAGGCCCTAGTAAGTATGGCGGATCCGGCGTCGATCAAGCTGCGGTTTGTGGATCGTCAACAGGTTAAGGGGAAGTCGGTGCCGGTGGCGATTTTTGAAGTGCTGGATGGATTAGAACCGGAGGTGCGCGATCGCCGGCTAAACAAGAAGGCTGAGTTTGAATCTGCCCTGTGGCTCTACTACTCAGAGCAATATCCCAAGGCAATTAAGATTTTGGCCCAATACTTGCAAAGCTGCCCTAAGGATCGCGTGGCTCAGATTTACTTAAAACGAGCTATGCAAAAAAGCCGCCTTCCCAGCGCTGGCAACTAGGGGCTGTGCTCAAGTAAATTTCAGATCTAATGACAGCGAGGGTTACAGCCCTTAGTTGTCAGTTCAACGTCTTCACGTTTTCTGATTTCAAAGAGCGTATACTCCCCATGGTGCAAAGCTCCTGACATCTAACTGAGCACAGGTCTTAATAGACAGCAATGGGAAGCGCTAACCGACAGTGCATGAATTAACAGCCGTTTCGCTTCTATACACAGAAAAATCTTGACTACCAATCAACTAGACGTCCCCTTCTACAGGGCTTTCTCTTTTCTTAAAAACTCCCCAGGCTGGATTCGAACCAGCGACCAATCGATTAACAGTCGACCGCTCTACCACTGAGCTACTGAGGATTAGTGGGATGCGCTTGTTTCTGGCGCGGTATTCAAGATACTTAAAACAATTGAGACTTGTCAAGCTTCTGAGGAAAAAGTGGGGAAATTATTTTTTAGATACCTCCTATTCCACGCTTTTTAGGTGAATATGCGCAGTGGCTAACGAAAAGCTTGTGTTGCTCCCCTGGCTCAGAGTCTTGCCTGGTTAACGTGATGGCACCAGACTTTTTTTAGGCAAGACCCAACAAAACAGTATTTTTTCACCGGACCAAGCTTCTGGAGTTCCTCGATGACGCACCCCGGGAAAGGGACA
This sequence comes from uncultured cyanobacterium, assembly GCA_937883785.1. Taxonomy (GTDB): domain Bacteria; phylum Cyanobacteriota; class Cyanobacteriia; order CACIAM-69d; family CACIAM-69d; genus CALGDE01. The sequence goes on from CALGDE010000049.1 coordinate 4,535, forward strand.
GCTTGCTGAACTCCGTGCGATTTTTCTGGTCCAGGCTATTAGGTTTCGCGGAGCTTGGGTAGCGCTTTTGGAAGGGGGCGATCGCCTGGGCAAAAAAGGCCGATTCCCTAACTGGTTGATTTCTAGCGGAAATTTGCCCGAATTAACGACAAAGTCTTTAGCCTCTCAAATGCCCTTGATCCCTTGCCAATACTGGGGTTAAAGCCGTTAGGGGGGCTCTAACCGGTTAAGCAGGTGGATGACCTTTGGGGATGTGGAAAAAAGAGTGCCACATCGGGCAAAGTTCCGTCCGGATACCCTCCCTACAGTAAAGGTGTCAGGAACGGAGCCCGGTTGCAGCCTCTCTAACAGCGGCTGAAAACGCCAGCCTCCCCCTGGACCTCATAAACGCTGTTTCGGTGCATCCCCCACCACGGAGGAACTTATGGTTAACGTCAAACTTGCTCCCACTTCCACTGCTATCGCCGGATCCACCGCTCGCCCAAAAATCAAGGATCGAGCGAATGCACCCGCAGCTCTACCATCACCGGATATGTCCAGCTACGTTAATTTGTCCCTGACGGAGCCCACCTCCGGTTCTGACTCCACTGATATAGCTGATACCAGCACCATCGCCCCATCCCTCTTGGATATTCTCTACAGCGACCTGGTAAATAGCACTGATCGCACCCCCGCCCGCGCCAAAACCGTGTTGCGCAGAATGATTAGCGAAGTGGAGCGAGTTTGCGAAAAAAGCCGCCGAATTCAGCGTTCTGGTGAAGTGCGCCACTGGCAGTTATCCTTAGCTCGCCATCGTTTAAATAAGTGCCTGGGCTATTACAACATGGGCAATAGCCGCGGTCGCCAGGAGCTTCATACCACCTTAAGCGCCATCGTTTACCGCTACGTAGCCCCCGCCAATGTGCAAATGGGCTTCCAGGCTCGCTATGTGCTGATTGAAGACTTTATGCAGGCGTTTTATATTGAATCCCTTCGTGCCTTCCGCCGGGAAAACGACGTGGACGCCACCTACCAGCCCCGTACCCGGCTGGAGTTGGCAGAATACCTAATGTTTACGGAACAGTACGCTAAGCGGCGAATTTCCCTCCCTGGCTGCCGCAATCAGCAGCTGGTGGTGCTGCGGGCAAAGACCTTTTCTCGGCGGCTGCCTCCCGAGCTAAATATTGATATTGAACAGGCGGTGGAAGCGGCGCGCACGGAAGAGGCGGAAGCTCAAGCTCGGTCTAGTGCGGCCCAACAGGTCCGGGAAAAGATGGTATCCGAAGCGGTGGATCCCTCCGAGGCGGTGTTGCGCGATCGCATTGTCCAGGAGCTAATCCAGTACCTAAAGGATCAGAACCAGGAAGAGTGCATTGACTATTTCACCTTGCGCCTGCAGGACATGGCAGCGCCGGAAATCGACGAAATTTTAGGACTGACCTCCCGCCAGCGGGACTATCTGCAACAGCGGTTCAAGTACCATGTGGAGCGCTTTGCTCGCATTCATCAGTGGGACCTAGTGCACCAGTGGCTAGGGGCTGAGTTAGACACCCGTTTAGGGCTATCGGTAGATCAGTGGGATCAGTTTTGGGCGGAGCTAGACGACACGGATCGTAATTTGGTGAGCATGAAGCAGTTGGGCGTTGATGACGATACCTTGGCAGGGGCGATCGCCTGCACCCCTAAACAAACCCAAAAGCGCTGGTTTAAGCTTCTAAGCAAAGCCTGGACCCTGCGCAATGGCAAATAAGCCCCAAAATACCCCATAAAAGATCCCCTCTCCTACGGGAAGAGAGGGGATTGGAGTGAGGGGCACCAGCGCTTAAAGCTTCTGACAGCCCCTTAAATTTGAGGCACCTTTTCTAGAGAACTCCCCTAAAACACCCCTAGTTCTGAACGTTGCGGTCTTCCACTACCCGATCAATCAAGCCATAGTCAAGAGCTTCCTGAGCGGACAACCAATAATCCCGCTCCGTATCGCTACGAACCTGATCCACACCTTTACCGCAGTTATCCGCCAGCACCTGATCTAGCTGCTTACGGGTACGCAGAATCTCTTTCGCCTCAATATCAATATCTGTGGCCTGCCCTCGGAAGCCTCCCATACTGGGTTGGTGGATCATAATCCGCGAGTGGGGCAGCGCCAGCCGCTTGCCCTTTTCCCCCGCCGACAGCAGAAACGCCCCCATGGACGCCGCGAGACCGACACAAATGGTCACCACATTAGACTGAATATGCTGCATGGTGTCGTAAATGGCCATGCCTGCCGTCACCGAACCGCCAGGGGAGTTGATGTACAGCACAATATCTTTGCTGGAGTCTTCTGAGTCCAAATACAGCATGACGGCGACGATTTCGTTGGCAATTTCGTCGTCCACTTCCTTACCCAAGAAAATAATGCGCTCCTGGTAAAGGCGGTTGTAAATGCTGATCCACTGGGTGTATTGGCTGCCGGGAAGACGATAGGGAACCTGGGGAATACCAATAGGCATAGGACTGTTGCTCCTGGAAACGTTCTAGTACTGCGCTGAGAAAATCACGGAAGTTGTGTCGAAAAATTCTGGAGGCTTCTTAACCGATGCCGCTGCTGGCAACGGGAGGAAGCTTGGCTTCGGGAGCTTGAGGATCTAGCACCGTGTCGATAATGCCGTATTCCTTGGCTTCGTCCGGCGTCATGTAGTAACGACGGTTCATATCCTGACGAATGCGATCTGGATCTTGCCCGGTGTAGGCGGACATCACGTCCACCACCATATTTTTGGTGCGAACCACTTCCTGGCTTTGGATTTGAATGTCGGTGGCTTGACCACGGGCGGCGCTTTGGGGCTGCTGCAACACAATCTTGGCGTTGGGTAAGCTGGCGCGGAATCCTTTTGTTCCCCCTGCCAACAGCAGTGCTGCCATACCAACGGCGGATCCTAAGCAAATGGTATGCACCGGCGGCTTGATGTAGCTCATGGTGTCGCAAATGGCGAAGGCGTCGCTTTCAAAGCCCAAGGTACCCATGGAGTTGATATAAACCTTGATGGGCTTTTGAGGGTCTTCGTATTGCAGATACAGCAGCTCCGCCACAATTAGCTCAGCTACCGCAGGGACTAGGGGCATACCCATGTAAACAATGCGCTCCTTTAGCAGCAAGGACGGTAGGTCCGGTGGCGGGGTGCGGTAGGCGCTGGGACCGCCACCGTAAGGAGCTTGTACCGCCTGAATATTGGGAATAGAGTCGTTTGCTGGCATTCCTGGCATTCCTGGCATTGTTAAAGGCGATCCGCGATAGAACGTTGGAAGATAACGTTAGAAAAACGCTGGGAAATAAGGGGTTCACACCCAATTCCCATATCCGAATACTTTAGCGTGTTGAGATGCCCTGTGCTTCAAGGGTTGTACGGAGAACAGCACTGGTTTGCCCGGTGACACCAAAGACGATCGCCTCCCGAGAGAGCCGCTGGGCAGGATGATCCCGATAATTTGCCGCGCCACCGCTGGTGATGACGGCAATATTGGCGGCGTGGAGGGCTAGGGCGATCGCCCGCCCCCGCCAAGTGAGCTGCGCCCCATAGTCCAACGGTTCAGCCCCACCAGGACGGTCATTACGATAGTGCTGGTAAATCACCTGACGACACTGGTGTAGCTCTGTGGCGATCGCCTCGATGGTTTCCCCCAACGTTTCTGCCACTTCGCTGCGTTTTGACAAATATCCCTGCAATAGATCTAAGCTGCCCTGGGTACAGCCGAGGGCAAAGAAACTGCTGGAAAGAACCTTTTTGCGATCATTTTCACTAATCCACTGGGGCGATCGCCGATATAGCACCTGATCATCCGCCAAAAACCAATCGTCGAAGCTAACGGTCACCGTTTGGGTGGCGCTAAACGCCGCCAGTTCCATGGGCTCCCCAAAGCTGAGGCGACCATCATTTTGGGTTATTTCACCACCGAAGGGAACCAACCCAAATACTGAGCCACCGTCTTCTAAGGCCGCTGCTCCCACAAAGGCCTCAAAACACCCCCATCCGGTTACCCACGGCATCGTTCCCGATAATGTGTAGCCACCAGGAACTGACCTCGCCGTTACTGGAGAGGGCGATCGCCGTAAATGGGAATAGCCAATGCCCAGGGCACATTCCCCCGTGGCCAATCTCGGCAAAACTGCTTCCCGCAGCGCCAGATTTTTACTGCTGCCCACCATGGCTCCAGCGCTTTGGTGTTGAATTTGCAAAAACGTCAGCGATCCCGAATATCGCGCCAGCACCTCCCGAAACTGCCCCATGTGCAGGTCGCTTAACTCTTGACCGTTAACGCCCCCGCGCAGGTGTAGCCATCCCTGCTGCCCCAACCAATCAAACGCCTCCCGTAGGACTTGGGGATGCCGGTCAAGCTGAGCGGCTTGTGGGGCAATCACCTCTTTTACCGCCGCTTCCACTGATTGCAGCCACCGGTCGTTTGAAATCCATGGGAAGGGGGCGATCGCCGTTAACGGAGTAGAGCTAGCCCCTTGAGTATTGGACAATTGAGAATTAGCAGCCTCTATGGCAGGAGATAACATTCGTTAAAGATCGTTGCGCTGTAATTTAACCGTTTAAGACCCCATGTTAATTTCTATTTGAGCTGAGATAGAAACCCACTGGGCTGGCGTAAGAATTAGACTTTGTGCATGAATTGCTGTGTGCACAAAAAGAATTTGTTCGTAAGTACGTCAGCAGCACCTATAGTCAGTGTCGCCCCAACACCATTGCTACCCGTTAGGAGCACTTTAATGAAGAGCAATATCAACTCCATCGCCCTAAAAGATTTTTCTCGCTCCTCTCGCGAAGGTGTTGGTAGCTATGTGGCAGATATGCAGCTTCATATGACCCTACAGGCAAAGAACCTGCTGCCGACCCAGAATGAAGAGAGTGGGGCTTTGGATGATTTGCTACGGGAAGCTCAGGAAGTCTCTGAAAAGCTGGCCTCTCGCCAGCGTTCATAGGGCGTGGACAGTGGCGGAAGGTCTCCCCTTTTTAATTCCCCTCCTTCCTAAAAGAGGGTTAAGGGTAGATCTTCACCCTTTTTGCCTGGGTTTAGGGCGTTTCATCATTGAGCACCAGTAGCCTTACGTAGTGGGGAGTAGGTGCTCTTAGTTTTTTGACATATGGCTCGCCGCTCGAAAAAGGTTCAGGCTGTTTCAGATAGAGGGGCTTTTCAAGGGCAAGGGGGTATCAGCGTTGACGATCGCCCAGCTTCTTTCGAGCAATTAGACAATTGCGATCGCCCCGGCGTTCGTAGGCTAGCTGATCCGATACCTGTTCCATTAGCAGTAACCCTCGCCCCGATCCATAGCGCAACGGCTCCGCTTCATTTTGCCGCCGCATGGTTTCTAGCACCCTGGGCATATCAAAGGGCTCCCCTGTATCCCACACTTGAATTTCAATCCAGCTTTCCCACACCTCAATGATTAGCCCCACAAATAGAGGCTTCGACTCACCACCTCGATCCTTGTGGGCATGGCGCACCGCATTGGTAAACGCCTCCACCAAAATAATGCGACACTCCCACGTTGCCGCCGCCGATAATTTTAGGTTCAACCCCTCAAGCCACGCCAAAATTTGCGGCACTGCGTCCACTTGGCTGGGACAGTTAAACCGCTCCACTCGATTGGGAGCTCGCTGGTCAGCCCTAGGCTCCGCCACGACCCTTGGCTGATTATTCCTAGGCTTACCTTTTAACCATTGCTGCAGTCGCAACCACTGTCGTCGCGAGGATCGACTCAGACACTTAGCACACCGGGGCGGCGTTAGTAAAAAGCGTCGTCCTGCTCCTCCGCGCGTCAACTTATCAAACTTTTGCCGCCAATTTCGCCGTCGCAACCCCTGTCCCCTCTACATAGCGCCGCTGTTTTTTTGAAATAGGATCCAAACTGTTTTAAAAATTAGCTTGAGATCATGCCCAAGGCTCCAATTTTCTTGGTAAGCCAAATCCAGGCGAATCACGTCTTCGAAGTTTTTAACCTGCGATCGCCCATTCACCTGCCATTCTCCCGTCATTCCCGGCCGCACATCCAGCCGCTGCCACTGGGGTACTTCATAATGGGCCACTTCGTCGGGGGTGGGCGGTCGAGTTCCCACCAAACTCATCTCCCCTTTCAGAACATTCCAAAACTGGGGCAGCTCATCCAGGCTGGTACGGCGCAAAAACCGCCCCACCGGTGTAATGCGAGGATCACAGTCGTTTTTAAAAAACGCCCCCTCCGCCTGATTTTCCACCTCATGACGGCGGGCCTCGGCGTCAGGCACCATAGACCGAAATTTCCATAGACGAAAGCGCTTGCCCAGCCAGCCGCAGCGTTCCTGGGAAAAGAAAATGGGACCGGGGCTATCAATGCGGATGGCGATCGCAATGGGAATGGCTAAAATCCCCGTCACCACCAGCCCAATTAAGGATCCCACAATATCCATAATCCGCTTTACCAGAGATCGCACCGACGGATGGGTATTTGGCAATGCCTCTTCTCGCCGGCGTCCATCGATTTTGGAACCCACCTGGGGAGCTGGTTGCACATCCAAAACAGCGTCCAATCCGGTAAGGGCCAGTACCGCCATCACCTGGGGTCCCGCTTCCCGAAGCTTTAGGGGGATTTGAACGGCGCCAGCGCCCTTGTAACTGGTAACGATCGCCCCAATACCGCTGCTATCTATAAACACCGTGTGGCGCAGATCCAAAATAATGGATCGAGGGCGGGGCGATCGTTGGCAAAGCTGAGCGCAAATATCTTTAAAGGCAACGGCTTCAGTAACGCACAGGCGTTCGGGGATCAACAAAATGGCCCCCTCATCGGCAAAGGTAACGGGAAAGTCGATTGGCGAAGAGTAGGTGGCCATAAAGTCTCGACAAGTTGGCAAATCTACAGGCGAATCCCAATACGAAAAAATAGATACGTAAAGGAAATACTTACGGTGTAATCGCAGTATTGATGACCCCAGCCGGCATCCGTCCCGGAAAATAACAAGAAACAACTAACCGGTAATTACCCGGATTTAATTGCTTAGGCTTGCAGTGTTAGCCGCTTACGTCGCCATTATTTCTCGACGGTATATCCGGCTTTCCATATTCTGCACTAGCCATAGGTTGAATGTCCGGAAAATCAGCACAACGTTGCACCCTCGTACTATATAGCCCGGCAAAATACACCCTAGGAAAATCACTCGAAAATATTCGTTAAGAATACTGAGGGCTGTGATCATTTAAGCCTCAAAGCTCGTAGCCGTGAGGATTTTAGCCCCTAGCGCCTTTTGCTTTAGAAAGACGTTTACTCCCCACGATGTAAGGCTTCTGGTGCTCGCTGGATGACACGCCCTAGCCGAAAATAGTCGCTCACCCGCAACAATGTCGTGCTTGACCACCTCCTTCCAAATTGCCGCCAAACAAATCATTGCAGTCAGAACTTACGCAAAGCTCCCTTAAGAGTAGTCGTAAAAAAAGTTTCGCTTAAGTGGTCCTTAAGTTGCCCTTAGGGAACTATGGTCAGCTCGATAAAAGACAGGACAATTTTGAGGCACGTGTGAGGCACGCAATCGAAGCAAAATCTGCACCATTGGCTTTGCCCACTTTGCCCACCCTTCGCGAACGATGACCCTCAGGGCTTGCTGACTGTTCTACCCATTCGAGAGCCGATCATACTTTCTGAAACTGCTTTCCCATATCAGTGCTTTATACCGCCTCTTCTCTTTCCCATTGCCGTCCACTTTCTAGCGTTCTAAGTTTCTAATCCTATGGCTTCGTTGCAATTTCCTGTGACCTCCTCAAGCAGCGCCGTTCTGGCGGAAATCAAAGATATTGTCGCCCGCCTTAATCCGCGTTTTTTGGAAATTCGCCGCCACCTCCACGCCCATCCTGAACTTAGCGGCAAAGAGTACCAAACCGCTGCCTACGTGGCTGGAGTCCTGTCAGCGGCCGGCATTCCCGTGAAGGAAGGTATTGGCAAAACCGGACTGACAGCGGAGATTCAGAGCGATCGCGATCGCCCCCTCCTGGGAATTCGCACCGATATGGACGCCTTGCCGATCCAAGAGCGTACCCGTGTGGTGTTCGACTCGGTATTTTCTGGCATTATGCACGCCTGCGGTCACGACATACACACCACCGTTGGTCTGGGCACCGCCATGGTGCTTGCCCAGCTCCAGGCTGAAATTCCCTGTAACGCCCGCTTCCTCTTTCAGCCCGCTGAAGAAATTGCCAAGGGCGCCCAGTGGATGGTAGACGAAAACACCATGGATGACGTGGACGGTATTTTTTCTCTCCATGTGTTTCCCTCGATCCCCGGCGGTTCTATCGGTATTCGCTACGGGGCCCTCACCGCTGCCGCCGATGATTTGGAAATCATTATCGAGGGGGAATCGGGACATGGCGCCCGCCCCCATGAAGCCATCGACGCTATTTGGATTGCCGCCCAGGTAATTACCACCCTCCAACAAAGCATCAGCCGCACCCACAATCCATTGCGCCCGGTGGTGCTCACCTTTGGGCAAATCGAAGGAGGGCGAGCTCCCAATATCATTGCGGATCGGGTACGGCTAGTGGGCACTGTGCGATCGCTCCATCCGGAAACCACCGCCACCTTGCCCCAGTGGATCACCAATATTGCCACCCAAATTTGCCAGATTTATGGCGCCCGCTGTCAAGTGAACTACGACGTGTGTGTGCCCTCCGTCCAAAACGATCCTGCCCTAACTCAAATTTTGGAACGATCCGCTCGCCAGGCCCTCGGCGATGCTCAAATCGAAATTTTGCCCGATCCTTCCCTGGGGGCAGAGGATTTTGCGGTGTATTTGAACCAAGCCCCTGGCTCTATGTTTCGCCTAGGCGTGGGCTGGAACGATCGCCCCAACTACCCCCTACATCACCCCAAATTTGATCCCGACGAACAGGCGATCGCCACCGGCATCATTACCCTTGCCTACGCTGCTTACAACTACTGGCAATTTTATGGACCAGAACAGTCCAGTCCATAAAATATCTGCAAGAAGTATTCGCAAATATTTCATATTTCCAGCGCCGTTTGTTTTGACGATTCAAATTCATTACCTCCCAAAACTCCTAGATCGTTGCACTAAAAATACACAAAATCACAGAAATTCATGTATTCAAGACCTGAGAAAGATGGAGCGATCACCCCATAAACCGCAATAAAAACAACGGAATAAAAGGAATCTCAGATTATTTAATATATAAATAATCGATCATTAACCATACCTTAACTTGACAAAAGAAAACCACTTCAATTACTCATTAATAGGGTAATTAACTCACTGAATTTGTGGTGGCTGCGCCCAGGCTTCGCTTCCACTTTTTCATCGCATCACAAGAAAAAGAAAAGTCAACTTTGAGTTTCGCAATGCAGTTTAAGCAACAATCCATTCGTTTTCTTGCGGGCTGCCTGGCCCTATCTCTAGTTGCCTGCGGTGGCAGCGGTGGTGAAGATTCAGCCGCAACTTCCGAAGGTGAAGAGTCTGGAGCAGCAGCAGGCGGCGGTGTCAGCGGTGACGTTCTAGTAGATGGATCCAGCACCGTCTTTCCCATTTCCGAGGCAATGGCGGAAGAATTTATGAAAGCCAACCCTGAAAGCCGCGTCACCGTGGGTGTATCCGGTAGTGGCGGCGGATTTAAGAAATTTTGTGTGGGCGAAACCGACGTTTCTAATGCCTCTCGCCCCATTAAGCAGTCGGAAATCGACATTTGCACCGAAAACGGCATTGACTTTGTGGAACTTCCCGTTGCTTTCGACGGTTTGTCTGTGGTTGTCAGCACCGAGAATGATTGGGCAGCCTGCTTAAAGCCCGAAGAGCTTGGGAAAATGTGGGCACCCGATGCAGAAGGGGCCATCAACAACTGGAACCAAGTTCGCTCCGACTTCCCTGATACGGAGCTAAGCCTTTACGGTCCTGGTACTGATTCCGGTACCTATGACTACTTCACCGACGCCACCACCGGTGAAGAAGGCGAAAGCCGCGGTGACTACACTGCTTCTGAGGACGACAACGTTATCGTCCAAGGGGTCACCTCTGATTCTGGCGGTTTGGGCTTCTTCGGCTATGCCTACTACGCCGAAAACAAGGACAAATTGACCGTGGTTAAAATCGAAAATGCTGACGGTGAGTGCGTTGCCCCCGCTGAAGAAAGCATTGCCGATGGTACCTACAATCCCCTAGCACGTCCCATCTTCATCTACGTCAGCACCAAGTCCTTGGAAGAAAAGCCTGCAGTCAAGGCTTTCATTGACTTCCACTTGGCGAAGGATAACGAGAACTTGATATCTGAGGTTGGTTACGTTCCCCTACCCGCTGACCTAGCGTCTAAGGCTATTGACCGTTTTGGTGCCGCCACCCCTGGCAGCATTTTCGAAGGCGGTTCTTCCGTTGGCGTCAAGCTAAGCGACAAGCTGTAAAGTGAGCTTTTAGCATGAGCTAATCGTCAACTTTCTGTGTAGTAGTACGAAATCTCCCCCGAAACAACACATCAGTTTTTCGGGGGGTTTCTTTGAGGGCAATTTAACGGTTTCTGGGGGGTATTTTTAACCTTTGAGGGGCAGACTTAAGCCAACCAATAAATGTCTCTCGCCCTTTTTATTACCTCCTCTAAGGTTTCGGGCATAACGGTATCCTTTCGCAAAAAATGCAGAGGACAGAAATCCTATTAAATAAAACTTGGTCCCCAAGGTCTGTTATTAACCAAGGGTCAAAATCAGCAGTTTTTTGAGCTTTAGCCTTGAGCTTTTCCTTATTCCAGAGATCATGCACTGTTTACGGATTAAAGCTTTTGTAGCTTAATTGCTCCTGTAGCTTAATTAATGACACCTCTTAAGTTATTACAACATTGATAATGGTCTCTGAGAAACCCAAAGATTGATCAAGTTAATTAACAGGTTTTGTTTATCGTTGGCAATCTATAGAGTTTGGTGCTGGTGGCTATTTGAATATGTCTAAATATGCCGCCAGTGCAGTAAGATGCCCATGGATTAGCCGTCCTATTGTTGTGGGAAGGTTAGGTCCAAAATGCGCGTGATGCCGAGGGCGACGCGTTGACCTAAGTTATGAGTGTTATTCCTGTGAACGACACAAGTTTGTGGAAGCCAGCCCGAATTTTAAATCGTCGAATTGAGCTGGCTGTAAAGTTAATCTTCGGCCTGTTTGCCCTGGTTTCTGTTGCCACAACAATAGGAATTATTGCAACGCTAATCTTCGAGACTTTCGAATTCTTTCGGGAAGTTTCTATTATTAATTTCCTGACAGACTCCAAGTGGACGCCGCTGTTTTCCAGCGCCCAGTTTGGGATTTTTGTGCTGGTTAGCGCCACAGTAATGCTGTCAGGAATCGCAATTTCCGTAGCATTGCCGCTGGGTTTACTGTCGGCTATTTGCCTGAGTGAATATGCCTCGCCAAAGGTGCGAAGTATTCTCAAGCCGCTACTGGAAATTTTGGCGGGAATTCCATCGGTGGTTTTCGGCTACTTTGCCCTTTTGCTGGTTACGCCATTTTTACAGTCGATTATTCCTGAGCTTGAAGGCTTTAATGCTTTAAGTGCCGGGGTTGTGTTGGGTATTTCGATTACGCCTTTGGTGGCTTCCCTCAGCGAAGATGCCATTTCGGCGGTGCCCCAAAGTTTGCGCGATGGAGCCTATGCCTTGGGGGCAACAAAGCGGGAAACCATTATTTCGGTGGTGTTGCCAGCGGCGCTGTCGGGGATTGTGTCGTCAGTGATTTTGGCGGTGTCTCGGGCGATCGGGGAAACCATGATTGTCACTTTGGCGGCGGGGCAAAACCCTCGATTGGGGCTTAATCCTTTTGTGCCGGTGATGGCAATGACTGCGTTTATCGTGCAGGCGAGTTTGGGGGACACTCCCGCTGGATCTCTGGCTTACAGAACTATTTATGCCGTTGGTATGAGCCTCTTTGTACTGACGCTGATTTTGAATATTTTTAGCTTTTGGTTTGTCCGTCGCTTCCGGGAGAAGTACGAATAATGGCGAATTTAACATCGGATCCTTCGCGATCGCCCCTCGGCGGCAACGACAAAGGATTATTTGACAGCCAGTTAAACAAGCGTTACCGCATTGACAGTGTTTTCTCGGCGGCGGCTTGGACTGCCGTAGTGGTGCTGGTGCTGGTACTAGCAGTGTTGATTGGCGATGTGCTGGTAGATGGTGTGGGGCGCCTAAGCTGGGATTTTTTAACGTCATTCCCATCCCGTAGGCCAGAACAGGCGGGTTTGTTGTCCGCGCTGGTGGGCACCATCTGGGTCATGGTGATTGTGGCGGTGGTGTCCTTTCCCCTGGGGGTAGGGGCCGGTATCTACTTGGAAGAATTTGCCGAAGACAGCTGGTTTGCCCGGGCGATCGAAATCAATATCAACAATTTGGCTGGGGTTCCATCGATTATTTATGGACTGTTGGGGCTTCAGGTATTTGTGCGTTGGCTGGGGCCTATTACTGGCGGGCGCAGTATTTTGTCAGGGGCGCTGACGTTAGCTTTGTTGATTTTGCCGGTGGTGATTGTGGCTACCCGTGAGTCGTTGCGGGCGGTACCAGATAGCCTTCGCCAGGCGGGATTCGCCCTGGGAGCTACCCGATGGCAGGTGGTGTGCAATCAAGTGTTTCCCCTGGCGCTGCCGGGAATTTTAACGGGAACGATTTTGGCCCTGTCACGGGCGATTGGCGAAACGGCACCGTTAATTACCATTGGAGCGCTGACGTTTATTTCCTTTCTGCCGGAGAACCTACAAAGTCCTTTTACGGTGTTGCCCATTCAAGTATTTAACTGGGTGTCGCGCCCCCAAGAGGCATTCCATACCAACTCGGCGGCGGGAATCATTGTGTTGTTGGGGGTGCTGTTGCTGATGAATTCATCGGCGGTGCTACTGCGTAACTACCTACAACGGCGTCACTAAGAGGCGCGTTTCTGGGGCTGTGACTTTAGTGGGATCTGCCACCGAACTGGGTTTCACACCGCACCCATAGCCACTCAGAATTCTTTCTTTTTAAAGGCTTGTATTTTTTACTGCGTAATGCTTTTGGAGTTTAAATCATGACGCGTCTTAGAGATTCGCAAGGGCAGGAGAAGTTAGCCATGGATGGGCAAATGGAAGCGGTGCTTCAGGCCGAACAGGTTAGCGTGTCCTACAGCGGCAATACTGCGGTTAAAAACGTTTATTTAAATATTCCACGCAATCGCGTGGTGGCGTTTATCGGTCCATCGGGCTGCGGAAAAAGCACGATTTTGCGCTGTTTCAACCGGATGAACGATCTGGTAGCCGGAGCGAAAATGGATGGGCGGATTACGTTTAACAACGTGGATATTTACGACTCGTCAGTGGACCCGGTGGATTTGCGCCGCCAGGTGGGAATGGTGTTCCAGAAGCCGAATCCGTTTCCTAAATCTATTTACGAAAATATTGCCTTCGGTGCTCGAATTAATGGTTACCAGGGAGATATGGATGAATTGGTGGAGCGATCGCTCCAGCAGGCGGCCATTTGGGACGAAGTGAAAGACAAGCTCAAAGAAAGTGGACTGGCGTTGTCAGGGGGACAACAGCAGCGACTGTGCATTGCCCGGGCGATCGCCATTCAGCCGGAAGTGATTTTAATGGACGAACCCTGTTCAGCGTTGGATCCTATTTCCACCTTGCGGGTGGAGGAGTTAATCAAAGAGCTGACAAAGAACTACACCATTGTGATCGTCACTCACAATATGCAGCAGGCGTCCCGAGTGAGTGATTACACCGCCTTTTTCAATGCGAAGCCCACCGATAGTGGCGGCAAGATGGGGTATTTGGTGGAGTACGACCGCACGGAAAATATTTTCCACAACCCCCAGCAGCAGGACACCCAAGAGTATGTGAGCGGTCGCTTCGGCTAAATGGGTTTTCCCTCATTTTTCCTGGCAAGGACATCTATAAATAAAGAACCGTCAAAGGCTCATTCAGACCCCAGCGTTATGTGTCAACGCTGGGGTTTTCGTTGGCGTGAGGGTGGAGCACCTGGATAGGACGTAGGTCCTCTAAGGCGTCACCAAGGGCGATCGCTCGATTGCGCCCAGCTTCTTTGGCCATAAACAATGCCTGATCTGCCCGCCGAATCAAGTCACCTGGGTCCTGTTGTGATGACGGTAAAAAGCTGGCTATCCCCAAACTTAGGGTGACTTGGTTCGCCACCTTAGAGTGGGCGTGCTCGAGGGACAAACTCCACAGATGATCTAGAACTTGCTGGGCAACGGCGATCGCCCCCAGCATCGTCGTGTTGGGCAAAATAATTGCAAACTCTTCGCCTCCGTAGCGGAAAGCCAAATCCGTTGACCGCCGAGCCACCTTAGCCAACGCCTGAGCCACCTGCTGTAAACAATCGTCTCCCGCTAGATGGCCGTAGTGGTCGTTGTAAGGCTTAAAAAAATCAATATCCGTCACAATTAACGCCAAAGGCTGACCGCTGCGTTGTCCACGACTCCATTCTTGGTGCAGCGTTTGATCGAAAAAACGACGATTGGGAATCCCCGTTAGTCCATCCATCGTCGCCAACTGCTCTAGCTTGCGATTCACCTTGCTCAAGTGATCGTACAAAGTGGCTTGCTGAATAGCGATCTCCAGTTGTTCCGACAGATTACGCAAAAAATCCTGCTCCCACTGCGGCCAATGCCGCTCGTCGGCGCAGTGGTGAGCCACCAACACCCCCCATAATCGCCCCCGCGCCACAACAGCTTGTGCATCGCCTTCTATGTCCTGACTTTGCTGATTTACAGTTTGCTGATTTGCAGTTTGCTGATTTGTACTTTGCTGATTTAAGTTTTCCGCATCTAAATCCCCTTCATCAATAAAGTCCATGGGCAAATTACTCGGCGAAAGTCCCACCAGCTCGTCAGACTCGCCAATCTGAGCCTGTAGATGCTGCTCCCGAAGAAAATACTCCCCTTTCAAAATGGGCACCACCAGCAGCGATCGCACCCTCAACGCCTCAATTTGAGCTAGGACCGAATTTGACGAAAGCCCTTCCCCAGCTTTGATCAAGCTACTAACGCCTTCAACGATTTGCTCCCGCGATTCAAAGCCAACGGCCCCGTGCAGGGGCTCTTGCTCAACCCTTTGCATGGCCCTTTGCACCGCCCAAAATTTATACATGGGAGCCAGTGCCGCGCCACCATCCTCTAAAATTCCATAACCTTTTCCGCAGTCCGCCGCCTTCAGATCCACAACTTCCCGCCGCATTAGGCTATAAATCATAACCCGATCCACCTGGAGAAATCGCCGCACCTGGCTAGCCGCCGTTTGTAAAATATCCGGCAGCTGTAGTGATTCACGAATTTGGTAGGTTAGCTGCCCCAAAAGGCGCGATCGCTCTGCCTGTTCCCATAGGGATCGCTCCGCCTCCTGACGTGCCGTGATGTCAGTCATCACCACCAGGACCCACTCCACTGCTCCAGATCGCCCCAATAAAGGACGACGAATACTTTGCAACCAGCGGACTCCACCGCTTAAGTCCTGACATGGCTCCTGGTCAATTTGGTGCTCCCGTATGCCCTGAACAACTTTTAACTCCTCTTGCTCATGATGGCGAGCCTGGGCCTGGCTAGGGTTCACGTGATATTCCCGATAACCAATCATCTGCTCGGGCGTTGTGCCATAGAGTGCTGCCAAGGAGTCATTGGCCACCACATAGCATCCTGCCAAATCCTTAACGGCCATCAAGGTAGGGCTGGCGTCCATCACGGATCGCAAAAAAGTTTGTTGCTCTTCCAGATGGGTTTGGCTACGACGCAGTCGCCCTAAAATATGCTGTCGCTCAATGGCGTGATTCAGGGACTTGATCAAGGTCTCAGACCGCAAGTTCCCTTTGTATAAATAGTCCTGTGCCCCGTAGTGCAGCGCTTGGCGCCCTGTTTCATCATCTTCACATCCAGTCAGCACCACAATTGGAATTTTGGGAGCATGATGTGATATCTCCTGCACCGCTCCGACACCATCACTGTCGGGCAGTCCCAAGTCCAGCAGGATCACCCCAATAGATGCACCTTCCCCCTGCAACTGGTCGATCGCCGCAGATAAATTGTCAACGTTGATTATCTGAAAGCGATCGCCCCCTTCTCCTCGTAGCGATCGCCGAATCGCCACCACATCGGCAGAATTATCTTCCACCAACAAAATGGTCACAGTAGTCACTTTTTTCTCAAGGGTTGGCGCTTGAGAATCTTCTGGCGATCGCTGAGACTGAAACGCGCTGGTCACGGACTTCCCCTAGCTAAATGTAGGCATTACCAGAAACAAACCCAAACAAATCAGAGAGCAGGCTTTAAACAAGTCTAAAATTCGAGAAGCAGAACAATACACGTCAGTTCCAAAATACTTTGCAGCCACCAGTCAGGCATCTTTTAAAGCCACCTTAAGGTAAATATCAACATGAGCAAAGGCCATCCTTACTTGTTGCCTATGCCTAAGTTTGACACTTATCAAAAACGCTCGAAAGAGTACTCAAAGTTAGTCATAGTCTCCTTACTTCTTATACTTTAAATACATTCTACGTTTTCTGAGCCATGTTGAAGTCAGAGTGAGTCTGCCCTCACTATCATTCCGCGTTTCACCATGGGGAACTCAAGGACAAAAGTAATTTTTAACACAGTTAGCTTATATTTTATTTGAGTTTTTTTGCAGAAATTATTATTAATTGGAGCTCAATTTCAATACTCTCAATTTCAATAGTAAATTGGCTTCTAATTCTAGATTCCATCGCAAACTGTCACCTAACGTGCACAGGAGACCATCGTTCAATATGTACTGTGTGTGAGCTGGGCAATATGTATCGTCGGGAGTAAGTCTCCCTGATTTATTTATGCTTAATTATTTCCTTCACCCTAGACTTCCTTCCCCATAAGAGTCCTTCTGTCGCAGTAAACGTATGCTGTCAAAAAATTGATTAAGGTAGGGTTGAATCTCAACGGAAATATCTATCTTGAAACCGTACGTTTACAGACGACTGCTCTGCATTTACTCGTAATTAAACCGCTAAGCAAATACAACCTTTTTTAAGGTGCTAGTGATTTCTATCTGTGTACTTTGGCACTATGTTTGTTCGTGGAGCGATCGCAAGTTGTAAGCAGAGCTCAAGCAGTAGATAGAACTAAATACAGCAATTTTAAGTATGACAATTTATGGTTCACTCTTGGATTCATAGAACAGTCAGTGATTGCTGAGGATCGTTACTTGCAAAGCAACTGACCATAAGACAAACAATACTGTTATGAACGTGCCACCGTCTCAGCCACAACACCTCCAAAGCTCAAATTTCACTGCAGATAAGGTAGCTGACGTGATGAATGAAGATAATTGGGTCGCAAACTTGCCCCAGTTGTTGAGATATGGACAGGACGGCGATTATATCCAAGTTCCTAATCAGTCAGTGCTGGCACTGGCAGAACAGCTAAAGGTGGAATATGCCCCTGAAACAGATATCTCCTTTGGTCTTAATAATGGCAAAGAGGCTGAGGCCTAGGGCTAGCAAAACAGCGACCAGGACAAACATGGTGCTGATGTTTTCCCTACGAAACCACAGAGATAGCTGGGGGCTGCTATCATTTAAGATCTAAATCCTTTGATCGTAAGCCCCTGTTTTTTTATTTCAAAAAGGCGTGTACTTCCCACTGTGTGAGGCTTCTGGCACCTAATTGATGGCACGCCTTAAATACAAATTGCAGCCGCAAACAGTTTGACGACGGTTCTACAGGTGAAAAGTCTACGGGCGACGCCATAGGCGACGGAACCACAGCAGTTCTGACCAGATAGGGGGAAAGACAATAACAGCAGCATCCTTCCATGGGGCTGATTGCCGTCCTTCTTCACAATTTTTTCCTGAACTGCCTGAACTTACGGGGTCCGCAGTTGAAAAATTTGCCCTGTTGGCATCTGTAGACGCCATTGAGGACGATCGCTCATCAAGTTTTTTTCCCAGTACCTGCAAATAGCACGCGGTGAAGCCCAGTAGGTAGACGGTAAGACCAAGTCCTATTAAATGGTGTCCTTTCTGGGAAAGATGGAATGCGATCACCAACATGGATAAAAGCGCCTGAACGGGTAATGTTTCTCAAACTGCAAAAATTTTACCGTCTAGCAGCAAGGTATTTCTACCCAACCCATGAACCACGATCCCTTAAAAAACACATTGCTGGCGCCAAAGCGAAGAATGGCGTTGCAGGATTAGGAGAGGAAGTCAGGATGGCGGAGTGGTAGTGGAACCTG
>CALGDE010000050.1 GCA_937883785.1 uncultured cyanobacterium
AGAAGAAAACAGCTTTCTTCAGTATGTCTTAACTCACTCCGTCGCTGCTATAAATGTGAGGCTTTGAATTCTTTACCGCTTCTCGTCAATTTCAATGCATTTGAATGGGCGATACTGGATTTGAACCAGTGACCTCTTCCGTGTGAAGGAAGCGCGCTACCCCTGTGCTAATCGCCCGACAGGACCATAAACATAACACGCTCTCCCTAGAAATCTCAAGGTGATGAAGTTTTAGGGCACTAGGCGATCGCCCCTCCCCCTGTCCCTCTACTCCCCCTGGGGAATCTCAAGCCACAAATCCGTTAACTTGCGCAGGCTCACATGATCGCCCCGCCCCAAAATTAAGTGATCCACCAGGGGGATTTCCAGCACCTGTGCCCCAATTAACAGCCGCCGCGTTAGCTCAATATCATCATCGCTCGGTGATAGGCTGCCCGATGGGTGATTGTGCCCCACTACGATTTTTACTGCCCCCTGCCGCACCGCTGACTGAAAAATTTCCCGGGGCGGCGCTAAAGTTTCTGTCGCTGAGCCAATGGTAACGAGCTGGGTGGCGATTAAGCCGTTGCGACCGTCCAGCAATAGCACCACCAGCCGCTCCTGAGCTTGCCACATTAGGTACTCGCCCATCGCCGCCGCTGCCACGCTGGGGCTATCCACGATGGTGCGCTCCAGAGGGCGTGACTGGGCAATGCGCTTTCCCAACTCCACCGCTGCCAAAATTGACGTAGCCTTGGCGAAGCCGACCCCGTGAATTTGTGTCAGTTCTTCAATGGTGGTGTCTCGCAGCCCTGTTAGTGGATCTTGGTGGTAAGTGCCTAAAGTTTTAAGAATTAAATGCCCCAGCCCCACCGCCGATAATTTACCTTTTCCTTGACCGCTGCCCAATAAAATCGCCAGCAGTTCTGAGTTGGACAGGCTGCTGGGACCCTGGGCAGCCAGCCGTTCCCGAGGGCGTTCGGTGGCGGGTAGGTCGGAGATAGGAATACTGTAGGTCATAGGAAAGAGTGGTGGGGACAAATCCTGGGGATAACCAGGGGCGATCGCACCAATAAAGACCCCGAGGGTAGGGCGTGTGCTCAGTTAAGGGCTAGAAGCCTCACACCGTGAGGGGTACGCGCCCTCTTAAATCAAACAGACTAGGGGCTGTAACCGTCGTTATTATTGGGTTTGAAGTTTAACTGAGCACAGCCCCCAGATGAATCCTAGGGTGAACAAAACCGTGATCGGAAAAACGTGGGAAAACTGAGCTAAAGGGCTAGGGAGCATAATTTGCTTTGGCATCATGGTCCAACCACTGTGAAACGGCATTTCGACCATTGTGCAACTGCATAAGGGAGAGTCCCACAGGGACCACAGCTTTGAAGAGAGTCTTAAAGGTCCCCAAAAACAGGCTCGACAATAGTCCCCGATTTTCCCTTGATCGCGCCGTAAAACAAACTGTCGGTACTCCAAACCAAACCTAACGTAGCCTCAATGAAACTCCTAATTTTGGCGTCCCATCCTGTGCAGTATCATGCGCCTGTATTTCGGGCCGTGTCTGATCGCCTAACGGCTATGGGGAACGAGTGTGTGGTGGCGTATCTGTCGGATTTTTCCATCCAGGGCTATCGAGATGTGGAATTTGGCACCAGCTTTGCCTGGGATGAGCCTTTATTGGAAGGCTATAGGTCGCGCATTGTGAATGAAAATCAAACCCAGCAGCCAGCGGGGTTTAAGGATCTCGATGCGCCAGGATTTGGGCAGTTGCTCATTGAAGAACAGCCGGATCGGGTTCTGGTGCACAGCTTGAATTATCGCGGTGCGGTGTGGGCAACGATTTTGGCGCGGCTGCGGGGCATTCCGTGCACTTTGCGGGTGGAAACTAATGACGAAGCGGTGGCTCGATCGCCCCTTAAAGCCAAGTTGCGATCGCTGGTGTATCGGCTGATGTATACCTTGTTCGACTCGGCGATCGCCATCAGCACCCTGAATAAGGACCACGTTATTAAGCACGGCATCAACCACAGCCGCGTGGGGTTGGCCTATTACTGTGTGCCCGACCGCTTTATCAATATTCCCGTTGAGGAAAAGCAGCGGCAGCGGGATGCACTGCGCACGGAGTTGGATTTTGGCGATCGCACCGTAATTTTATTTAGCGGCAAGCTGATTCCCAAGAAAAATCCAGGGCTAATCTTAGACGGCATTGCCCAGCTTTCTGCCGATCAGCAGCAACGCCTCGGCGTTATTTATTTGGGCTCCGGCGAACTGGAAAAAGAATTACGCACAAAAGCGGCCCAGCTTTCCAACGTTAAGATCCATTTTGCAGGCTTTAAAAATCAAAAAGAGTTGCCGCCCTACTATCTCGCCGCCGACGCTGCCACCTTGCCCTCTCAGCGAGCGGGGGAAACCTGGGGGCTGGTGATGAACGAAGGGATGCAGGCGGGACTGCCCTGTATCACCACCGACGCGGTGGGATCAGCCACGGATTTTGCTGGGGTGCCCAACTTCCAAGTGATTCCCACGGGGGACGGGGTGGCGATGGCTCGGGCGATCGCCCAGTTAATCGGCATTGATCGGGACTTTGGGCGCTATAGCGAGGTTATGAAAAACTTCTCCACCGACGCCGCAGCCTCTAACATTGTGGAGTGGCTGCAAAAGTTTTAAAACGCTAGCAGCCGTAATTCTCCTAGCTCAAAAACGAAACTATGGTCCTGGCATCGCCAGCGGAAAAATCCAATAACCTTGGGGTGGCTAACTTTGGGGCAGCTCATGGGCGAAATCCCCTAAGCATTGCTCCCATGATGGACCGCACAGATCGTCACTACCGCTACTTTATGCGGCAGATTTCCCGGCGCGTGCTGCTGTACACGGAAATGGTGGTCAGCCAGGCAATTATCCATGGCGATCGCGACTACCTGCTGGGGTTCCATCCCGATGAAAAACCCCTGGTGCTGCAAGTCGGTGGCGACGACCCCACCCAGCTTGCCCAGTGCGCCCGAATCGCTGCCGATTTTAACTACGATGAAATTAATTTAAACGTGGGATGCCCCAGCAATCGCGTCCAAAGCGGTAATTTTGGCGCGTGCCTAATGCTGCAACCGGAGCGCGTTGCCGAATGTGTTGCCGCGATGCAAAACGCCTCTCCCTTGCCCATTAGCGTTAAGCATCGCATTGGTGTTGATGAACAGGACCACTACGACCATCTGGTGAAGTTTGTGGAGACGGTGGCGGCCACTGGATGCGATCGCTTTACCGTTCATGCCCGCAAAGCTTGGCTCCAGGGACTTAGCCCCAAGGAAAACCGCGACATTCCCCCCCTACGCTACGAGGACGTTTATCGCCTTAAACAAGATTTTCCCAATTTATCCATCGAAATTAATGGTGGCATTGTCACCTTGCCAGATATCCACCAGCACCTAAACCACGTTGACGCGGTAATGATAGGGCGCGCCGCCTACGATAACCCTTATCTGTTTGCCGCCGTTGACCAAGAGATTTATGGGGATGATCGCCCACTTCGCACGCGTCAGGAAGTTGCCGAAACCATGCTGCCCTATATCGAGCACTGGCTCAGCCGCCCTTCCACGAGCAGGGTTTTTAAGCTCAACAAAATTACCCGCCATATGCTCCAGCTTTTTGCCGGACAGCGGGGTAGTCGCCAGTGGCGACGGATATTAACTGAGCGATCATGCAAGCCTGAAGCCGGTGTTGAAGTGATTAAAACGGCGCTTAAGGCGATGTTGCCTGATTAATGATGTTGCATGATTAACATTGCTCGATTCGTCATCCTCGCCAGCAGCCCTAGCGATTCCTAAGCCGATCAAAACAAAAGAGACAGATCAAACTGTGTGACCTGTCTCTTCTCCAGTATTAACGCCAGCAATACTCAAATTGCTGGCACAATCTATGTTTAAAACCCTAGCGGGCTGCCTGTAGACCACCCTTCGGCAACATTGCTTTAGGATTAATCGCGCCTTTGCCAGGCATGCGAATTTCAAAATGTAGGTGAGGACCAGTGCTGCGCCCGGTGCTACCCATTTCTGAAATGAGCTGACCTTGACGGACTTTCTGACCACGCTTAACTAACACCCGACTATTGTGGGCGTAACGAGTCAAACTACCGTCGGCGTGACGGATGTCCACTAGGTTGCCATAGCCGCCGCTATTCCAACCCGCGAAAACAACCTCACCATCAGCCGCAGCCACAATGGGGGTACCAATTGGAGCCGCAATATCAATACCCTTATGCATCCGTCCCCAGCGCCAACCGTAACCGGAGGTAAACACTCCTTTCGTCGGCCACACATAGCCGTTAAAGCGCATATTGTCAGGCAAATAAGCGTCAGCTGATGCCAAAGGAGGCAAGCTCGGGCTCACCGTCTGCCCCAACAAAGACCGAACCGCAGGATTGGTATTGTCTAGGCTCGGAGAAGCAAGAGCGATTTGCTCAGGCTCACTAACTGCCGCTTCTGCATCCGTTGCCCCGTGAAGAGGAGGTAGAGCACCTACAGATTCAGGAATCGCCCGAGTAGCAGACTGAACGGCTGCCTCTACGTCACTGGTGCCATTGTCTAGAGCTGCTGCTGTTCCTGGAGAAACAACAGTGGCTTGGGAACGGCTGCCCTCCAACGGACTGCTTGAGCTCAAGGCAACGGGACCGTCTCTCAATACTGAAGACAAACGACCTTCGTACTTCTGCTGAAGCGCCCTAATTTCAGCCTGTAGACCAGCAATGTAGGGGTTAGGAGCGGTTCGCTGCCCACTTAACCCTTGGGACGGTAAAGGATTGCTTGCACCGGGAGACATTTCAAGTTTTGAGCCTTGGAGTTGTGCTGCGGTGGAACTTGTCACCAAAGATTGATTGCCAGCCACTGGAGGAGCAACGGTAGACACACCAGAATCTGCACCACTTGCGGCATAGGCAGCGAGATTGGCTGCCATAATCTGAGGCACAACCAAAATCTGCCCAGCGCGAATCATGTGTGGATTGTCTAGCGCATTGGCATCAGCAAGAACGCGCATAGAAACACCATGCCGCTGAGCCACCTGCCCCAACGTGTCACCCGCTTGAACCTGATATTGGCGAGGCGCTGCAATAGTGGGGGCCTCAACGCTGGCTAACTCAATGTCTTCAGAATTATCAAGGGAAAAGTTCTGAGCCCCCTCTGAAGATGAAGACAGGGGCGATACAAGGGTGCCTTCAATGGTGCTTGAGGAGTGGCGAATTACAGTGATCGCTGTTTCTTTCGCACTGATTAATGAATCGTCTGCTGTGGGGGACACCACAGACAAAGGCTGATTTGACGCTTGTGAAGCTTCAACGTCTAGATCGGCTGCCGTTAGCCCTTGAGATGCATCGATAACCGGAATGCTGTCATTCTGTGGGCGGACCACAACGGCGTCGGGCAAAGTCGGGATGGATTTGGCGGTGGTGCTGTTAAGGTCAGCCCCCACGCTGCTGACAGCTTGCTCTTCGTACAATCCATCCTTCTGGTTCAGCAAACTAATGCTGGGCTTGGGATTGATTTTTTCGGGATTTGTTGGCTTTGACGCCAATGCCGACTCATCGCCGGAGGGGTACTCAGCAGTAGCAGAGTTTATATCTGGCTTACTTGCAGGTTTCGCCGGAACTTGTAAAGTTTGCCCAACCTGAAGCAGATCCTCTTCCCCAATGCCGTTTAATTTTAAAAGAGCATTGAGATTGATCGAATGGCTTAAAGCAATTTGAGCTAGCGTGTCACCCGGCTGGATGACATAGCTTCTCAAGCTTGCTTCAGGCTTCTGGTTTGCAGCGACGGGTGGCTCTGTTGCCAGAACCTCATCCCCCTGGCGAGGCATCAACATGCTTGTTGCGCCCACCGATATCGCTAGCCCGAGCATCGCGGCTGAGGTGCGAGCCTTACTGCGATTGGTTTCCGTTGAAGTCGGTTGAAACTGTTGAGTCATCACACGATTTGGATGAGTAGAAGTGGAACTGTAGTTCAAAGGTTGCTCACTGCTAAAAAACATCGATTTTGCAGTGGGCTCACGGGTGAGGAGCATCTCAGCCGTAACTCTGAAGTTCCAATGTGTTCGCCGATGGGATCATCAATTCCGCAGCCTTAGTTTAGCCACAGATTTGATAATCGACAAAAGTCTAGGTCAGACTACCCTGCTTTTCTGATTTAAGCAAGAGATAGCTTTCTATCTCATTGCAGATGCAACGTTTCAAATTTTTTATATCTTTTTAAGAGCGCTTCAAAGAGCAATTTAATGACATTTTCAAGCGCTTTCTCCATTGTTGTAACTGAGATTTTTACTGGGTACGTCCCTCATAAACCCCTTAGATACTGGGGTTTCAGTGATCTTGCGCAAGGGCTTAAAGAACATAAAATCTTGCTGTAACATTCGATGCAGTAGCGACTGGCAGCCCTAAATAATTAGTTTTTTTTGAGCATTAGAAGCCCTACTAAAGTAAGACGCTAATTTTTAAGGCTACTTTTCGTCTATTCCCCCAAAGCTTTGTATTCTGCGGCGGTGGCAGGAATCGACCGAACTCTTCTCCCCCAGGTTCCATCCTATTGATAGGTATTGTTTATCAATTCTAAAGGTAAAACTGACAGTTCGGAAAATCCATACTGCTCTTCGCCCTACAGGCGCCTATTCTCAAGGGGTCTGGGGGAATTGCCGAAAAAAAATGTGGGATTACAGCGATCGCCCAAGGCGAAAATTAATTCCAAAAACCAGCATCGAATTTCGATTTGCCAGGCAGAAATAGGTCGATTTAGCCTCCGAACGATTTATTCGGAAAGGGCATGTACTTTCTGCTCAAAACTGCTGACGCTTTGATTTCCGGTGCCTAGAGGCTGTCACCATTTAAAATCCAACGGTTTTGACCGTAACGGTTTCAGCTCCGGGATTTCTCTGTTTTAAAAGGGCGTGTACTCTCCACTGTGTAAGGCTTCTGGTACTTAATTAATGACACGCCTTAGGCGGCGGGCATTTAACGAATGACACGCTTTGTCCATGGAACCCTAGTCCAGTAGACCCAGTTGGCGACGAGCTTCAAAAAGTCCCACGGCGGCACTTACGGATAGGTTTAGGCTGCGCACATGGGTTTGATTCATGGGAATACGAATCAGATGGTCGCAGGCTGCCAGACTGGTTTCCGACAGTCCTTCGGTTTCACTGCCCATCAGCAACCAGTCGTTTTCCTGAAATGCGAACTGGTGGTAGTTTTCGGTGCCCCGTACGGAAAATCCAATGCGTCGCCCCCTTGACTGTTGCTGTTGCCCATAAAAGGTGTCCCAGTCCGGGTGGTAGGTCAAATTGACGTGGGGCCAGTAATCTAGCCCGGCTCGCTTTAGGTGGCGATCGCTAATTTCAAAGCCCAGGGGACCCACCAAATGCAATGGTGTCCCGGTGGCGGCGCAGGTGCGGGCAATGTTTCCCGTATTAGGGGGGATTTTTGGATTAACTAAAACAAGGTGAAGGGACATAGGGGCTTGGCAGCGGTTATGTGCGACTCGTTTTGATTGGACTAACTGTTGTGGGATTGGGGCGTGGCATCAATTAAGCGCCAGAAGCTTTATGCAGGGGCAGTGTATGCCCGCTCAACACAAAGAAACTAGGGATTGAAACCCTCGCCACTGCTGGCTTTGAGTTTTACGACTAGCTTTGAGATTTAAATGATGACAGTCCCTAAATCCACAGGATGAATCTATGGGACCCATTACCCCTAACAATCGATGTAAATGGCGATCGCCTGCACATTGATTCGATTTTTTAATGGATAGTGGACAAAATTTTAATTGGTTGAGGCAATGCAATGCCCCACTGAAAATTAAGCGCCAGGGAAACCCTTGGGGAACATTTCCGGCAGCCTAACTGGATACTTTCGGTGTTGTGGACCGTGCTGTTCGTGCTGTTACAAGGTGTTTTTACGCGTTTTTTTTAGCGACTTTTTCTACGCGACCCAATTTTGGCAAATTTGTCCCGCCAGCTTGCGCTCTCGTTCTGCCATGCGTCGGGTGTAACCCACCACCACTTCCTTACAGCTATGCCCAGCATCCAATTGGGTCAGCCATCGCTGAGCTTCATTGCCTTTTTTGATTAACCGTAAAATCGGCGACAGAAAACAGCTAAAGCCCCGCTCTTTGGCATAGGGGTACACTTCCCCATAGAGCCTTTGCAACCAATCTTTGGCCGCGATCGCCCGTCCATCTTGCCAATGGCGCAGGGTGGCTCCCAAGCTATATCGAGCTGCCGCAATTTCGTTCGCCGCCGTCAATGCCACTAGATCGTCATTGCGCGACCCTTCCGGTAAACGGCTGCCCACCAGAGGATCCAAATCAGGCTGTTCAAAAAGCTGCCACAGCCGCGCCTCCAGCAATGCCGTGATGCTTAGCAGGGCAATGGGGTCGCTCACCATATCGCAAATGCGCAGCTCCAGGCGATTGAGCTTATAAGGGCGGCAGTCGCCGTTGGGACGCACCGAACTCCACAGATGGCGCACATTCTGCATGGTCTTAGCCACCAGTTGGGCTTCGGTCCACTGTATAAAGTGATTGTGGCTTTCAAAGATAGGCACCCGCGCCGGCGTTTGGGGGAATGTGTGCCAGCGGGTGGAATGGTAGCCGGTGGGCTTGCCGTCGAGGAAGGGGGACGACGCACTTAACGCCAGATATAAAGGAGCCTCAACCCGGATCAACCGGCAGGCTTTCATCAACAGTTCTGGATCGTTAATTCCGATATTGATGTGGATACTGGCGGTGACCACCTTCGTGCCGTAAATTTTCTCGATATAGGCGTGGTAGGGATTTGCCGGGTCGGAGCGATGGAAGCGATCGCTACCTGATAGAGACAAAGTACTGCCGGGAATTAAGGTGTAATTGCCCATCTTCAGCAAAAAGTGGCGTAGTCGCTGGCGGGGAATCACTAAATCGCACAACAGTTGGTCGTAGCTGTAGCGGGGGGCGGTGGTGTATTCCACATTGCGGCTATCAGGCTCGCGCACAAATCCCTCTAGCTCTGCCGCAATCCGGTCCGATAGCCCCACAATTTCACCGGCTGGCGTGCCAGTGTACAGTTCCACTTCAAAGCCTTTGGACAGGAGCATAGGTAGATCTCTAGGAGGTAATAAACGGCGAGCCTAAATCAATTGCTGTCCCTGATGGTGCTAAGTATTACCTGGGTGACGGAAACGGCTTATTGATAGCTTTGGGCAGATTGGGGAGTTTCGGTGGGCGGGTTGACGAAATAGCAGGCAAACTGCCCGATACGAATTACGCGAACTAGACAATATATATAGACGCGATGTACGCAATATATATAGATACGATCACTAGTCCGTTACATCTGCTGAATCCATTGTAGAAGGCGAATCTCGCTTTCATACGAAAGTAAGGAAGAGTCGAAGAAAGTAAAAAGAAAGGACTAAAGGCGATGGAGACGCCAAATTTGGGCAGCGGCCCGGTGGACTAGGGAATGGCGATGGACCAGGGTGTCCATATTGGTGCTGTAGCCGCCGCCGATTACGCAGGCGACGGGATACCCTGCCCCCACACAGGTGCCTAAAACCTGCATTTCTCGCTGAAATAAGCCGGTGTCGGTCATGGCAAGCTTGCCCAGGCGATCGCCCCGGTGGGGATCTACACCTGCGTCGTACAGTACCAAATCTGGTTTTACCTGGCTCAGCAAATCCTCTAGATAACTATCCAAAGTGCGCAAGTACCCCTCGTCTTCTGTGCCGATTTCGAGGGGCACATCTAAGTCGCTGGTTTGTTTGCGTAGGGGGAAATTCGCGCCACAGTGCATGGAAAAAGTAAACACCCTGGGCTCGTCCTGGAAAATCCACGCCGTGCCATCCCCCTGGTGCACATCTAAATCCACGATCAAAATTTTTTGCACCGCCCCTTCATCCAACAGTAGCCGGGCGGTAACGGCAATATCGTTAAAAATGCAAAATCCAGAGCCGTATTCGGGAAAAGCGTGGTGAGTGCCGCCAGCAAGGTTGCAGCATAGACCATGTTCCAGGGCGAGGCGGGCCGTTAACACCGTACCTCCGACGGCGATGCGGGTGCGGCGGGCGATCGCCTCACTCCAAGGCAGCCCAATACGCCGCTGGGCTTTCGCATCCAACGTGCCAAACCGATAGGCATCCACATAATCTGGAGTATGAATACGCTCAATCCAATCCCAGGGCGTTAATTCTGGGCAGAAAAACTGCGACTCCACTATGGCTCCATCCCGCAGCAGCAGATTTTTTAACAGGCGGAACTTAGCCATGGGGAACCGATGAGTGGACGCCATGGGGGCGGAATATTCTGGGTGGTAAACCAGAGGGAGATCCATAAAGATCCAAATAAGGATGAACTAGGCTGGGGAAATAGTCCGGCGCAATGGCGATCAATCCCCGGAAAAAGAATCCGGCTTTGATAATTTATCGATTTTGCGCGTTTACGGCAGGTTTTTAGCAATATTGGTGAGCCCTATGGAACCTTTAACGGTGGTTTGGCGCTACGGCGATTCCGATCCAGAAAATCCGGCCCATTTTGAAACTATTTCTCAGTGGTGGTCGCGACTTAATGGGCAGACCATTACCTGGCGACAGCGATTGATGGACCAAACCTCCGATCCGCGCCAGTTGGATTGGGAAGTGGAGCGGTTTGATGAGCAGTTTGTGTGCCACGGTGCCGAGGTACGAGGCATTTCTCTGTATTGGCAAAAGGTGGGTCAGGATAACGAGCGCAATTCGACACCAGCCAAGTTAGAGCTGGATACCCTCCATCAGCATCTATACATTTATCCAAAATCCCAGCCTGATTTGGTGATTCGCGTGGGGCTGCCGGAGGTGACTTACCAAACCCTCACCGTAACAGCGTCCCAGTGGGAAGTGGCGGCAAAGTCGGGGGGCTATCAGCTGAGCGTGCTGGATAAAACCCAGGGGCTAAAGGTGGAAATTGCGCTAAGCGCCGAACAAATGGAGACGCTAAAACAGCAGTAGCCTTAAAAAACTGAGCTTATGGTCCATTTCCCTATTTTTTATTGGACTGATTATTGGACTGACTACAAGGGATCGCAAAAATGTTGTTCTCCCTTGCTAGTTTTTTATCGAAACTTGGCGGCTTTGGGGGGACCGGCAGTGACGATCGCCAATCGGTCCGGCTCAATTAATTGTTGAATGACCTGGTTTACCTGGTCCACGGTGACATTGTTGATGTGATCGCCAAACTGGGTTAGTTCACCGGGGGGTAGTCCGTGGACCCACGCCATCACCAGGTGCTCCGCCAAAATATCCGGGTCGGCGAGGGTAACCGGATAACTGCGCACTAGGGCTCCCTTGGCGGCGGCCACTTCCTGGGCGGTGACCCCTGATTGCCGGAGGGTGCCTAGCTCTTGGCGCACCAGTTGGATGGCGGCGTTTACATCCTGGGGATAGGTTTGAAAATCGATGGAAAAGGGACCGGCCGTTTGCCCTGCCTGAAACTGGCTGTAAATGCCGTAGGTGAGTCCGTGGCGATCGCGCAAAGTGCGCCCCAATCGACTGGCTAAGGTGTCGCCCCCCAGCAGTTGATTTAGCACCAAGGCGGGATAGTAGCGTGGATCGGTGCGGGTGATGCCTGGATAACCCATGACGGTGATGGCTTGGGATTTGGCGGCGATCGCTCTGTATATGTGTTGCAGTTTTTCCGGGCGTTGGGGGAGGGCGACTTGCAGCGGGGGGGCGGGGGATTTTTGCCACTGCCCAAAGGTTTTCTCGATCATCTGGCGCAGGCCACCGGGGTCAATGTCCCCGATAATTGCCAACACGGTGCCGTTGGGGCGGTAGTGGGTTTGGTGGAATTTTTGTAGATCTTCGCGGGTAATGGCTTGCAGTGTCTCGGCGGTGGCAAAGGTGCGAAACGGGTGACCCGCCGGATACATAAGCTGCTGCGCTCGCTTGCGCGCCACGTAGCTGGGGGTGTCCAGGCGACTTTGTAAGGTGTTCAATGCCCGTTGGCGATTGCGCTCCAACGCCGTCGGATCAAACTGGGGACGCTGCAATAAGTCTCCCAAAAACCCCACTACGGCTTGGTCCTGGTCCGCCAGCGCCTGTCCCGCAATAGCCACCCCCTCCCGATGGGCGTGAAACTCCAAATGAATCCCCCGGGATTCCAGCGCCTGGGTCAGTGCCCCCTCCGAAAATTTGCCGCTGCCCGACCATAGGCTTGCCGTCGTCAGCTCCGCTAGCCCCGCCCGATTGACCGGATCCCACTGGTGCCCTGCTGGTACATACCCGGCAACGGTTACCGTCGGCGTACTGTCGTCCCGCACCAGCAGCACTTGCAACCCGTTAGGTAAGGTCACCACATCGGGAGCGATCGCCGTTGATTCGCCACCCTTCGCCATCGCCTTAGGCAAATATTGTTTTACCAATGCCTCAATATTTTGCGATTCTGGCGCAAGATCCAACTCCGAAAGCTGGGACCCATTGGGGAAACGCTGGTGGCGCGATCGTCGGTCCCAGCCTTCATCTCCACTAAGTCCCAGTGAATTGAACCCCGGTGAATTGGACCCCGGTGGATTGAATCCCGGTGCATTTCCCGCTACCTCAAGCCACCCCACCGTTAGCCGATCTGCCCCCAAATACTCCCGAGCCACCCGCTGCACATCCGCCGGCGTCACCGTTTCCACCGCGCCCAAAAGGGAATCGCGATAGTTACAATCCGCCAAAATCAAACAATCCTGTCCCAGCCGCATACCCTGACTGGTCACATCCCGCTCGTCCAGCAATAGTTGCGATCGCACCAGCACCTTGGCCCGCTCCAGCGCCGCCAAGTTCACCTGCCCATCGCGCACCTGCTGGACAGCGCTCAACGCTCGTCGCTGCAAGGTTTCCAACGGCACCCCCGGCAATGCTTCCACCACCAGCTGATACCAGCCTTGATCCACCCCATGGAACAATAGCCCGTCCACCGTCCCCGCCAAGGGTTCTTCCCCATCCACTAGGGATTGATGCAATAGCGATCGCCGCCCCGTGCCCAACACCCGCGACAGCACCAACAGCGCCGCTTCGTCCCCATGTCCTGCTTCCGGCATGGGGTACACCATTTGTATCAATGGATTGGCTCCCGTAAGGCGTAGGGGATTGGCGATCGTCCCCTCTCCGGCGGGGAGCTCAAAATTAAATGAGTCCTGCGTCCCTGAACTAAGGCGCTCCAACCCAGAGCGCTCCGGGTTAATTTGCCTAGAAATTGCCTGGGCTGCCCCTACGTATTTTTCGTCAAGGGTTAAGCCTTCGCCGTCACTGTGGGACTGAATGGGGCCGAACAGCCGCCGCACCGTGGCAAACGCCTGATCCTGGTCGAAATTTCCCACGATGGTCAGCACCGCATTGTCGGGACGGTAGAACCGACGATAATGCTGTTGCAGATCACCCACGGTCAGGGACTTCACCGCTTCCTCAGTGCCGCCGATGGATTGGGCGATCGCCTGGTGGGGAAAGGCTCGATCCATCACCGCCTCATCCAACCGATAAGCCGGGTCGTTTTTATAGCCCGCCAGTTCCGACAGCACCACGGATCGCTCCTGATCCAGGGCCGTCGCCGTCAACGCCGCTCCGGTCATCCGATCCGCCTCCAGGGTCAACAGCGCCTCTAACTGCCCCCGCCCCGTCGTGTTCACAAAAACCGTACTGTCATAGCCCGTAAACCCATTGGACTCGCTGCCCAACGCTGAAAACAACCAGCCAAACTGCACCGGCCTCGAGTTTGTTCCTTTAAATAACAAGTGTTCTAGGGTGTGAGACAGCCCGCTTTTTTCCGGGGATTCATTGCGCGCCCCCACCCGATACCATACCTGCACCGACACCACCGGAGTCGTTTCCACCGGTCGGGTGACCACTGTTAGCCCATTTTCCAGACGTACCACCTGGAACCGTCCGCCCTTGGGGTTGGGGCGATCCCTTGGGGTCCCAACCCCAGACGCACCAAACTGGACCTTCTCCTGTGACGGAAAAGACCCAGTGGTGGAAATCGTAGATGGCGACACTGACGTAGAAAGCCCTGATGGATTGGGAGATCTCCCAAGCCACTGATTATTGGAACCCGGTGTGTTTGCGCCTACAACCACAGCCACACTGGCTGCCGCTGCTCCCGTTCCCAATAACCAACTTAGCCACGAAAGTGAATGCGGAAAACGTGCCACGGTAGAAGACCTGAAAGATCTAGACTTCTGGCAATTTGCCGTTGGTAAAGCGCTTAAAAAACGCTAGTCCACAAAGTTCTCTGAAACACCGTAGTCCTTAATCACCCCGTTACCCAGCATGGTAGACACCATGACAAAGTATTTCAGGGTTTTACTTCTTCAGTGTTCCAAATATCACCTTAATTGTACTTCCGGACAAATCGTCGCACCGCATCGCATTTCGTACTGCGGTTAGAAACACTATAGCAAATAGATCCGAGGAAATACGGATAAATTAATCTTGTTTTTGGAGATTTCTGGGGCGAATACTCTGCTTTGGCTCGTGAAATCCACCGATGTCTAGGTAATTACCGCAGGGATGCAAAATGGGTTAGACGCCAAACTTCAACGCCGATCTCAATGCCTGCCAAAGGTACCAATCAGTCTCCCTTGATAATCGACAAAAACGCATTTGTGTCCGAAGGCACGTATTATTGTTTCGCGCCTTGTCCTCAATATGGCACCAAAAATGCGGCATTGAAATCTGGCGCTCTAGTCATTCGCCGACTGCCATAGGTGATGTGCCCCGTTCGATAGTTTATTGTTTCGATGGTCCGTTGTCTTTGCCAGTTTCACGATTTGACGTTCAAAACCGGTGCTGGCGCCGTCACAGTAAATAGAAGTCAGCGCAAAAGCTAACAATAAACGCTGAAGCCGTGCCTTACTCCACCCTCCCCTGCCGTTCTGAGATCACTGAAACCAGCCCTCTCCCTGTGGACTCCCCTACTATTCTGAATTTGGATGCTTTAACCCGCTGTTTTCAAGGGCGGGTTAAGGCGGTGGACGGTATTAGTTTGACCCTAAAAAAGGGAGAACTGCTGGCGCTATTGGGACCGTCAGGCTGCGGCAAAACGACCCTGTTGCGTTTAATTGCTGGGCTAGAGCGCCCCGATGGTGGGCGTGTGGATATTGCGGGGCGACCGGTGGCGGGAGAAGGATATTGGGTTCCGCCGGAGGAGCGACAGTTGGGAATGGTATTCCAGGACTATGCTCTTTTTCCCCATTTATCGGTGGCAGACAATGTGGGCTTTGGGTTGAAAGGGGCGAAGGGGGCGCGGCGACGATCGCCGGTGCAGGTGCGCGATCGCGTTAGTCAGTCCATTGATATGGTGCGTCTGTCGGGGTTGGATAAGCGCTATCCCCATGCTTTATCGGGGGGGCAGCAGCAGCGGGTGGCATTGGCGCGGGCGTTGGCTCCCGACCCGGCGCTGGTGTTATTGGACGAGCCGTTGAGTAATTTGGATGCCCAGGTGCGCCAAAGTTTGCGGGAGGAGGTGCGTTTGATTTTGAAAAACTCCCAGGCGTCGGGGGTATTTGTGACCCATGATTGCGAAGAGGCTATGGCGATCGCCGATAAAGTGGCGGTGATGCGCCAGGGGCGTATTGAACAGCTAGACCGTCCCGAGGTGCTGTATTGGCAACCGGCGTCCCAGTTTGTGGCGGCATTTGTTGCCCAAATGAACTTTATTCAGGCTCGGCGCAAGGATCAAGGCTGGATCACGGAGCTGGGGGAGTTTTCCGGCAAGATAACAGGGGATCTAGACGGCGCTGAATCGTCCTCGGGAGAGATAACCTTGGGGGTGCGCCAAAGTAATTTACACCTGGATCCGGCTGGGAGTGATCGCCCCGCCAATGCCCAAATCCTAACCCGGCAATTTTTGGGACGAGAATATCGATACACCTTGGAGCTGGGACCCAACCCCCAGTTTCCCCCAACCGCCGAAGGACCGAAAACCCTACAGGCGCTGGTGCCCATGGGGGATTCCTATGAGCCAGGCGATGCCGTCCATCTCAGCATTGGTGGACAGCCCCTACAAAGCTTTTCAAAATAGTTTTTCAAATAAATTTGTAGACTCATCTGAGTCAGCTTTTGCTCTGATTCAGTTTTATGGGGCGGAGAGTTTTTGGGGACGTTACTGATTCCATCGCGGGCAACGTCTGCTTCTTGGTGCCATGATGATTGGAACAGTAAAAAGCAATTAATGACGTTACGGGGTTTTCCCTTCTATGGCTAAATCTCAGCTTCCCGTTTCCCAAGACGCTGCCTTCGGCATTGTTCCCACATACCTACCCCCCGGCGGCACTTTGGACGATGCGGAATATTTGCTAATTCAACACAATGCAGGGCATTGGGCGTTTCCTAAGGGGCATGCTGAAAACGACGAAGCGCCGTTGGAAAGTGCTTGTCGGGAATTTACGGAAGAAACCGGCGTTAAAGAGTTCAACGTCCTTGAAACGGTTTCATTTAATGAGAAGTACGAAATCAGAAGAACTGCCCGAATTATCCACAAGGTGGTGACTTACTATCCGGCTTTTTTGGACAAAGTTAAGGTCACCATTCAGGAAGAAGAAATTGCCGATTATCGCTGGCAAACCTACGCGGACGCTAAGAAATTGATCACCTATGAAAATAGCCGATCACTAATTCAGAAAGTCTACGACCACCTTAAAGCGCACCCGGAGAGCCTGCCGACCAACTAATTTTTACGCGGGAACTTTCATGGGGTGCC
Source organism: uncultured cyanobacterium (assembly GCA_937883785.1). GTDB lineage: Bacteria > Cyanobacteriota > Cyanobacteriia > CACIAM-69d > CACIAM-69d > CALGDE01. The sequence goes on from CALGDE010000050.1 coordinate 16,698, forward strand.
TTCCCGGTAAAAATCCTGCTTTGTTAACGGGGGAAACCGATCTCGATTTATTTTTCGTGCACCACTTCGATAACCGTATGCACGTTGCCACGGGGTTGGAAGTCGCCGACAATTTTTGCGTAAAGGGGATCGCAGGCGGCTACGAAATCATCCAAGATTTGGTTTACGGACTCTTCGTGGGAAATGTAGCGATCGCGATAGCCATTGATATAAAGCTTTAGGGCTTTTAGCTCTACCACCTTGCCGTCGGGGCGATAGGTCAGGTTGATGGTGGCAAAATCGGGGTAGCCAGAAAAGGGACATTTACAGGTGAATTCCGGCAGGCTGACCTTAATATCAAACACACGCCCGGGGCGGGGATTGGGGAACGTAATCAGTTCGCCTTCCGAAATTTCCCGCTCACCGTATTTCATTTCTGGGGGTGCCACTGCGGGCGTGGCGTCTGAATTAGCAGTTTCTGGTGACATCTCTAACGAAGCGGTTTCGGTATTGGACACGGCGGTTAGTAGGTTGCTATGGCGGTGTAACTAGGTTGAAGAATTTGACGTGGCGCAATTTTAACGTGACGTAATTTTAACGTGGCGCAACTTTGGTATCGCGCAATTAGCCTTGAGGGCATAGCTCTAGGTAAGTAACCTTAACGGGATAGCCCCAGGCAAATGACCCCGGCGAAATCTACACACACTTCGCTTCAGTGGGGATGTCAGCGCCCATAATCGAATCCGAGTTAACTATAATCGGTCTATTAAAGCTTGGCGTCGCCGCTTTTGCGCTTTTGCGTCTTAGGTTCGCCTATATTTTCCCACTTTTACATCTGTTTATTTACCCTTTTTCGCGTAGCTAACATGCAAGACCGCAGCTTTTCATCCTTTGGTGCTTCCGGTTCGCCCAATGGCAATAACCCTGCCGCGTCCATTCCCCTGTCCGTATACCGTCAGCAAACGGCAGAAATGGAGCAGCTAAAGGCGCAGTTAGCCACCATAGAAGGTGATAACCGGGTGCTGCGGCAACAAAACCAAGATTTAATTGCGGCGATCGAAAAGTTTGTGTCAAGCGCTGTGGAACTGGGAGAATCCACCAGCACTTTGCCCATTACTACGCCCCCGCCGAGGCCGGTGACGGCACCGATGCCCAAAACTTCGGCGATCGCCTCCAATCAAGAACAACTGTTTGGCGATCCGATGGACCTATCAACGGGCAATTCCCCTAATCCTCTGCCGGATTTAAATGCCGTTGGTGATTTGATGATTGATCCAAGCCTGTCAGCACCGTCCGCTGTGACTGTTGATTCTGATGGACCGTCCGTGCTGGAAAGTAACCGGTGGCTGTCGTTGTTGGGCATTGTGGTAATTGCGGCGATCGCCTTTGGCATCAGTTTTGCCTTAGTGGGCGTCTTTAAACCCAATGATCGTTCCACCCCCGCTAACACCCAATCAGAAGAAGCTATCCCGGCTCCCCCGCCACCCGCAGAGCAACCTGCCCCGCCGCAAAGCTAAGGTTTGTCACCCGTCGACGTGGCACGACGGGGATGTCACGTGATTAAAAGTAGGACCTTGCAGTGGACGAGGCTGTCAAGGGCGATGGCTAGCTTACTTAATCGTAAATACCTTACGGATAGGTAGCGAATCCTTCGCTTCTAAGAACGTGACCAGCTCAAACAAACCTTGAGGCAAGCCTCCCTCCGGCGGCGTGTTGATCAACGTGTAAGTTCCCACGTCCCCTTCCAATTCCTGGGTTTCGCGGAACATTTCCTCTGGTTCAGTGAGTTCTTCCCCAGGCACGCTTAAAATCCGCAATACAAAAGTAATTTGAGAATCGCCTCGAACCGATGCGCGTCTGATTCTCAAGTTAGGAATTTCTGCTGTGAATCCAAGGGCCGCCGCTCCGCTGGAAATTTCCGGCATATCTTGCTGGCAGAATGTGCCCCTCTGTCCAGAATGCTCGCAAATGTTCACCTCTGAAATGCTGTTATGGAAAAGCCCAGCATTTTCCAGCTCTCCGCTATTGCGCTTTTCCACGTCCTCCGTGCTGCTCCAAACCGCAAACTGCACTTCTTTGGTCAGAGCCGTTTTATCGGTTTTCAATACAGGGGTGATATTGACGCGATAGCTGCCCGGTTGCAAATCTAACTCCTCCAATGTGAACAGCATCTGCTGCTTGTCCTGGGGCACTTCGAAGGTCTCACTGTAGACTTCCGACTCCTGATCCGGCTGAGCCCAATAATCCATAGTGATGCCAACCTCTTTCAGCTCACCTGCATCACCGGGATCAGTCAGATCAGCACTTACTGTCAGGCTGGATGTGGTTTCGAGAAAAGCAATCTCGCTCTTGCCACAGGTCTCGCTGCCAGGACTGGCGCAAACGGCAGCGTTGGCAAAGGAGAAGGTGTTTCCCCCGATAAAGCCCAGAGCCACAAACCATAAAAGGACACACAAAAATATTTTTAGAAAGCTAAAGCGTAGAAAAGGCAGTCGCTTATTGATCTGCGGGTATAGCGGGGGAGCAATTATCACCAGAGCGAGCAGCGCAAAGATGAGAGAAAATACAGTCCCTTGAAATGCGGCGAAGAGAGTGAGGAGGCTAAATAAAAGGGCGATGACCGTTAGGATCCACTGCACAATTTTCATGGCGACACCGTAGCTAGACTATGATCTGGCGACTGGATATGCCAGAAGAACAGGTTTATGGCTAGGCAAGCATATCTTGAATTAGACAGAATTGATACTTTCTGTCTCTTGATTTTCTCCCTTAAAGGATGAGTCTTGGATTGACCTCCAATATTGAGAGGCTGTTTCAGGGCAGTTATTGTCTTTGATCAGAGGGGCGGCACCAGAAAGGAGATATGGCGCTATTGAAAAGGCGATCGCCACCTACTGCTTCTAGGTATCAGAGCCAATGGCGATACAAATACTTTATAAACGTGGTCTTCTCCAACCACGATCCCACTTTTGAACGCCTTTTTCTTACCTTACTTTCGGTAAGCCGAATCACCCCTTGTCGGTGAACCGAATCCCCCACTTTTATTCTGGCGTTATGGTAGTAACAACAGAAAACGAAAGGCGACAAACATCACCTAAACAATTTAAGTTTACTGATTTTTGTTGATAGTTTGCTTTTCGCTTCTTCCGGTTTTCTGTTGGATTTACTTTCTTAAGAACATAACCAGGAGCATATTTCATGGCTATCTTACGCTGGCAGCCTTACACCAATGTTGACTCCATCCGTCGACAAATTGATCAACTCTTTGATGACTCAATTTTTAACGAGTTGTTGGGCAATGACGCGGAAACCTCTTACCTACCTTCGGCGGAAATTGAAGAAACCGATGATGCCATTTACCTAAGAGTTGAACTGCCTGGACTAAATAAGCAGGATATTCAGGTGGATGTGTCTGCCCAGTCTGTCTCTGTGCGAGGTGAGCGTAAAACTGCCTCGTCTGCCGGTGAAACCAAGCGTCGCAGCGAGTTCCGCTATGGCAGCTTTCAACGCACCTTCGAGTTGCCTATTCGAGTGCAGCATACTGAGGCAAAAGCCGCCTATGAAAACGGTGTCTTAACCTTGACCCTGCCGAAAACTGAGGCAGAGAAGACTAAGGTCGTCACCCTTAGCTTAGACGGTATCGACGCCACCGAAGCGTCTGCTGACATAGCTCCTGAGGCGTAGTCGTCACAATAACTGGCATCTCTAGGTAAGGGAAGCAAAACTTCCCTTATTGGGGAGCGTTAGGGCGACTTTTGATTGATGCAAGAGGTCTATGAGGAGTTGAATCTATTCTGAGGCAACGACTTAATAGCAAATAGAAAACTGTCTGAAATATCCTCGCGGAAGTTTACATTACAAGCCGGTTTCTAGTTCAGAAACCTGTTTGGGTAACGCTTCCGTGAGGTTTTTATTGCCAGTTTCAGTGACAGCAATATTATCTTCGATGCGAATACCAATTCCTTTCCAGCGATCGCCAATGGGCGGTTGTTCGTCTCGGTGATCCTCGGGATGATCGGCTTCCGGTGAAATGTAAATTCCCGGTTCAACAGTCAGCACATGTCCTGCCTGTAAATAAAAGGGATCATCACCACACTGATAGATACCTACGTCATGCACATCTAGCCCCAGCCAATGCCCCGTTTTGTGCATATAAAAGGTTTCATAAAGCTTCTTTTCGATTAAGTCATCCACCTCTCCTTTAAGCAGCCCTAACTCCACTAACCCTTCGGTAATAATACGTACTGCTACGTTGTGGTGATCCATGTAAGGTTTGCCTGGCTGCACTTCGGCGATCGCCGCCTCTTGGGCTTTTAAAACTAACTCGTATAAAACCTTTTGTTCCGCAGTGAATTTTCCATCAACGGGAAATGTTCGGGTGATGTCGCTGTTGTAATACTCCACAGAACAACCCGCATCAATTAACAATAAATCCCCTGCCTGCATTTCCTGATTATTTTCCACATAGTGAAGAATACAGGCGTTGTCCCCAGCGGCCACAATGGATGGATAGGCAGGACCGAGTCCCCCGGAACGTCGGAAACAATAGTCCAATTCCGCTTCAATTTCGTATTCATAGCGCCCAGGTGCAGCCAGCTCGCGTGCTCTGTTGTGGGCCTCAACGGCAATATCCGCTGCCTTTTGCATTAGCGCCAACTCCAGCTCACTTTTGACCATGCGAATGCTGTGCAGCTTGGCACGGGGATCTTCAATGGCGATCGGTCCCTGTCCCTTTCGAGGGAACTTGCGCATTAACGCTTGCCAGTTTCTAATGACAACCTGGTCAAACTTAGGGGCGTTCCCCATCCGGTAGAAAATGCGATCGCCCGTCTCTAAGTACTTGGACAAATGCTCATTTAGGTCGGCGATGGAGTACACTTCATCGGCACCAAATCTTTCCTTTGCTCCATCAACCCCCACGCGACGACCGGACCACGTTTCTGCCTTTAGATCTTTGGGGCGAACAAACAAAACAAACTTATGTTCGTCGTGGTTGGGAGCCAAAATCGCAACGGCATTAGGCTCATTAAATCCAGTGATGTAGAAAAAATCGCTGTCTTGGCGAAAGTTATATTCCACATCGTTGTGCATCACTGCATGGGGAGCGCTGCGAAAAATAGCAACTCCCGAACCGATTTTCTCCATTAACTGTTGGCGACGATGCTGATATTCAGCGATCCAAACAGAGGTCAAATCGGCTGTTAAATCGATCATGGATATAACTTTTCGGAGACTTTCAGGACAGTAAACGGAGAAGTACTTAGGAAATTTTTTAGGATATCTTTTTCAAAAGATTTCCTGACCAGAAAATAAGTCGAAAAAATGGACTTTCTCGATAGTTCTCTGGAACAGATCTCCTGAAAAAACGTTTTGAGTAACGACAGTATTAGGCGGTGACGATCGCCGGAGAAAGCACCCGTACCAGGGGAGGACCACTTTCAGGCAAGCTTTGATTTGTAATCGTAATACGGGAATTACTGATGGTTTTGACGCGATCGCTACCAAGGGCTTTGATAAATACACTCACCGGATCGATGTCGCAGGCTTCGCTATTAGCTGCCTCAGTTCGGTAATGGCTAGGAATAACCAGTCGGGGATTTAATTCGTTAATAACCGCGATCGCTTCTCGGGCATCGTAGGCCTTTTCTCCGCCGCCAACGGGCAAGATCAAAACATCAGGCTGACCAATTAGAATCCGCAGCTCTGAATCCAACTCTCCTGCGGCACCACCCATGTGGAAAATATTCATTCCTGCCTGTTCCCAAAGCCAGGCAATATTGCGCCCAAAGCGGAACCCACCTACACGATCATGGGCCATACCTAACCCTTGGAACTGCACCCCTTTAAAGCGATACAAACCCGGCCTTCTTAATAGCCCAGGATTTCCCGGCAGTTCCTGAATATAGCCTTCATCCAAGAGATGGCTACTGATGGTAACTACGTCAGCATTTAAACGGGGAGCTGCAAAATTTTCGGTACATCCCGCTGGCTTGAAAGGGTTATTTAAAACCGTTAACCCGCTGCTAACTAGTCGAAAACAAGTGTGACCATGGTATTCAATGCTGAGCTGATCAGCGGCGATCGCCCGATCTCGCCCTCCCAACACTGCACCGGCACCAGCCAACATTCCCATGGCTCCATAGCGAATTAATTGGCGACGTTTCATGGTTTCTCCTGTTAGCAACGGTATGAGAGTAGCAGTTTTTGCGTGTTTGTAAGCTGGTAGGGCTCCTGTTTGTTAATCGTCCCTTTTGGCTCGACTCTTAACTAGGCTTTAGTGGGCTGATTTTCTTGTTTGTCGTTAAAACTTTGCACGGTCTTTAACCAATTTTCCAAAAGGTTTTTTCCTAGAGTCGTCAAAATACTTTCTGGGTGAAATTGCACCCCTTCAATGTGGTTATAGTCACGATGGCGCACGCCCATAATGGTGCCATCTTCCACCCAGGCGGTGATTTCTAAACAGTCCGGGCAGCTGTCGCGGTCAATCACCAAACTGTGATATCGCGTTGCTTCCATCGGCGATTCAATGTTGGCAAAAACACCGACATTTTTATGGACAACCGGCGATGTTTTTCCATGCATTAATTCCGGCGCTGCCACCACACTTCCACCGAAAACCTGCCCCATACTTTGGTGCCCTAAACACACTCCGAGGATGGGCTGTACTGGTCCTAATTCGCGAATAATATCAATAGAAACCCCTGCATCATCCGGGCGCCCGGGTCCGGGGGAAATCACGATGCCATCAGGATTAAGCCGGCGCACCTCCTCCAAGGTGATTTTGTCGTTGCGAAATACTTGAATATCGTTGGCGATCGCCCACTCTTTCCCCAGCTCCCCCAAATACTGCACCAAATTAAACGTAAAGCTGTCGTAATTATCGATAACCAAAATCATGGCGGGGAAGAGAGGCAAAAATTAGCGGCGAAACTGGGAGCGGTCATAATCCTTGTGCAATTTTAGGGCGATTGGTCCCCGGGGTCACCTGCTGTTTGCGTTCCTTGGCGAAAAATCCACCACGCCGCCCCACACAGGGTGAAATTTCCTAGCAACGTGGTAGCCGCCTGAAGGGTAACCAGCCACTCCAGCGCCGGAGCGTTATCAAATAAGTGCCAGGTACAGGCGCACATGGCGCTAACCAACGCAGGTAACATTCCCCAAGAGAGGGCTCGCCACGCCCGCCAGCCAGTAATTTCCGCAAACTCCCACACTAAAATAACCGCCGCAATCCATTCAATTACGCTGGAAATATGGACCATCCAAGTGGGAATTGATAGGGCGTGCATGGGGTGTCCGAGTTGGGGGCAGGTCGTCCTTCGTCCATCTTAAGGGGCGCCGTCATTTCACGGTTGCTGTCAATGGTGAAAGCCTTTAAATCAAAGTCCTCAAATTCAAGCAAAGCTCTCAAATTCAAGCTAAGGAATCTTAGGACCGATGAATCAAAGTTGGAAGTAAAAACTATCTGTAGATGCCATGGTTGATCGCTCCAAGTTAAATCGCCCAAAATTCAACTCAATTAAACCGCTTCTAATTTTGGGCATTGGCGTTTTGGCGATTTCCACCGGGGCAATTTTTTCACGCTGGGCGATGGTGGTAAACCTTGGACAAGGTGATCCGTCCGCTTCTCCCAACTTGGTGGGCTTTGGGTTATTTCTTGCTGCTGGAAGGGTGGGTGTCGCTGCCCTCAGCCTCTTGCCTTTTTGGCTTGTTTCCAGGCTTCGTTCTGCCTGGACCAAAACAGCGCCTAAGGCATTGTCCAAAAATCTGCCTGCTTCAGAGGCATTAGCTTCAGAGGCATTAAAAGTACAGCCAAAGCTACGATCCGGCTATCTGTGGGCGATCGCCGCTGGACTATGCCTTGCTCTCCATTTCAGCACCTGGATCACGTCACTGGCTTACACTTCCATTGCCGCATCCACAGTGCTGGTCACCACCAACCCCATCTGGATTGCTTTAGCCACTTGGGTTTTATTTGGCGATCGTCCCAATCGCCCCATGATTAGCGGCATTGGCGTCGCCCTAATGGGCAGCGCCATCGTGAGCTGGTCTCCCCAGATCAATGCTGGCAATCAGCCGTGGCTAGGGAATTTTCTGGCGTTGGCGGGAGCCTGGACCTTTAGTGCCTATTTTTTACTGGGACGCACCGCCCAGCGACGTGGAGTTGCTCCCAGCACCTACGCCATCATTACCAGCGCCACAGCGGCGATCGCCCTGGCTCCCTTTCCCCTATTAACCGGTGAGCGCTACGGAGGGCATTCTCCGTGGGTTTACTTATGCATCCTGCTTAGCGCCCTGATTCCCCAGTTGATTGGTCACGGCAGCCTAAATTGGGCGATGACCCAACTTCCGCCGATCACCACCAGCTTGGTTATCCTGCTTGAACCGATTGGAGCTAGTGTGCTGGCGTACTGGATTTTTGGGGAACAGCCGGGCTGGACGGTGGTGTTAGGAGCGATCGCCATCATTGGGGGAATTTCTCTAAGCTTTGATCACCCCAGTTCTTAAGTACTCAATCCCTCGGATTTTTTTAGCTACGATCCGCGCTAAGGCTGGCACCAGTTAAACGCCAGAAGCTTTGCCCAGTGGGAAGTGTGTGCCCTTTTAAATTTAAAAACACTAGGGATCGTAACCCGGGCAACTATCAAGCTTGAAACTTAATGCCCAGCCCCTCGTTGCTTTTCGTTACTCGGTAGTTCTCACCGCACTGGTAGCGCGACACTTTGCCCAATACTTGCCAAATAGAATCAGTGACCAGTGCCCAATCACAGCCAACGTTGAACTATAGTAGCGATAAATAGTTGTTATAAACTTCGCTTATGATATTGATACTGAACCCAGGTGAAACTGGGCTCGCGGCATCTGTAGAGTGGTGATCAATGGGTTATATAGCGAATAAGGGTTAGTATATCTACTGATAGTCACACCTACGAACTATGGACCGTCTTCAGCGCTTCTCTACCGTTACTCCAGGCTCCGAGAACACCATATCTGGCAGACCTTGGAAGAGTAAAAAAAAATACAACCCTGCCTTTGAGCAGCCGTCTTTGGTCGATCCCCACGAGCTTCGCGATCGCGCCAATGTGATGGAAATCCTGGTGGCGGAAGAGGTGGAGCGACAGATGAAACGCTGCCCCAGTGCTCTCCTGGAGTATGTCAAAGCCGTTGAGGTGGAAACCTATGCCTTGAACCGGCTTCCGCCCCTGTACGCTGCATCCCATGAAGGCTTGGAATATCAAAAGCAGCGAGCCATCCGCGAATTTGGGGACAAAATTAAGACGATGGTGCGCCATGCTTTTTCTGCGGTGCAGCGTGACCCCCTGCGAAAATCAACGCCTTTGGTGTCAGAGGATGATCGGGCTCGTCACCAAATGATTATTGAAATGGCAGCCAAATTCCCCACTGCCGAAGAGCTGGAAAACAGCGCTGAAAGTCCTGAAGAGATGGATTCCCACGAAAAAGCTGCTCGATTCCGGCGCTCTTCCCCCGCGCCGAGCCATCGTCGCTCGAAGGTTAGTGCTTGGGGAGACAATGACGGCTGGGATGCGGACCATCGCTATAATTTGTAGTGTTTGATCCTGGCGACAAGGACGTGCGCTCAGTTAGGCGCCAGAAGTTTTACACCGTGGAGAGTACGCGCCCTTTCAATCACACAGGCTAGGATCTGTAACCCTCGTTATGACTGGCTTTGAAGTTTTTTTGAAGTTTAACGGAGCGCAGCCTTTAGTCTTTGCTGACCTTTGGACTTCAACATGAACTGTGGACCTTGACTCACTGCCCTTGGTTTACAGTCAATGAGCCATTATTTCCAATGCCGCCGTCGCGATATATTTTGACTGTCTGGATCGTCTTCCGACCAGACATCTTCTTATGCTCAGCGTTTAAAGATATTGTTTGCGGTTTGCTGCGCAGGTTTTTGCTGCACAATATTGCTGTACCGGATGCTTGTGCTGGATTTTTTCGCGGGGAATAGGTTGAAAACCAAAGCCTAATTCTTTTAGCATCTTTACCAATTTTCTAAGAATTTCCTTTTTTCAAATTCCTTTAATCCCATGAAGTCTGCCACCCTTGATCCCACTGCACCCATCACATTTCCCCTTGCCGCAGTGGTAGGTCAAGATGCAATCAAGCTAGCGTTGCTACTGGCGGCGGTGGATCCTAAATTGGGCGGTGTGGCGATTTCGGGACGGCGAGGAACCGCGAAATCCGTTATGGCGCGGGCCGTTCACGCTCTGTTACCCCCTATCGAAGTTGTGGACGGGTCCCTCAGCAACTGTGATCCGGGGAATCGTTCAACTTGGGAAGACGGGCTAAACCAAAGCCTTGATAGCACCGACGAAGATAATATCCCCACCAAAGTGATTCCTGCTCCCTTTGTGCAGATTCCTTTGGGAGTTACTGAAGATCGCCTGTTGGGCTCAGTTGATGTGGGGCTGTCGGTCAAACGCGGCGAAACGATTTTTCAGCCGGGTTTGCTGGCTGAGGCAAATCGCGGCGTGCTTTACGTGGATGAACTCAATCTGCTGGACGACCAGATTGCTAACTTGCTGCTAGGCACCCTTAGTGAAGGGCGCAACAAAATTGAGCGGGAGGGCATTAGTTTTACCCATCCTTGCAATCCTCTGCTAATTGCCACCTTTAACCCTGAAGAAGGTCCCCTCCGCGAACACCTGCTGGACCGCATTGCGATCACCCTTTCTGCTGATGGTGTCCTGGGCATTGACCAGCGCGTTGACGTGGTGACCCAAGCCACCGACTATGCCCGCAACCCTCAGGAGTTCTTGGCGCAATACGAAGAAGAATTGGACGGCTTGCGCACCCAGCTAATTTTGGCGCGGGAGTGGTTGAAGGATGTCACCATCAGCACTGAGCAGGTGGATTATTTGGTTAAGGAAGCCATTCGCGGTCGGGTGCAGGGGCATCGAGCGGAGCTGTTTGCAGTGCGCGTTGCTAAAGCCCACGCTGCCCTCGAAGGTCGCACCTCTGTGTCGGCGGGGGACTTGAAAATTGCGGTGCAGTTGGTAATTGTGCCGCGGGCAACGGTGGTGGAAACGCCTCCCGAGGAACAGCAGCAGCAACAGCCCCCCCCGCCTCCGCCGGAGTCTCAAGATCAGTCCGATGATCAGCAGCAAGATCAGGATGATCAGGATGACGACAGCGAAGATGACGGCAATCAGGACGAGGATCAATCTGATGAGCCTCCTGCACTGCCAGAGGAATTTGTCTTCGATGCGGAAGGCGTAATTATGGACGAGTCAGTGATGTATTTTGCTCAGATGGCAAATCAGCGGCAGGGTAATTCTGGCTCTCGCAGCATCGTATTTTCTGATGATCGCGGCAGATATGTGCGCCCGATGTTGCCCCGTGGACCTGTTAAGCGCATCGCCGTAGATGCCACCTTGCGAGCGTCTGCCCCTTACCAGAAAGGTCGAAAAGCGCGGGCCTTGGCGAAGGTGGGCGTGGGGCAACCCATCCGTCGAGTTTATGTGGAGCAGTCGGATATTCGTTCCAAGCGGCTGGCACGGAAGGCGGGGGCTCTGATTATCTTCCTGGTGGATGCATCAGGGTCTATGGCGCTGAACCGAATGCAATCGGCGAAGGGTGCGGTGCTGCGGCTTTTGACAGAGGCTTACCAAAATCGTGATCAGGTGTCGTTGATTCCCTTCCGGGGAGAGCAGGCGGAGGTGTTATTGCCTCCCACTCGGTCGATCGCAGCAGCTCGGCGACGGATGGAGACCATGCCCTGTGGCGGTGGCTCACCCCTTGCCCACGGATTGACCCAGTCGGTGCGGGTGGGGCTTAATGCCATTCAATCTGGCGATATTGGTCAGGTGGTGCTGGTGGCGATTACCGATGGACGTGGCAATGTGCCCCTGTCGCGATCGCTGGGACAACCTATGGGTGAAGATGATGAACAGCCGGATCTAAAGGAGGAGCTGCTGGAACTTGGTGGCAAGATTCGCGCAACGGGAATGCAGTTTTTGCTAATTGACACCCAAAGTCGCTTTGTTAAAACCAAGTTTGCTGAAGAGCTCGCCAACGCTGCTGGTGGTAAGTATTATCACCTGCCGAAAGCTAACGATCAGGCGATCGCTCAAATGGCCATGGGGGCAATCAACCGGTAGGTTAGGCGTCGAACTCCTCCGTCCCCATCACCGGTATTTCTACCACAAACGTAGTGCCCTCCCCTGGGGCACTGCGATAATCCAGTTTTCCCTGGTGCTGATCCGTGATGATCCGGTAGCTGATGGATAGTCCGAGCCCGGTTCCTTTACCCACCGGTTTGGTGGTGAAGAACGGATCGAAAAGTTTTAATCCTGCTCCATCTTTAATGCCAGGACCGTTATCTTGAATTTCAATAACTACCGACGGTGGAGTGGCGTCCGGGCAGTGCTTCGTGGAAATTTCAATGGTGTTCGGATGCCTTTTCAGATCCTGTGGTGATCGCCCACGACTAAACTCCTCTAGGGCATCAATGGCGTTGGACAGCAAATTCATAAACACCTGGTTGAGAGGCCCTGGGTGGCACACAACAAGGGGAAGATCCCCATAGTTTTTCTGAAGCTGAATTTCTGGACGATCAGAGCTAGCCTTTAGCCGATGGTGCAAAATCATCAACGTACTGTCGATACCATCGTGAATATCAACGCACTTTTGAATCGCCTCATCAAGCCGAGAAAAATTACGTAGAGATAGCACAATATCTCGAATTCTTAGGGTTCCTAAATCCATAGAATTCAAAATCTTTTCCATATCCTCTTGAATAAAAGGCAGGTCTATATCTTCAATTTCCTGCTGGAGCTCTGGCGGTAATTCTGTAAAATTATCCTCGTATAAACTGATTAATTCCAGAGCGCTTCCCCAATAATCGTGCAAATATTGCAAGTTGCCATGGACAAAATTTACGGGGTTATTAACCTCATGGGCAATGCCTGCCACCAACTGCCCTAAGCTAGACATTTTTTCACTTTGAATAAGCTGTTCCTGAGTTTCCCTTAGCTCCATTAATGTTCGAGTTAGAGTCTGGGTTTGCTTTTCTAAATCTTGATTATTGGTTTCCAGTAATGTCAAATTCTCCCGCAGTCGAATAACCATCTGGTTAAACGACTGGGCTAGGACAGATAGTTCATCCTTCGTTTCGATGGCTACCAATTCATCAAAGTTTCCCTTTGCCAGCCGTCGTGTTCCTTTCACCAAATTTTGAATCGGTTTGGTGATGAAAAGGCTAAGCCATTGGGCTAGGGGAATACCGATTAATGGCGACAGTGCGATAATACCTAGTCCGCGGTTGCGCACATCGGTCAATTTTTGGCTCAAAGCCCTTGTAGACAGGCCAATCTGAATAGCTCCAAAGGATTGGCCGCCTACGGAAATACTGCGCCCTGCCAGCATCTGATTCCCTCGCCATTCCAAAATCGTCGACGAAGTTTGAGCAAGTTTTTGGCCGACCGGATCCGCATTTACGCTAAAAATAACGTCGTCATAATCATTTTCAAGGTTGGCTACAAGACGTCCCTGGGCATCATATACGGAGCCAGATGTCAGAAACGATTGGTTATCCTTCAACGCACCCATAAAATCTCTCAGGAAGTCTGAATCAAGCCTGTAGAGAGGGTCTTGAAGGGAAATTTGAAGGGTGTCGAGTAGTAAGTAAGCCTCCTCTTTTAGCTCGAGTCGCGCAGCTTTTTGTTCTCGATCAATGTAAAAAAGCGTTGTAGTTCCCACTGATGTGGCAATGATCCCTGTAATGATCAGGGTCAGCTTGAAAGACAGCGATCGCCGTTCTCGATCCCACCTTTTCCCCAGTCTTTTAATCCAGGAAATATCGCTTATTTGTCTAAGTAATTTGTGCTCCCCACTCATAATCTTGCTGGACGGTTAATGATGATGATTTTATTGCTGGGCTGACAGGGGATCCCCACCTATTGCACTCTTAAACTCCGGTAAGTTAATGAGCGCATACCCGCCCAAGTGGGAAGCGTCTGAGAATATAAAAACTTGGGATACCTAAGCCGTGGGTGACTGAACTTTAGCTACCCAAGTCCTTAGACAATCTCTATCTTGTGGCTACGTTAATTATTGCTGCTTTAGAGTTTTATTGCTCCTTCACCAGCTCGTATAGCTCCCGCATCCTTGCGAAAGACTGATCAGATGCCTTGGGCAGTGCATCGAATTTTGCTGTTTTTTCAAACCCCTGCAACAGCTGTTTACCCTTCTCGCTTTTATCCAACGTAAGCAAGAGCTTGCGGATAGCTTCGATTTGCTCCGGAGGAACAGCTGGAGACACCATCACCAACTGTCTGGGCACTGACTCTGTTTTCGCTAAAATTCTTAGCTGGTCACGGGTTTTGGGGGGGATATCGAGGAAGTCAGACGAGCCAATAGCCGCTGCACCAACCCGCTTATTCAAGACCCACTCAATGGAGGAATCATCATCTTTGCTGAAAACGTATCCTACGGTTTCGTCCTCAACACTGGATTGCGCTGACGCTTTCTCTGAAAGGCTGAATCCCTTCTCTTTCAAATGGGCCAGCGGAAGCATGTAGCCTGAAGTGGATACTCGATCATCAAAAGCGACGACTTTACCCTTTAAGTCTTCCAAGGTTTTTACATCACTGTCAGCCCGGGTAAATATGATCGTGTGATACGAACCCACTCCCTTCTTCCAACGCCGTAATATGGGCTTTGCCCCTGATAAGTCGCTGACAACCATGGCCGGAAAAGGGCTATCAAAATAAAGATCGATTTCTCCAGAGGCAATCATGCTCGCCATCGTTTCAAGATCTGGAGCAACCTTGACCTCGCTATCTGTAATCCCCGTTGCTTTGAGCTGGGACGCCAGATGATCGGCAAAAGGCTTATAGCGCCTAATTTTCTTGACCGGGTTGTTAGTGATGTCTCCCAAAGTGATCGTAGTTTCCGGATCTTTCGCAACGGCAGCAGCCACTGGAGAGGACTTTTCCGCAGCGACCGCGGGAGAAGGATCGACGACAGGGGATGATGCACCTTGTTCTGAGGTGGAACAAGCCGCAACAGTGATGGAAGCAAGCCCTGCCGTTAGGGCGAACATGAAAGTTTTAAAGTTCATTGGGGTGGAACTCTAGGTCAGGAGCTAAGGGAGGAATGCAAAAGTGCACATCTGCTTAATACAGTGCGCGTTTATTCGACACAGTACAATTCTGCCCAATAAGAAATACTTCTCAATACGGGTAATTTATTTCTTAATCTCTCCTTAATGTAAACCATTAACTAAAGTTTGGTATCTTGCGCAACCGCGGGTGCTGCCCCTGGTCGAAGTACCGCTCTAGAGGATGAAACCCTCGTCTTTCCTGGCTCAAAGCTTAATTGACGATGGTTTTTTATGCCTTGGGCAGGGCAAATTTGCAATCTCAGTAAGGGGCAATATTTTTAAATGATTTTGCTGCCAAAATTGCTATGAATAAGGTCAATAAAGCCCTGAGTCCGGGCGTGTAAAATGCAAAACTTAATCGTTTTTTCAGGATGTATTTTTGTCCTAGGAATTTAGATGCAACAGTGTGTGCCAGGCTATCGATTACTCGCACCAAAGGGGTCACTGAAGAATTTAATAAAGCTGTTCGATCCTGTTAGGAATGCCTAGGTTCCAGTAGTGGTGACGGTACAGGCGAGATAGGTGAAGGCTGTAGATGCGCATTTGAATTTGTTGGCGGCGGGCGAGGGTGCGGCAAGTTTGGGCAATAATCAGCGCCACCAGAGCGATCGCCAACCCCAGCGCCGTGGATTCCAGCGCCACCCCCAGCCCCTCACTGACCACCGTGGGATCGCCCCCTAGTTCCAAATCAGTCCACTGTAGTCCTGAAAAACTGGTCATTAATCCGGTGACCGTGCCCAATAGTCCCAACAGCGGCGCGGTCATAATCACCGTGGTCCACCAGGTTTCAAAGCGCTTTAAGTCACGGCTTTCAGCGGCGATCGCCACCGCCAATGCTCGGTCCAACGTGTCAGGATGGGGACGCTCTAGCTGAGCAGCGTTTAGCAGAACCCGAGCGGCAGGGAAGGTGGCAATGGCGGGGGTTAGCTGGGCGATCGCCTGATGTCGAGATTGGGGGTAAGTGGTCAAAAAGTTTTGCACTAAAGAGGGCTGCCGCGTCAGAATTTGTCCCCAGGTCCAGCCGCGCTCAACGGTCAACGTTAGGGTGATGATAGAAAGGGCAACAAGGATGGCAACGATTACCATGGGCATTCAGCCGCGCAGAAACTTGAGTCGAATATTGAACCAAAAGCTAGGTAGGAACCTGGAACAAAGGCTAAACCACCCGCCGCAGCGGGCTCCTTGGACGCGACAAAGTTTAGCGATCTTTTTAGGTGCAATCACCGCAACAATCTTTGCAATGGTGGCTGCGACTCCGGCCATGGGTGACGTTCCTGCGCCATCCATTGAAGTTGCTTCCAGTACCTCCAGTGCTGACGCCCCCAGTGAAGCCGCCCAATCCCACTACCAAGCTGGACTTACCCTAGCCCACCGAGGCAGCTTTGTGCGGGCGATCGCTGAATTTGATGAGGCCATCCGTCTCGCGCCCAACTTCTCCCAAGCATTCCAAGATCGAGGCAGCTCCCACCTTGCTTTAGGAAATGCTGTTGCGGCA
The DNA here is from genome assembly GCA_937883785.1 of uncultured cyanobacterium. Classification (GTDB taxonomy): domain Bacteria; phylum Cyanobacteriota; class Cyanobacteriia; order CACIAM-69d; family CACIAM-69d; genus CALGDE01. The sequence continues at coordinate 33,299 of CALGDE010000050.1, forward strand.
ATGGGGGACTACAACCGCGCCATTCGTCTGACTCCCGACGATAGCAACGCCTATTACAACCGGGGCAACCTTAACTTGCAACTGGAGCGATATTCCCGGGCAATTGTTGACTATGACCGGGCAATTTCCCTAAATGAAGCCGATGCCGCCGCCTGGCAAAACCGCGCCTTAGCCCACGCCACCACTGGCGATCTGGAGCGAGCGGTGGATGGATTTCAACAGGCTGCCCGCCTATACCAGCTTCAAAATAACCAAGACGGGTATCGGCAAGTGCTCAAAATTTTGGAGTATTTTCAACCTGATTTAGACTCCGATAATTTACCCGCCACGGACCGCACTGCTGAGCCACCCACGGACCAGCCTCAATAATTTCTTGCCCTGCATTGCCCAATAATCTTCCCAGCCCTCTGCCCCTATGACCATTGGCTATTTAAAAGGAGAAAACGCCGGCGTCCACGGACTCAGTAACCGCACAATTTTATTGGTGGACGTGGGTGGCGTTGGTTATGAGGTGCAGGTGCTGCCTCGCTGGGTTCCTCATTTGCCGGATTTGGGCGATCGCCTAACGGTGCACACCCATCTTCAAATTCGTGATGATCGTCAGGTGCTGTACGGATTTTCCAGCCAAGCCGAGCGGGAACTATTTCGCCAGTTAATTGCTGTTAGCGGCATCGGTCCCCAAATGGCTGTGTCCTTAATGGACGGGCTAGCCATGTCAGAGCTGGTGCAAGCGATCGTCTCCGGCAATGTCAAACTGCTTTCCCGCACCCCCGGCGTGGGTAAAAAAACCGCCGAGCGCATCACCTTAGAACTGCGCACCAAGTTAGCCCAGTGGCGGGATGACACCGGCTTAAGCACCGCCCCCGCCGCCGGTCCCGTCAACACCGTGCGAGAAGATGTGGAAATGACGTTGTTGGCCCTAGGCTACAGCCAGCGGGAAGTATTGCAAGCCTTGGAGGCAGTGGGACGGCAAAAGCCCCTAAGCAAAACCGGCGACGGAGAAGATTGGATCCGAGAGGCGATCGCCTGGCTGAGCGTTAAACAATAAATTTACCTCAAAAAATACGTTTCAAACGCATGTTTAAACGAGTCAGTGAAGGACGAAAGTTAAACGGAAGTGTCGACTGACATATATTTCGCTGGACAAACACACAACCAAAGACTGCCCAAGCAATTACATCAAGTTAGGCTGAAAAGGTCAAAAGCCATAACCACTTAGGGCGTGAGTCTTTTTTGATGTGTTTTTGTGTATAATCTGAATATAGATTGGAGTGTTTGACGCAAGAATCTCCAATCTACACCTGCTGCTTAGTTAACAGGGGCACTTACCACGTACACATTATGCCAAGTGAAAGAGGTCACCGTTATGTTCGAAGTCATTCTATGGCTTTCGCCTTTCGCCTTTCTCAGCTCCGTTGTTCATTCCTGCTCCCCGCAGCCTCAGAAACTTTACGGCTTTATTCCGCCTGAGGGGTATCCAATGCGGGGGAAAGTGATTAAGGATATCACTTTAGAAGGCGGAAGGGTTACTTTCAGGGGGTCTGACTGGATCGCGCGAGCCTTACAGGGAGAATTGATTCCAAAGGATTCTGTAGTCCAGATTGTGCGGCAGGAAGGTACAACGCTGATTGTGAAACTCCTTTCGCTTCCTGCACAAAATGACCGTTAATCTACCTCAATATGCTGACGCTGTTGTTGGTCAAATATATCATTGAAAGTAGGTGGGTTCTTCACCCGAAGAAAACTACACCTGCTTTTTGCATGGCTAGCGTTATCTTACTTGATATGTACCGCCTCATTTGCACAAAAGCCACTCAAATTTCATTCTAAAAACAGAACATCTGCTCATTGTCGCGAGTCCTTAGATGATGTATCTTTGCTCAAATCTAGTGTATGGGTTCCTACTGTGAAAGAGAACGCTTTAGTCTAAGCCTCTGGATTTTAGGTTGCGCGTTGAACGGTGTCCCCATCATTCCAAGCCATTAGTTAACGAAGGACTACCAGCGTCAGAAGACTGTGAAATCCCAAAACTCTTTCGAAGTGGTCATCATCTTCAGTGGGTAGCGCCCCGTAAAAGAAATTACGGGAATTTGGATAGTTAATTATTGAGAAGTGTCTACACAGATGCGCTATAGTTGTGTGGTGTGTCCACAATCTATACACAAAAGCTGAATGGATTGGAAAGCATTCCCACATAAAGTGCTCTTAAAGGAGTGCGAAATTCCCAATGACCAAAAAAGCCAATAGACCACGCAAACGCCTCAACTTGGATCTAAATCCCGATGCCTATGAGCTTCTGCAGAAATTGTCTGATGAGTCTGGCAAGAATATGGCTGAAGTTTTGAGAACAGGACTAGCCATCTATGGTATTGCACAGGAAGAAGGAGCCAAAGGACGCGACTTGGCGATTGTGGAAGACGAAAAAGTTGTCAAGCAAATCCTTGTACTTTGACAAAATCCTTAGACTCTTGCCAAATAAAAAAACTTTCTTTTTTCCTCCCTAATTAAACTTTGGGAGGATTTTTTTGATTCAACTGCTTGTGATTCAAGCCTTATTTCTTCTTGATGAATACACTGTAGCCTGTTCAGGCGCTTAGGGCAAGATTTTTGTTGACAAGAACTTTTCAAGGGCGTAATCGTATAAGCCCGTCTTCAATCGACTTCTTTTTAGACATTTGAATGCTTTTCTGAGAAAGGCGTCTATTTTATTCAGTGTGTTTTTGTCCATAGATTAGTTAAGAAGGCGATATCGTTCAGCTTCAGGATGACAGCATGTGTGAAAGCCTTAGCCCGAGATTGAGAGAGTGATGGACCATTTGTCAGGTGAAATGTCGGAGGCGATCGCTCCGGGACAGCACGAAGAAGCGCAGGCAGAGTATTGGAATGGCTTGCGTCAGGAGCTGAAGCGCTATAAAGATGAGTTTGGAGCCACAAATATTGAGCTATCCCAGGGATTAAGGATCAGCCGCCAACCCCTTGTGTCTTTTATGCAGGGACAGCGAGAAGACTTGCCCATTCAGCGAATTAACTTGATGTACCTATGGGATGATCTGACATCTGAAGAAAAAAACAGATCAAAGCGACTATCCCAGGTCAAACGTGACAAGCGACGGATGCTGGGAATCGAAGACCGCAATCAGCTGCTAAGGGTGGCTGGTTTTTTTGTCAGCGACAATAAAGGGCTAGATATTAATGTCGAACGCTATCAACATATTCAGCGTTTGGTTTCAGGGTTATCCCATCTTCATGCTAGCGATGATGGAAGCTTTATCAATATTGTTACTGCTCTCGAAAGAGAATTAATTTCTGAAGCCTTCGGTCCCCACTCCGTGTCTAATCATGCTGACCATGCCCGAAATGTCCGCAGATTCTTTCACGATATGCCTGTTCGCGAAATAGAAGAGTGGATAAATGATTGGTCATCGAAATATTTAGCCATTCCGCCAACGTCTGTTATCCAGAAGAAATTTAATCAAGCGATTTCGAGAATTATACGACGAGGGAAAGGTCAGATAGAAAACAAAGAGATTTTTGAGTTATATTTATCTATCCTTGAGAACAGCAGAATTAGCGATAACTCACCCTATAGACATAAGGTTACCCATTGTCAATTTTCGGATATTAGTTTCTCAATCTCTAGTTTGGAGCTTTGCAAGAGCACAGATTTAAGGGATGAACTTAATCAAGTTTTTCTTGCCGCTGAAGAGACCTTACGGTATTCGTCTAGGTGTATAAAAACCATCTTTTCTGATGAGAATGGTCAACAAAAGTATTTGGGAAGTTGCTTGTCTGAAAGGGAAGGCGACGACAGAAGATACTATCTACAAAATTGTGTTTCTGAGTACGTTGTTGAAACATCTATAGTGTGCTCTTTGGAGGAACGTAAATCATCAAAAAGAGAAAATCTAAAACACATTAAATGGTCATATAGTTCTTCTGACACCCATTATCAGAATATGTTTACAGCGATTTATCGAGGGATGGGCTGTGCTGATAGTTTGGAACTCATTGACTTTTCAACGATTAGTCTAGGAAACGAAACGAATAGTTTGGTTAAGTCGTCTACTAGCTTCAAGCGAGATAAAAAGCTGTATCAGGGAGTTTGGGTAGAGGAAAGTGCAATTCTTGGTACGGCTAAATCTGTGCTCGCGTCGATTAAAAACTGGCTAGTTGATTACTTTAATGCTCCTAATAGCCAAGATCAGAAAGTTGCTTACTATGATTTTTATTTTGTTTGTCAGAAAGTTGCACAAATAGATGAGGAATTAGACCATGCTTCTGAAAAAGTAGGTCAGTATGCATTTAAATATGGTAATTCAGACTTTGGAGAAACAAACCCAGCAGGGCTGTCAGAAATTATTTTAAGAATTAACAATATCAAAAATGGTATAAGTTCTTGCTCAATTCCTAGTGCTTTGGGCAATTGGTATCAAATTCATCTCGAAAAACAGGAGTGTCGTGCCCTATTGAAAAGCGCTCGCTCTTGTTTTGTTGGGGGACAACTAAAGCAAGCAAAAGACTATTTAGATAAAGTTTTTGGGAAGTTAGATGATCCAAAAGTTTCTGTCGATAAAACTATTGGACTGCAATTAGAATACGAGAAAAATTTATACCTTTGTTATTCGGGTGATCGCGATTTTATAGGAAGAAGACGGTGGCGAGAAAGCGCTGACCTTCGCTTTCAAGAGCTCAGGAATCACATTTACAGTTGCAACGCCTTAAACGAGCCTAAGCAGTCAGGGCGCGGTCTTTTTGACAAGCAAACATACCAGTGTGCAGCGTCAATATTTGCTCGTTTGGGACGTTTAGAATGTACTTTCGCAACCTCTGTGGAACAGGATTGCTTAGAGAAAGGAGCGGAGTACCTTTTGATGGCAGCATATTGCGTTTCTAAGTTGGGAAAACGTTCACGCACTGCGCATTACTTAGCAAATGTAAGCCGTATTTATTGTCGCTTGGGAGATGGTGAACGTGCCGAAGCGTTATCGAAATTAGCTAAGTCTATTCTAGAAAAGATGGAGATGCATTCTTACAATGAACACTACAAACGTTCAGCTTTTGCAGAAATTGAGATTAGTCTTGGGGAAAAGGAATTACTGCTGGATAAGCAACCAGAGAAGAGCCTGGAACGTTTTGGAAAATGTCTGGCGGGGGCTGCTTATTTAGGATTTGTTAGGCTTCTAGCAGATTCCTTATACGATATTTCTCGTGCAGCAAAAGATATTGATGCGCCTTTGAAACCAGAGCTATTGTATGTGAGCCGCTGGAACGATAGTGATCGCCCTCAGTCCAATCCTATTGTTCTTGACGTCATGGAACAGCTCGAAGCATTTGTTCAAAACAGTTGTACTTGGGCGGAAGCTGCGCCCTTTTTAAGGGAACAAGCCAAGGGGATTTGGGACCGATGGGCAAAGGACGTTAGTGGTAATGAGAAGGTAAGGCATCCTTTAGCCATTGATATGGAGAATGGGCAGTATCTTTGCTGTGTAAAGGATGCTTTTTAAAGGGGATTTTGCTTTTCTTCTAGCGATTATTGCAGCGCAGTCGGATTCTATCCCCCAAGGTATTGCGCTCGATATCGTCTAAATCAACGGTGCTGTCGTGCAAGGTGGCAGCGTCCCATAGCTTGGCTCCGTCCAAGTCTGCGCCGTCGAACTGTGTCTCGTCGTCAACAATTGCGCCGCTAAAATCCACCCGCCGCAGGTTTGCTCCCCGTAAATCAGCGCCCTTTAAGTTGGCATCCACAAAATTGGCATACTCGAAATTACTTTCTCGCAGGTCGGCGCCGGACAAGTTGGCGCAGGTGAAATAGGCGGCAGTAAAGTTGCTGTCCCGCAGGTCGGCGTCCTCTAGCTGAGCCTGACGTAGTTTGACGCCAGCTCGGTTTTGGTCGCTCAAATCTGCTCCATTCAGGTCGCAGCCTTGGCATCCTCGGGCACCGCGCCGTAAAAATACGCTGGGGTTGTCGGTGTTTAGGGCGATCGCCGTCGCCGGACGAGGGTTAGAAAAATGACCGATGGCGGCAACGGATAAGGCAACGCCACCGAGGGCGAGCCCTTTTAACGCTGCGGAGGAGCGACCGGAAACGGACAGTAATAACGTCTTCATAGGGGGTCTGTGACGGTAGTAATCAATATCGCTTTTTTCAAGGCATCTGCGATTTTTCAGGACGGTGTAGGTTCAGGACAGCGCGAGTGCCAATAAGTGGGCGAAGTTGCGTTACGATTTGAAATAATTCCCGTAAAAATATTGTGTTTTGTGTTTCCGCCGGAGGAGTCTCGGTGATTTATCAACGCCAGCGCCCGATCACCGTTCCCAGTTTTCTTCTGGTTAATGGGCACAATTTCTTGAGGCGAGTGAGTCGGTTATTTAATAAGCTCCAAAGCCACACAGCAACTGTCTCGAAAAGTCTTGGGATTGTTGTCGCTAGTTTGGTGGCAATTACCGTTTTTGTGCTTCATCAGCCCCAGACCCTTGCTGAGCCGTTGCAGTGGAATAGCGAGGAAGATGTGGCGGCGGCGGTTAATGAGGCGATTACGCTGACGGATGAGGCGTTTGATTTAACCAATCGGGGAAGCTACGCCGAAGCGGAGGCCCTTTGGTCCAAAATTTTGGAGTCCTTTCCCTACAACGCAGAGATTTGGAGTAACCGCGGTAATGCTCGGGCTAGCCAAATGAAGTTGGATGAGGCTCTGGCGGATTATGAACAGGCGATCGCCCTGGCTCCTGATGCACCGGATCCTTATTTAAACCGAGGGGCAACCTTGGAAAATATGGGACGGTGGGAAGCGGCGATCGCCGACTACAACCGGGTGCTGGATCTCGACCCTGAGGATGCGGCGGCGTACAACAACCGCGGCAATGCCCAGGGAGGCTTGGGGAATTGGGGAAATGCTCTGGAAGATTTTAAGCGGGCGGCGGATTTAGGGGGCGAGTTTGTGATCGCCCGGGAAAACTACGCTTTGGCTTTGTATCAAACTGGCGAAAATAAAGAAGCCGTAAGGCAGCTCCGTAATTTGGTGCGAAAGTACCCTCGTTTCGCTGATGCTCGGGCGGCGTTAACGGCTGTGCTGTGGGAGCTGGGTGACCAGGGAGAGGCGGAGAGTCAGTGGGTTTCAGTGGTTGGTTTAGACCGTCGCTATAAGGATATTAGTTGGGTGCGCGATGTGCGTCGTTGGCCGCCTTTGGTGACAGAAGGACTAGATCACTTCCTAACCCTTTGATCTGGATTTGGGAGACAAGTAATTAACCGGTTTAAGTAACTTTTTTAGACATCTCTATATGCCCACTTCACCCTTAAGTTGGACCGAATTGGAGTCCTTAACGGACTTCTCTATGGACTATGAAAACGGTCCCACAAATGCACAATCTACTAAGCGCTTATTTGGACAGTCCCCATCGGATATTCGCGTGGTTTTGTACCGGGATAATCACGCCTGGTGTCCCTATTGTCAGAAGATTTGGTTGTGGCTAGAGGAGAAGCAAATTCCCTACGCGATCCAGAAGGTGACGATGTTTTGCTACGGGGAGAAGGAACGCTGGTACAAGAAAGTGGTGCCTTCGGGAATGTTACCGGCGATCGCCCTGGACGGAGAGATCATCACCGAAAGCGACGATATTTTAAGTGCCCTGGAACGTACTTTTGGCCCCCTGTATCGAGGGATGACGGATCGGGCCGTTGTTCCCCTCAGAAAGCTGGAGAGATTGCTATTTCGCGCTTGGTGTTTTTGGCTATGTTATCCAACGCGATCGCCTCGGGAAGATAACCAGCGACGGGAAGCATTTATTGGCGTAGCTAAGCAGATGGAAGCGGCGTTAGAAAAGTCATCAGGACCCTACTTTCTCGAAGAATTCAGCACCGCAGATGTGGTTTTTATTCCTTATGTGGAACGTATGGATGCCAGCCTTTTTTACTACAAAGGGTACTCCTTACGAGAAAACCATCCCCGCATCGCTGACTGGTTTAAAGGGTTAGAAACTCGGTCCACCTATCGTGGTACCCAAAGCGATTTCCATACCCATGCCCACGATTTGCCGCCTCAAATGGGAGGGTGCTATTCCAACGAAGCCCCCGAGGCGATCGCCGCCCAAGCTCAGGTGGATCAAGGACCATGGTCGGAAATTCCTGATGTGAATTATGACGAGCCGGACAGCAGCCGCCGAGAGGCTCTTTCTCGAGTGTTAAAGCACCGCAATAATATTATTCGCGTCAATCCCCTGGAAAATGGTGCCTTTGATGAGGCGCTGCGATGTGCCTTAACGTGGATGATGACCGGCGAAACCCTTCAGCCGCCATCGGGAACGGAAGTGGGGCTGCGGTACCTTCGTGATCGCATTAATGTGCCGCGAGATATGTCTATTTACGCCGGTAAGCGATTGCGTCAGGCGCTGGAGCATACGGCTTCTTTAATCAGCGACGCGCAGGGACCGGCCATCCCCATTCGCGATCGCTACGATCAAAATCCCGTTGAATTTTCCGTGCCTTAAAGGTGCCTGTTACTAACAGCAATGGTCAAAAAACTACCAAGGCAGCGGCATTCCATCCCAGGAAAAAAACTCGCCGCTATGGGTTGAGTTGAGGCGATAAATAATATCCATCAATTGGTCGACGGTGCGATCGCTGGAAAATAGTTTTTCCGGCGGCACATTGCCCTGAAATGGCTTGGATAACTGGGTATCGGTGGTGCCAGGATGGAGAGCCGCGAGGATCGTATTGGGACTACGGCGCTTGTACTCGATCGCTGCCGTTTTAATAAACATATTAAGAGCCGCCTTGGAGGCTCGATAACCATACCAGCCACCAATGCGGTTGTCGCCGATGCTGCCCACTTTGGCAGAAATTGTGGCAAATACGGAGCGATCGCCGTGGCGGAAAAATGGCAGCAGCCTATCTGCCAAAAGTGCTGTTGGCAAACTGTTCACTTGAAAATAATGAAGTAAATTTTCTGTTGATAATTGCTCGAGCCGTTTCTCCGGTTGAAAATCATTGCCTTCGTGAAGAACTCCAACGCAATTAATGGCTAAATGCAGGGAGCCACCCCCCGATTTCAAAATATCGGGCACCTGATTAATATCCTCTTCTTGGGTCACATCCACTTGCACCGCCTGTAAGCGATTGGGGCACTGATTAGCCAACTGGAAAATCCCTGCCGCTCGGGAGCGATCGCGATAGGTTGCGATGACCGAAGAAAAGTTACGATCCACCAAACACGCCTTTAAAAAACTTAGCCCAATGCCACCGCTTGCTCCAAAAATAATTGCCTTAGAGTTTGCCGAAAAAAACTGCTTTTTTTCTCTTAATACTGATAAATTGGCACCGTTGGTTTGCATTGTTTGATGTCAGTATTCAGTTTGTGTATCTAATGAAAATCGAAGTAATACTGTAATTTATTTCTTTCGATAGAGCATAAGAAATTCCATTGTGGAAAAAGGTTCTGTCGCTAACTTCACCGCGATACTTAAATTTATCCCTTACACTTGAGTAGTCAGAATCCCAAATAGCTAGCGGACTTTGGCGACCCTAGTTTTCCATCCCAAGGAAGATGTCTCCTAACCCTTGTCTCTGGATACTGATGTGAATAGGCAGTGATTAAAGCCTAATCACTCATACTACCTAAGCGTTTTTATAGAACCATGACTCCCGTGATCGCCCCAAAGATCGCTTCGAAATCGGCTTCCTCTACAACAGCGCCGGTTGATCCAATCGTATCGATTCCAAAATTTCAACCCTTCACAAACCTACAAGATCCCAGTCATCTCGCCAACGTCACCATCATTGGATCTGGAGCGTGGGGATCGGCTTTGGCAACGTTAGCCAGACAAAACGATCATCAAGTTCATATGTGGTCTCGCCGCAATGACGAGTCCCTTGAAGATGCCGTTAGCGGTGCCGACATTATTGTTTCTGCTGTTTCCATGAAGGGTGTGGCTCCCACCATTGCCAAATTAAAAGCCATGGGACTGCCCGCCAGCACCATCATCGTGACTGCCACAAAGGGACTTGATCCCGAAACCACCAAAACCCCGTCTCAAATGTGGCAGGAAGGGTTTCCATCTCTGCCTGTGGTGGTGTTGTCTGGTCCCAACCTTTCCAAGGAAATTGAAAAGGGCTTGCCAGCGGCGACGGTGGTGGCAAGCACCCACTTAGACGCGGCGGAGGCAACCCAGGTGGTGTTTGCTTCTGAGGTGTTGCGAGTGTACGTGAACCCGGATCCCATTGGCACCGAGCTGGGGGGAACCCTTAAAAATGTTATGGCGATCGCCGCTGGAGTTTGCGATGGGCTTAGCCTCGGCACCAATGCGCGATCCGCATTGCTAACCCGAGCTTTACCGGAAATGATTCGTGTGGGCACCCAGCTTGGCGCTCAGCCGGAAACCTTTGTGGGTCTGGCAGGGCTCGGCGATTTATTGGCTACCTGCAGCAGCCCCCTTTCTCGCAACTATCGCGTAGGGTTTGGCCTATCCCAGGGCAAAGCCTTGGAAGATATTTTAGACGAGCTGAAGAGTACGGCGGAGGGGGTCAACACTGCCAATGTGTTAATGGAACTGGCACGCCGGGAAAAAATCCCCATGCCCATTGCCCGCCAGGTATATCGTCTGCTTCACGGCAAAATCACCCCGGAAGAGGCGGTTCAAGCCCTTATGGATCGTGAGCTTAAGCAAGAGTTTGAGGACGAGCTGCTTCAGGCTAACGACGAAGCCTAGGGCGTTAAAAGGCTGTTTAACGCCTCCTGGGTAACTCTATGGGCAAGGTTTGAACTCGGTCGGCCTTGCCCATCAATTTGACACTCTGCTAAGATTTTCAGGCGCAAAAATCAGGCGCCCGCCAAGCCCGATGAGCATTGGCACAGTTGTATAAACCAGAGGAAATCATGAAAGTTGTCAGCTCGATCGGCAATATGAAAAAGCGCAGCCCCGACTGCCAAGTGGTAAAGCGCCGCGGCTATATCTACGTTATTTCTAAGAGCAACCCCCGGCTAAAAGTACGCCAGGGCAAGCGCAGCAAGAAAAAGAAGGGATACTAGATCCAGAACAAATAGCTAATACGTTTTAGCGGAACCATCAGCCTCAAAAGAAGGGCAGGCTTAGATGGTTCCGCTCTTTGCTGTGTCGCTTAGTTCCTTGACTATCCTTGACCACTTAATCGCTTGACTAATTAAAGGGCTGCTCAATGACCTTCACCGGTGGCGAGCAGAATACGCAAAGCTCATTCGCTATTTCGACGGCTTCCTGGGGTGATTTATCCAGGTACATCGCCGTTAGGGAGAAATGCTCCCCCGCTCCAATAGCGCTGAATTCATTGATTTTATCGATTAAATATCCGTCGGCTACTCGGAACACTTCATTGCCAAAGCCGATTAGGTATTCACTACGATGGGCGAAGCTACTGTCTTTACCGCTTGCCCAGCTATAGAACTCAACAATAAAGTCCAAAAATGCCTCCGTATTTGCCGCCTTGGGCTTATGGGTGCGGGCAAAGATTCGCATAAAGCTAAGCTCCATGCTGAGTCCCACGCCGCCGATGACCATATCGTTCACTTCAAACAGCTTTGCCATATCCTGACCGGCAACCCGTTGGCTTTCTTTTAAGTAGCCAGACACCCGGATGCTGTCGGCTGCGAAGACCAGGCGATCAGGATATTTACGAACGGAAACAACGCTCATAGGCTAATTTTTATTGGATGTATTTTATTTCGTGAATCCGACTCAAAATATAGGCTTCGATCCTAGCTCCCTCCTCAGTAAGAGTCCCTTGAGCTTTTGTGAATCTTCACGGATAGGTGTTGAATAATTTGGCACTAGGTTTTGTTATGCGAATTCCCAACTGCCGACGCTTACACTAGTTGCTCCTTGATCTTGCAGCAGACTCAGCAATTCTATGAACGCTGATACGGGCGCCGTTCCAAAATCAATGGAGAGTGATAAATATCCGTTTTCAAAGCAGGCATCCAACGAGTGAAGGAACCCAACCTCCGGACCTTGATTTGTATATTTCTCATCGACATCGATAGCTTTTTCAAGCCAATCACGTAAGGGTGCTTCGTCTACTTCTTGTAAGTTAGTGCGAAGCTCAATTGCGTTCCAGATCATTGGCTCGACTGACACTGTTGTCTTGCCAAACTGGAAATATTGGCGCGGAACTTCTGTTTTCTGGTCAAGATTAACCTCAACCAGTTGCGGTGCCTCTCCTTTGTAATAAGTAATGTCTATAGCGGCGACGGAGTGACTTAGGACAACAGTCTAATACCAATTCCCTAAATTCCAGCGACATGCAGCCCCTCGCATAGCCAATCC
>CALGDE010000051.1 GCA_937883785.1 uncultured cyanobacterium
TCGTAATTACAGATTAACCTCCGTTAGCTTTCTTACTTTTCAGACGTCCTCTTAGAATGCAATCCTTGAAACAAATGCTGTTGCCTTGGCGGCCTGTTTAGCACGAACCCAGCGCAAAACACACTGCAGCTCGCCCTAGCTCTAACTGCCCCCTCCCAGGATCCGAATCAATACCGAATTTTCGTTAGCTATGAATCGCAAGCGCCCCCCTTCCCGAAATTCCCAGGACCGTTATTCTTACGACTATCGCGATCGCGGACGGAGCGATTCTGGGCGGGGTGATTCTGGACGGGGGAGGAGTGATCGAGCAGGATCACGCTTTGACACTGATAATTCCCGCAGCAGCGGTGGCGGCATTAAGTCTGCCCTTAACTACACCACGTTGGCCGTGATCGCGGGGGTATTTATTTTGGGTATCGGCGTAGGCATTGGCTTTAGCTCCTCCGCCAGCGTGGATCCCCAAAACGTAGCCTCACGGGAATTTATCGACCGGTCTGCCCCCAATCCGGAGCTGTGTTTACAGTACGGAGCCAGTGCGATCGCCATGGATACCCGCCTGTTTGTCACCTTCAGCCCCTTCAGCGTCTACCTGTCCCAGCCCACCATGAAACCCGGTTGCGTAATGCGTAGCAACAACTGGAACGTTTTGAAACAGCAGGGGGTGGTGACCAACGAGCAAGTTAATGACTGTAAAAACCGCATGAACACTTTTGCTTACACGGGATCGGTGGAAAGCAATCCCCGTATTGATTGTGTTTACCAAAACGACGCGGCGGGCAATCTATTCCTCAATCAACCGGGCGTTGTGCCGGCCCAGGAAAGTGAGCGTTTTTAATCGTTTCAGCGAAAATTTCAGGGCTAAAACTTGCAGATTTAGGGTCACATACTTAGGGGCATATTTTGATGGATATCTATCAGCGTGCTTTACGTCCGTTGTTGTTTAACGTCTTAAAAACTGACCCAGAAGTTGCCCATAATCAGAGCCTAGGTCTGCTGGAAAAAATTGACCAGTCCCGGCGATCGCCCGCAGGAAAGTGGCTGGTTGATCAATGTCGCAATTCTTTTGTTTATGCTGACCCTCGCCTCAGTCAAACCCTTTGGGGCTTAAATTTCCCGAATCCCATGGGGTTGGCGGCGGGGTTTGATAAAAATGGGCAGGGAGCGGGGCTGTGGTCAGACTTGGGGTTTGGCTTTGCGGAAATGGGCACCGTGACCGCCCAGGGACAGCCGGGCAACCCAAAACCTCGCCTATTTCGCTTGCCAGAAGATCAAGCGGCCTTGAATCGTATGGGTTTTAATAACGGCGGCTCTGAGCAGTTACAAAAGCGCCTAGAAAATCATCCCCACACTGTTAATAAAACCTGGAATTATCCCCTAGGCATTAATCTCGGAAAATCAAAAGTTACGCCCCTTGAAGACGCCGCCGCTGACTACCAACTCAGTTTTGAACGGTTAAAAGCTCTGGGGGACTATTTTGTGATTAATGTGTCGTCTCCCAATACGCCGGGGTTGCGATCGCTTCAAGCCACCGACGAACTCGCAAAAATTCTTGACGCCCTCCAGACCGCCAACGTGCAGCGCAAGCCCCTGGTGGTCAAAATCGCCCCCGACCTTGCCGATGAAGACGTGCTGGCGGTGGTCAACCTTGCCCAACAATTTGAGCTGTCGGGGCTAATCGCCACCAATACCACCATCCGCCGCGACGCCTTAACGGTCCAAACCCTAGAAGCCACCGGCAACCCCATTGCCAACGAGCCGGGGGGCATCAGTGGCGCTCCTGTGCGACAGCGCTCCACCGAAGTAATTCGACTGATTTACGAAGCCACCGGTGGGCAGTTGCCCATTATCGGCGTAGGGGGAATTTTCACCGCTGAGGACGCCTGGGAAAAAATCACCGCTGGTGCCACCTTGGTACAGGTCTATACCGGCTGGATTTACGAAGGACCGTGGATGGTAAAACGAATTTTGCAAGGGCTGGCGGAGCGGCTGGAGTCTAAAAATCTAGTCACTATCAGCGAGGCGATCGGCATAGATACGGCTGTGGCGCTGAAGTAGCGGCGAATCACGTGGGCAAATATAGTTGCAAGATGGTTATCAGGGAACCTTTTCGAGGCGATCGCGTCTAAGAAACCAAATTAGTATGTCCACGAAAAACCAGGATCACGAGTAAATCTCGAACGTATTTTGTGCTTCTGTTTTGGGTAACCTTTGGGAGAAAGCCCAAGAAAATTGTCACTCCCCATTTAGTCTGCATTATTTGACATTTTCAAAATGTTTAGGATAGTGGGGCTAGAAAGCTTTTGTCGAGGCACCGATACCCTAGTGGGCATTTTCGTTTTCGCATCTACTGCCTTGCTTTCCCTTACGTGAAAAATTAGCCTTAGGCATTACCCATGGTTTTGGGCGCCGCGCTGTCCCACGTCAATCTTCTCTCTGTTTCTCGTCCGGCTCTGCGTTCTTCCGCAATTTTCCTCCTCCTGTCATGACTGCTGCTAACAACGCCGACTTTTCAGCATTTCTAGGGCTTTCTACCCAGTCCTCACCAGTAATTCCTGCCCTCAATACCCTCAATGCAGCGGGGTTAGACCTTAGCCCTATTGAGTTGGCTGGGGCGGCTGTCTTTTTGCAGTTCAACCCGTCTTTGGCCGAAGCAACGGCGACATTGGGGCAGGTATGGCAGCCGTGGCTGGTGGATTTAGGCACCATTGATGACGCCGCTGTTCCCCAGTGGATTGATCAAAACGCGCCCACGTTGATTGATGTGGCTCTGCGACAGCCAGTGGTGCGAGATGCGTTAACCGGCGGAGTGTTGGATGCGGTGCGCACCGGTTTAGGGGACAGCGATTTATTGGGGGGGCTGGCGGAAGAGCTCGATGCGCAGCTGGGTGCGCAGGGGCAGGGAAGCCGACTGGTTATTATCGACGGCGGCGTTGAAAACTATCAGCAGCTTATTGCCGGTCTGGAGCCTGGGGTAGAGGCGATCATTCTTGACCCCACCATTGACGGTGTGGCACAAATTACGGCGGCGCTGGCGGGACGACAGAATATTGCCAGCCTTCATGTGCTGTCCCACGGTGATGATGCCAGCTTAAATCTAGGCAGCACCACTTTAGGCCTAGACAATATTGACGAATATTCAGCCCTAATTCAATCTTGGGCTCCGGCATTGAAATCCGGGGCAGATTTGCTGCTTTACGGCTGTAACGTAGGTGAATCTTTCGCCGGTCAAAGTTTCTTGCAGCAGATGCGGAATCTGACCACGGCGGATATTGCCGCATCTGACGATTTAACCGGTAGCGCCTTGCTGGGTGGTGATTGGAACCTGGAAGTTGAGCTGGGACAGGTTGACGCTGGGGTGGCGATCGCCGAGCCCACCCGCCGCAACTTTATGGGCACCCTGGACACGATTACAGCGGTAGCTGGAATCAGTGGCACCGCTGACGGCGGAGTCACCACCAGCATTACCGCGTTAAAAGCAACCCCCGGTACCGATGGAATTAGCCTTGAGGAG
The DNA here is from genome assembly GCA_937883785.1 of uncultured cyanobacterium. Classification (GTDB taxonomy): domain Bacteria; phylum Cyanobacteriota; class Cyanobacteriia; order CACIAM-69d; family CACIAM-69d; genus CALGDE01. The sequence goes on from CALGDE010000051.1 coordinate 3,512, forward strand.
GCCGTGATCGCAGCAAACAACACGGCAGGGGATGACACTATCTTTTTGGCACCAGGGGGCAACTACAACATTGCCAGTACGTTGACCATTAACGATGCTGGGGGGGATTTAACAATTGCGGTGGGAACTGAGCCTACCCTAAACACCAACCCTTTGCCTAATGCTCAAAAGGCTACGATCAACGGAGGAGGGGCACGACGGATCTTCGCGCACCCTAATACCGGTAGTTTTCTTAACCTGTACAACTTAGTTATTACTGGCGGGAACTCAGGCGCTAACGACGGCGGCGGGATTCTTTGGCAGTCGGCCGCTGGCGACCTGAGTATTTTCCACAGTCGCTTTTCGGGAAATTCGGGAGACTTCGGCGGCGCCATCCGCACAGAGGGTGGTTTAGTAACAGTTACCAACTCCACCTTCGACAACAACACTTCAGCCAGTGGAGGATCGGTATTAAGTACCAACGGAACCACAGCTTCCGTCTTTAGCCAGGTTACCGTCACCGGAAATACCACCACCGCTGTTGGGCAGGGAGATATTCGCATCAACAGCAACAACAGTAATTTCACCACTCGAAACAGCATTTTCGACGACACTATTGCTTTCGCAGACGGTGGTGACTTAATCACTTCCAGCGTGCGCAATATTTTCACCACTAACGGCACAGTTACCGGTGCCACTTTCCCTGGGGCAACCGCAGATACCACCACCTTCGCAGGGGGCAGCGGAACCGCTGTTGGTAACCTCACGGGGCAAACTCCGGCAAATGTTATTGAAGCCGGTGCTATGCAAGGGGTTTTCCGATTAGCCAGTAGTTCGCCGGCGATCGACGCTTCAACGGGCACAGGGTCGCCCGCTACGGATCAGATCGGCACGGCCACTTCTGGAGCTCGCCGGAACATCGGAGCGACTGAGGTTACTGCCCCTTCACCTACGACTCCAGTAGTAAATATTCCGGGCAATGCAGCTTCCACAGAAGATACCTCTTTAGTTCTAAGTACCTTGGGCGCCCTTAATGTGGTCGATCCTGACTCCGACTTAAGAGTTACCGTGAGTGCTCAGTTCTTTGGCACCACTACCCCCGCAGGAACCCTTGACTTTACGTCTGCACCAGCGAACCTTGCCGGGGACACGGTGGGAACAGACGGAGTGTTGGATTTCACGGCGACGGGCGTTGATATGACGACTCGAACGGCGGCCCTCAACACGGCGTTGCAAAACCTGCGATATACGCCGCCCACCAACTATCCCACCAGCGGCAACAATCAAATCAACATTGTTGTTACCGCAACGGAGGTGGCCGGCGGTACGCCTCCCTTTGATACTGAAACATTCACGCTGACCTACCAGGGTGTTGCGGATATTCCGGCGGTGACTGCGGCTTCTGGGTCGGCTTCTGGAACGGCAGGGGTGGCGATCGCCCTGCCCACCATTACCGCAACCTTGCAGGACACTGACGGTGTGGAAAGCTTTGTACAGCCCACGGACGGCACCACGGCAAATCAAATTGAAATCGTGGCTCAGGTGGGGAGCGCAGACGCCACGGGGGTTACCTTAGGCGGAGCCCTTAGTGGAGTTGGAACCACCGCCAGTCCGTGGATTGTACCGGTGACGCCCTCAGGCAATACGGCAACGGCAGCCGGCTTGACCCTAACTTCTACGGCAAACCAGACCATTACGTTAACGGCTCGAGCCAGAACCCGAGAAGGGGCTACCACCTCCGCCAATGGCAGTGGAACCGTTACGGTCACGGTGGGGCCGATTGTGGTGCCGGCGAATCAGCCGCCAGTGTTAGCGTCCACACCAGTGGAGGAAACTATTGGGATTTTTGCGGAAGACGCCGTTTCAGCAACGGGGACGGTGGTATCTGACTTTATTACCAATGGCAGCATTACTGACCCCGATAACGTTTCTGCCCCTGAGGCGATCGCCATAACCGACATCAACAATAATTTTGGTGCCTGGCAGTTTTCCATTAATGGTGGAGCCACTTGGACCCCAGTGCCCACCACCGTTAGCGATACTTCGGCCGTGCTTCTTGATGCGGATGACCGGGTGCGCTTCGTGCCTAACGCCAACGCTAATGGCGATACCAGCATCCGGTTCCGAGCTTGGGATCAAACGGCGGGGATATCAGGGAATACCGGCATCAATACCGCCGGGGCCGGGGCGCCAGGATCACCCTTTAGCCAAGCCAGCAAAAATGCATTGCTAAGGATTTCAGCCTTAAACGACGCGCCCACCTTTACGCCGGGTCCGAATCAAACCACCAACGCCGACCTAGGGGTGCAAACGGTGCCCAACTGGGCCACTAACTTTGTGGCCGGTCCCGCAGATGAGGTGGCGTCCCAACTCCTTGCCGCTTACAACGTGGCAGTAACGAGCAATCCCAGCATTTTTGCGGTGGCTCCGGCGATCGCCACCGACGGCACTTTAACTTACACCCCATCCACCGCCGTTATTGGGGCCACCACAGCCACGGTACAGGTATCGGCCCAAGACACCGGTCCCGTGGGCACAGGCAATATTAACGCCAGCCTCCCACAGACCTTTACGATTACCATCAATCCAGCGGGAACACCCGTCGCTCCGGTGGCGGTTGATGACACAGCCACGGCAACTCAAGGCATCCCCCTGCCGATTAACGTAATTGCCAACGACACTGACGCCAATAACGACATCGATCCTAAAACCGTCATCGTAACGCCCGCCACCCAAGGGGGATCATTGGCAGTTGACGCCACAACGGGACAGGTGTTCTACACCCCTCGCACCACCGATCCCTTCCCCTACACGGACACATTCCAATACACCGTAAGGGACAACGCTGGCTTAACCTCCAATGCGGCCACGGTACAGGTGACGGTTAACGCCGCTGCACCCACCCTGCCTCCCTCCGGCGGAACGAATCCTCCTTTGCCGCCGCCGCCGGGACCACCCATTGATCCTGGTCCTTTGCCAGGCACACCACCGCCGTTCCCGTTACCGGCTCCTGGTCCAGCCCCTGCGCCGGCACCCACTGGGGGACCCGATATCAACATTTTGGACCCTAATGGCAGTGCCATTGACGACGGGTTCGTTAGCCTCGGCTTAGTGCCTGCAGGTCAGGTCATTCCCGTGAACTTCACCTTGGAAAACCAGGGACAGCAGCCCCTGTCGATTATCGAAATCCGAGTGCCTGAAGGGTATCGTTTGGCAAATCAGTTTATTCCTCCGATTCCTCCGGGGGAAAGCGCCACCTTGGCATTGGAGCTATTTGCCTCCACGGTGGGTAACTTTACGGGACCGCTGGAGATTATTACGAACGATCCCGATGAAGCATCGACGGTTATTAACCTGTCGAGCACAACGTTTACGTCCTTAGACAATCCCATTCCTGCACCGCCGGCTCCGGGAACTCCCCCTGGAACGCCCGGCACCCCTGGCACGCCCCCAACGGATCCGGGAGCAACACCGCCGCCGGGGACACCACCACCCACTCCGGGAGGAGGGACGCCATTACCGCCCTTTGCTCCGACGGAAATCGTGCCCGCAGCCAATGCGTTGGCCTATGACCTGGGTATATCCAATGGCGGCAGTTTAGTGGCTCAGTATTTTGACGAAGGATTTTATCTACGGAATAATCCGGCGGCTCAGCAGGCGATCGCCCAGGGCATTGTGCCTGACGCGTTCACTCACTTTGTGCAGTTTGGTCAGTTTTCTGGAGCCAACCCCAGTGCTCTCTTTGATGAGGCGCTGTACCTACAGCAAAACCCCGACGTGGCAGCGTTGGTGGGCACCCAGTTTATCAGCGGCTTTGAACACTTCCTGCGGGCGGGACAGTTTGAGGGACGTAACCCTCTGGTGCTGATTTTTGACCCGGCATTTTATGTGGCTGCCAACGGGCTTCAGGGGCAAATTGATCCCGGCAATATTGCCGGAGCCTTTGACCATTACCGTACTATTGGTCAGTTCCAAGGCTTCCGCCCCAGCGAAGTTTTCGACGAGGCGTTCTATCTGCAAACCAATCCGGCAGCGGCAGCGGCAGTGGCCAACGGTCAATTCCCCAGCGCCTTCGAATACTTTGTGCGCGTCGGTTTAGCGGCGGGTCAAGTTCCTGTGGCGGGCTTTGATCCAGCGAGTTATTTGGCTCAAAATCCCGATGCCCAGGAAGGAATTACTGCTGGTCGGTTCCGCAATGCCTTTGACCACTTCCTGCGGGTGGGCATTCCCGAGGGACGGCCGCCCTTTGAAGGGGTATTTAACGCCGGATTCTACATTAGTAACAACCCTCAGGTGCAGGCTGATTTGGCCAGCGGCTTTGCGGTGAATGCTTGGGATCACTTTATTCAAATTGGTCAGTTCCAAGGGCTACAACCGGGACCTGATTACAATGAGGCATTTTATTTGCAGAATAATCCCGACGTGGCGGCGGCGATCGCGGCGGGTTCCTACCAAACGGGCATTGATCACTTCTTGGATCAGGGACGAACGGAGGGGCGTCCTGGCAATGCTTCCTAGGGATTAGCGTTTTGCTGTTTAGGGTTTAAGCAAGGTTTCCCGGGTAAATTGGGAGACCTCGCTTTTGTTTGTGTTAATTTACTAAAAACGCACCAAAAATTTTATTTGCTGCGCAAGAAGACAGCAAGCAAGGTGACAACAGGGCAGTAATAAGATTGCAGACTCTAGCGAGATTCAAATAGGAGAGTTACACCGTGTCCGTTGAAATTTTGACTCGTCAAGAAACGATTCGTAAGCATGCGCCAAATTACAAAGTGCTGCTTCACAATGATGATTTCAATAGCATGGAACATGTGGTTCAAACGCTACTGCAAACGGTGTCAAGCCTAACTCAGCCCCAGGCAGTAGATATTATGATGGAAGCCCACAGCAGCGGTATTGCATTGGTTATTACCTGTGCCCAGGAACATGCGGAATTCTATTGCGAAACCTTAAAAAATCACGGTTTAACATCGACAATTGAGCCAGACGAATAGGGAAAAGCAATCGTTAACTTCGCCGCGTTACGCTCTTGAACCATTGTTTAAAAAGTAATGTTTTAAACAATGGTTCAACGCATTTCAAAACATGAGCTGCAATGGGTCTTATTGATTTAGTGCCAGCACCACTAGCCTTCACCACAATAGGCTTCAACGCACCGGGCAAATATTTCCACCCCCTGCACCAACACCGACTCGTCAAAGTTAAATCGAGGGTGGTGGTGGGGGTAGTCCAATTTTTGTTCTGCGTTGGCGGATCCGAGGAAAAAGTAGCAGCCGGGGACAGCCTGAAGAAAATAGGACATATCTTCGCCGCCCATAGTCTGGCAGTCAGGAATAACCCCCAGGGGCGTTTCCAGCACATCTTCAGCAATGGATTTGATGAGGTTGGCGATCGCGGGGTCATTCACCGTCGCCGGATACAGGCGTTTGTAATCCAGTTCAAAAGTTGCGCCATGCATTTGGCATGTGTGGTCAATGATCTGCCGAATACGATGCTCGATCGCCTCCACCAGCTTTGGGTTGAAATAACGCACGGTGCCGCTTAACTCGGCGCTATTGGCGATCACGTTGAGGGCAGACCCCGCCTGAAACGTACCTACGGTAACCACTGCCGAATCAATGGGATCCACGTTGCGGGCAACGATGGTTTGAAAAGCGTTGACAATTTGGGATGCCACCACAATGGAATCGATAGTTTGGTCCGGCATTGCCCCATGGCCCCCCTTCCCCAGCACCTTCAGGTGGAACGTTTCCACCGCCGCCATTAGGGGACCGGAGCGCACCCCAACGGTGCCCACGGGCAAGTTATTCCAAATATGTAATCCCACAATGGCATCCACGTCAGGATTTTTGAGGGCGCCCGCCTGAATCATCGGCTCCGCGCCACCGGGACCTTCCTCCGCCGGCTGAAAAATAATTTTGACGGTGCCCGAAAAGGTGTCTCGATGCTCCGAAAGGTATTTCGCTGTGCCTAGGGCGATCGCCACATGTCCATCGTGACCGCAGGCATGCATTTTGCCCTCGTGACGTGATCGATACCACACTTCGTTTTGCTCCTGAACCGGCAGCGCATCCATATCGGCGCGAATCCCCAACACTGGGCTCTTGTCAGAATTACCCCCACCGCCCGATTTCGTACCTTCAATAACGGCGACAATCCCCGTTTTAGCCACCCCTGTTTGATGATCAATGCCCCACTGGTTCAACTTATGGGCAATAAACTGAGCCGTTAAATTTTCCCGAAACCCCAGTTCGGGATACTGATGCAAATGTCGCCGCCATTCTAAAAGCTCCGGGTGTAGCGATCGCACCGCCGGGCGCACCCGCTGATTTAGGGGCATCGGGAAAGCGTCACCAGACGCATTGTCTGACATTTCCTTAGAGGTTTTACTGGCGATCGCAGCAGAAACGTCGGAAGCGGTGGAAACCATAGGTAGCCCTAAGAAAGAGTCAGTGAAGATGGAGAAAACAAACAGAAATTCAAAATGGAAACTTATTGTAGCGTAGTTATCATTTTGTCCCTACTGTCCATTTTTTAATCACTACTCCAATAGCAACCTCAACCCAAAAACTAATTTGGCTCGTGTTCCACAACAAAAACATTGGAATATAAATTGGCAATAATTTGCTTACCTTGCTGGGTCAACCGCAAATACTGCAGAGCATCTTTAACATAGGGATAAACCCCGTTCCAATAAAATCTCGGGTAGTTTTTCCGCAAATCCCCTGGGGTACGGTATTTTAAAAACTTATTCATCCCCGTTTCTTCAAACTCGTAAAACAGAGCGCTAATCTTATTTAAATACCGCGGATCGCTAAGCTGCCCAATCAAATCGGAAGCTCGCACCATTCCCGCATAGCTAGACGTATCTTGATGATCTTCCTCATTGGGTACTGGAAAGCGCGTCAGTTCAATATTTCGCTTGATAATTTCCGCATCAATCAGCCGGTGCCCCCCAAACCGCTCTTCCACAAATAGCTTTGCTCGGTCCACGTGGTACGGCGTCAGCCCCGCATCGGAAGCGCCAGGGGGCAAGCGAACGCTTTCTCCATCTTCTCCGGTGGCATAAAGACCGTTGCGATCCTCGCGGCACACCCCTTTGACATAGCCGATATCGTGGCAAAGCAGGGAAATAATAAAGTGCAGCCAATCTTCCGGGGAAACGCCACCGTCACGGATATGCTTGCCTCGCACCACTTCCTGCCCCACTAGGGTGACAAGAATGGTGTGCTCTACGTTGTGATAAAGAGCGTCGCTATTGGCAATATTCTCCAGCGCCATACCGCTGGCCCACCCCAGAATATCTTCGTACTCTTGCTTCCAACCGCCGTAGGTGCGCTGATATCCGTCCTTCACCCGCGCAACAAAAGCGTCAATTAAAATCTCGGTGGCGTTAAACAGCATAGGGTTCGCAAAAGCGGGATCAACATTTCCCGCAATAGCAGGGAGTTGAGAAAGCTTGAAATGGGGTCTTATTAAGGTTTAGCTAGCAGCGTTTAAACACCGGAAGAGATTGCCATTGTTGACGGCAGCGCTGGGATCGCGAATTCAGTATCCTCAACCTTGGGTCTAGAAGGATGGGTTGGAGAAGGGGCCACGCCAAGGTAATCGATCAGCCCCCATTGACCAGCGTATTTTTTCCAGTTTATCTAGGGAAGTTAGGAATTGGTGAGATGGTTATCCACTGCAATAACTGGCGTTTACCCCCAAAACACAGCGCAAGAACAGGATGATTGCACAGATCTGTCGGTTCTTTCCTCGAACTATATTTTCCATCCCACCCGATCTCTACCACCCCCCTTTCAAGAACATTCAACTTTGAGCGGCTCGTTAAAACAGCAGAATAATCAACTTGTTTTCAGAATCTTCATGATTCCTTCTTGAAATCTTTATACTTCTCCAAATCTTTAACTTTCTCCCCTAGAAACCCCGCCAATCAGTCGATACACTAACCAAAGTAAAAGGTAAGCGCGGTGATTGCGAATTTAAGGTGGGGCGATTCGTCACGGCTTGAGTTTGAGGAAAGTCCGGGCTCCCAAAAGATCAAGTTTGCTGGATAACGCCCAGTGCGAGTAATCGTGAGGATAGTGCCACAGAAACATACCGCCGGGGTTGGAGGTTCGCGGACCGCCAAATTCGGTAAGGGTGCAAAGGTGCGGTAAGAGCGCACCAGCAGCATCGAGAGGTGCTGGC
>CALGDE010000052.1 GCA_937883785.1 uncultured cyanobacterium
CGGATGGGTGGCTCCCAATTGCTCTTCACGGATTTCCAGCGATCGCTCTCCCCATTCTTCCGCCGAACTAAACAGTCCTTGGGCGTAATAAAACAGGGTGAGCTTTGTACAAATGGCAGCACAGGCTTCTGGAAAATGGGCAGCGTCAAGATCTGTTGCCTCTTTCAGATGGGGAATCAGAATATTTGCTTCCGTCACCTGGCTTTTCGTCATACGAACGTCGAGAGATTGTTCAGCAACAGTCTTCAAAGCCTCTGCAAACGCCGATCGCCACTCCCCCGCCTTCTCCTTCCTCTGCGCCTCCAACTGCATCACCAAAAACTCCCGCACCAGCGGATGCAGCCCATAGCCGCCCTTGCTCTCACTCAGCAAATGGAGCCGCACCAACTCCTCATCCCGCCACTCTTCCAAATCCTCCCCATCCGCCTCCGACCAACATTCCTCCATCAACGCCCAGGGAATGGTCGCCGGCGCAAATAAACTCAGCCGCATCGCCAACTCCTGCGCCTCTGCCCCCAGCTCCTGCCAGCTCAGCTCAAACGCATCCAACACCCCCCGCCGCGCCGTCAACCCCTCCGGCAACCGCTTAGGATTTAGCGCCTTACTCTCTGCCCGCTTCCCCTGCAACCGCGCCAACATCTCCGCCAACGACAGCCCCGCCTTCTTCTTCAGGAAATACCCCACCAGCTCCACCGCCAACGGCAAAAAGCCCAACCACTCGCAAATTGCCGCTGCCGTCTCCCGCTCCGCCGCCACCCGGTCCTCCCCAGCGATCGCCCCCAACAACGCGATCGCATCCCCCGGCAACAGCACATCCAAATCCAGCCGCTTAATTCCCTCTAACTTCTGCCGCGTCGTCACCACCACCCGAAACCGAGGATCATTATTGGAGGGCAAAACCGGCACCACCTGCGCCTCGTAATCAGTCACATCATCAAAAATCACCAACACCCGCCCATTCTCTTCCCCCCTTACGAAAGGGGGGACCGAGGGGGGATCCATACCATCCCCCGCCTCTACATCAGAATTGGTGGCTGGCGTAGATTCTGAGGGATCCCCCCTTAATCCCCCCTTGGTAAGGGGGGAAACGGATGCCGGTGGCCAGTGGTTCCAAATAAACTGCACGATCGCCGCCTCATCCCCAATCTCCGCCAGCTTCTGGTCTGGAAACAACACCCCCTGGGCAAAACTCAATAAATCCGTAAATCCCTGCGCCCCCGAGAGCCAAATCACCCCACCGCCATACTCGGTCCGCAAAAACCGCCGCCCATACTGCACCGCCAGCTCCGTCTTACCCACGCCACCCATCCCCGCAACCCCAGCGATCGCCACCCGCTGCGCCCCCTGCAATTTTTCGTGCAAATCCGCGATCGCCTCCTCCCGCCCCACAAACTGCTCAGGATTATCAATCCCGCGACTCCCCAAATTATTCGGCGGCTCCCCCCCCGTCCGCTCCGGCGATTTCGGCGCTTCAAACTTTTGCTCAAGCTTCGCGATACGAATATTCGCGTTGTCGTTACCAACTACGCCCTGTTGGATGCGATTGGAATCCCCAGCGACGTTATCACCACTGCCGCTGTGGGATTGGTTGATATTGTGCTGGTTGTCGTTATTTTCTGTCATGGGAGTGGGGCGATCGCCAAAGCTCACATACCTAGGCTTATTGTAGCGATCGTCCATTATGGCAAAATGACAAACACTGGATTATATTTCCGAAGTCCCTCTCCCCAGCAAAAAGGATTTAGGGTGAGGGCTCTGGGATTTTGTATAAGTGTTGCCATAAAAACACCGAGCCTTAAATTAAAAGACTCGGTGTCATAGCTATAGGGAAAAACCAGAGGCTGGAAACAGCGGCACAGAGAAACACATACCGCCATCGTCCACACAGAACTCAATCAGCGATCCGGCGGCGGCGAAGCTGGGAACCACCGAAAACCGTTGCGCCGAGCAGTCCCAACATACCGGTGGGCTCAGGCACCTCTGCGGGCACCACAGGATCTTCCACAACCATCTGGGTAATAAAGCCGTCCATCCCTAGACTGTCGTTAATGCACTCCAGCCACAGCTTGGCGATAAACTCACCGCTCATTTCCTCCGTCATTTCGAAGCTAAAGCCAAAGGTTTCAGCACCGGTTTCAGCGCCCCCAAAAGCCGCATCAAAGTCCAGCAGATTTTCGGAGGTCAACATCGCAATGTCGCCCACCTTGGTACCGCTCTGTAAAACATTGCCGGACTGACGCTTAGCAGTGCTGTCAAAGATAGCTTCATCCCGCTCATCACCAAAGAAGCGAGCCTCGCCCTTCATATTTTTCCGCACATACTTTTCGTACTTTGCAGTGGTGCTCCAGCCGTTGTTGTCCTTGGTGACATCCATGGTGGTGATGTCACTGTATAGTCCTGTTTCAGCAACGCCAGAATCGTTGGTGCCTGCAAAGCGCACGCCGTACTCAGTACCACCAAAGTTCAACATCAGGTCGCCGTAGCCAATGTTGTCATCAGCCGCTTTTTTCCAATAATTACCCTCAATTCCCATTTCTGAATTAACAGCAAAGGAGAGAGTGTTACCGTCCTGTTTGTAAGCCATACCGAACACTTCGAAAATACCGTTGCCGCCGGTACCGTCATTGGTGGAATCTTGGATATAGGTCCAGCCGTCGTGGTTGCCAACGAAGGGATTTGCTGAGGCGATCGGGGCAATGGAAACCACAGCGGTGGCAGCGGCTAACGTTGAAATAAGAGTGGATGTAATTCTTTGCATTCGAAATAACCTTATGAAGCTAGTGATTGCTGAGACGGTTCAAAACACTTCTTGACTGGACTTGAAGCGCGATTGAGTTGCACGCTTGGTTAACTTCGGTAGATGCAGAGATGACGGAGGCCAATGGAGGAGACGCGTTGAACCGTTACAGTTAAAACTTAGTCCGGTTCACAGCGTGTTTCCGCAGTTTCTCAGAGAGTTCACGAAAGCTTTAATTTAAAAAGCTGGTCTTTAAAAAGCAGAGAAAAGCATCAATTTTTTTGATCTCGTCTTTGCAGAAAAGACGAATTTCACAGGCGGTCTGCACAGCTTGGTCATACTAATTTCATAAAGTTCTGTTGCATTCAACCTCTTGCATCAATCAAAAATCACTCTCCCCACAAAAGAGGGATTTAGGGGGAGGGCAGGGATTTATGCAAGGGGTCTATTAGGGCGCTAGGGTTGCGATCGCCGGGAAGACCATGGCAAATGCTGGGACGCCACGTCTAAAACGGTGCAGTGCCAATAGTCCACGTGGGATGCAATTAAGTAACTGTCGTTTAACCCCAGTTCGCTCCAGCCGGAGATGCTGATGCGCGGCTGCCAAGGCAGGGGCGTTGTCCAAGTTAGGGTCCAGTCGGTGCGGACGGTGGTGGTGATGTCGGTGCGAGTGCTTACGGGGCTATCCAGGGTTTGGATTTTGTGGAGGGTTAATTCTGGATTGCGAAACCAGCGATCAATAAAGGCGATGGTTTGGCGGTAGCGATCCAGTCCACGAAATTCGCTGGTGGGATCTTTGAAATACACGTCGTCAGCGTAAATTTCGTACGTTTGATCCTTAGGAAAACGGTCATAATCAGCTTTAACGGTGTTGATTACGGCGTCCAGTTGCTTAGGTTTTTGAGGAGATGTGGTCATGGGCTTAGAGAGGGTAGCGGAACGCGGATTGGGGCAACTTGGTATCGCGACAACGCCGGTGGATGTGGTGCGAAGTCGTCGTCGTCGTCTATTCCAAGCATTGCAGAAACTGGGGGCAGATTTCCCCGTTGCTTTGTGGTCCGGTCGCGCCCCGGCCAAAAATTTCCCCGCCAATCGTCACTATTTTCGCGCCAATAGCCATTTCCTCTACTTCGCAGGGCTGGGCATTGAAAACGCCGTAATCGTTATGGACGCTGGGAGCGATCGCACAACCCTATTTTGGGATGAACCGGGTCCTGACGACGCCCTGTGGCATGGGCCGGAACCGTCACGGGACCAGGTGGCGGCAGCAGTGGGCGCCGATGACGCGCGAGCATTGGGCGATGTGTATAAATTTATCGACGGGGGCGCCAGTATTTATCTGCCTGACCCCGGTGCACGGCTGGCTCAGGAGGCGGTGTTGGGGCGATCGCTTTCCACATCCCCTGAACCAGAGGGCATTGATGGTGTTTTAGCCCAGGCAATTGTGGAGGTGCGATTGCGACACGATGAATTTGCGATCGCTGAAATTAAAAAAGCAATTGCGGTTTCAATTCAGACCCATAAACTAGGCATTCAATCCACAAAAAATAGCCAGCTTGAATCCCATGTGTGCGCCAAAATGGAGGAGGTCATTTACGGCAATCAATGCGGCACTGCCTATAACAGCATTGTGACGATCGCCGGAGAAGTTTTACACAATAATTGCTATCACAATCCCCTTGGGCGCGACGACTTATTGCTGGCTGATGTGGGAGCAGAAACCGCATTAGGTTGGGCGTCGGATATTACGCGAACCTGGCCAGTATCGGGCAAATTTTCACCCACCCAGAAGGCCCTTTACGATGTGGTTTTAGACGCCCACGATCAAGGAATTGCCGCAGTAAAACCCGGCGCTGACTACCGGGAAATTCACCTGCTGGTGAGCTGCGTTTTGGCAGGGGGATTGGTTGATCTAGGGATCCTAAAAGGAAACCCTGAATCCCTAGTAGACTCTGATGCCCATGCCCTGTTCTTCCCCCACGGCGTTGGGCATTTGATGGGCTTAGACGTGCACGATATGGAAGATTTGGGCGATGTTTCTGGCTATGGTCCAGGGCGAGTTCGCAGCGATCGCTTTGGGTTAGGTTTTCTACGGTTAAGTCGAATCCTAGAGCCCAATATGGTGGTCACCATTGAGCCCGGTTTCTATCAGGTTCCAGCAATTTTAAATAATTCAGAGTGGCGTGATCGTTACTCCGAAATGGTCAACTGGGATCGCCTTGCTGATTTTTCTGATGTACGCGGTATTCGCATTGAAGACGATGTGTTAGTGACAGAAACCGGTAACGAAGTGTTAACTGCCGATTTACCGGCAGATACGGACTCTATTGAAGGATTAATGCTACGTTAAGTGCCTCGTATCAAGGGTTTCAAGTAAAACGTTTCCCTATGGGGCAGTCAGAAAACCGGTCGGAATCTTTGTTTTTCGACCAGACTTTCCGATGCAATGGAACATACAAGCTCGATCCGTTTAGACACCGGTGTACTCCATGATGATTCCCCAAGATTTCCGCAATATTCACGACACGATCGCCACGGGCAAGGGACGTGGATTAAAGCGCAAATCAAAGCGAACGATGATTGTGGCGGGAGTGATCGCCCTGTTAAATGCAACGGCAGGATTGGGGAATGCCGTGGAGCTCAATGCCCAACAATTTGAGCTGCCGGAGATTGGGGAAGAAATTGCCTTGGCGGATGAGCGGTTTGCAAATTTGGAAAATCGCGATCGCATTCTGAAGCATTTGGCGGATCTGAGAGTCCTTGGGAATGCCATTAAGACACGAGAGTACAGAGTGCGATTTTTATTGCAGCTAGGCCGTGTTTACGCAAGGCTAGGCGCCACCGAACAGGCTTTAGGCATATTGAAGACCTCTGAAACATTAGCCGAAAGCAGTGAACAACTGGCGGCGATCGCCAATACTTACCAAGCAATGGGCGAGGGCGACCGGGCACTGGCGACCCTTAAAACGGTCGAGTCGCAACTGGAAGCTGCCGCCAAACCTCTGACCTATCAGTGGATCGGGATTGCCCAAACCTATCGGAAATTAGAAGCTCACGACGAAGCCATTAATGCCCTGGTTAAAGCAGAGACTACCGCGATCGCCGCAGGGGAACAGGAGGGACAGCCCCCGATGGCGTTTCGGTTGCTGTGGGTGGCGCAACAATATAAGGAGATGGAGGCGTTGGATCGGGCGGGCGCCACTTTGACGGCCGCAATGGAAGCGGCTCAGGGGATGGAGGATGCCAACCTACAGGTGTCGGCGTTGCTCAGCATTGGGAAACTGGCAGGGGAAACAGGGCATGGGAACCATTTGCTAGAGGCGTTGCAGGCAGCCCAAACCCAAACTGCTGTGGTCCAAATAGACCATCGTCGGGCGTTTCATCTAACAACGGCGGCGCAAATTTACCAGGAATTTCCTCAGTTTTCAGAGCAAGGCGATCGCCTTCCCATCGCCCTAGCCCTAGCCCAAAAAGCCGCCGCTGAGATTGAGCAGCCCTGGCCTCAAGCCAACAGCATGGTGCAAATCGCTCGGGTCTATATGAAGTTGGAACAGAGCGATCGCGCTTTGGAAATATTGGAGCAGGCGGAAAAAGCTGTTCTTCGTGGCGATAGACCAGAGGTCAACGTGTATGCCATGTTACCCATTGCCAATAGCTACGACGATCTGGGGGCACGAGAAAAGGCGATCGCCACGTTGGACAAAGTTCGCACAGCCGTGGACCAAATTGAGAAGCCCTCGGCAAGGGTGAGTGCACTCCTTAGCCTTGCCTATAACTACAGCACTTTGGAGGAGGGCGATCGCGCCAGGGAAACCATGGACGTCGCCGTCGCCATTGTGGACGCCCTAGACTCTCAAAGGGAAAAGGTATTTCAGTCCTTGACCGTTGCCCAGACCTACAGCGCATTGGACCAAAAAGATCAGGCGTTGACCACGATGACCATTGTTGAGGAAGCTATTGCGTCCCTTCCTAACGATGACCCAGGCAAAGTCAGTGCCCTTAACCAAATCGCTTACACCTACCAACGGCTGGGGGCAAGCGATCGCGCCATTGCATCCCTAACAAAAGCCCAAACTCTGGTGCAACAACAGGGTGATGCCTATACCCAAACCTTTTTTATGTCTGGAGCCTCCCAACTTTACGAGGAGTTAGGGGTTGAGGATCAGGCATTAATTGCCATCGAAAACGCCCAAAGGGTCAGCGAAAACATCGAGGAGTCTTGGTCAAAAGTGAATGCCCTGATTAACGTTGCCCAGGGTTATGGACGATTGGGAGACAGCGATCGCGCCTTCGAAATACTCGTAGCGGCCCAGCGTACCAGCAGCCAAATCGATAACGAACAAGGTAAAAGCGGCGCATTGGTGGCGATCGCCTTCGCCTACCTAGGGGTCGAACCCATTGAGCAACCGTAAGCCTGGAAACGTCAGTTCGACGGCACAAAATTAGCTCAAATCCACTTCCCCCCTTACCAAGGGGGAACCGAGGGGGGATCCCGATCTTACACCCCGCTACCCAGACTTCCCGCTACCAGCTCAAGCATCAGAGAATTCCCCCAGCCCCCTTGGGGGGATTCGCGTCGAACTAACGTCTTACAGGATTAGCTTCTCAGGGAGAGGAATTTCGAGGGAGGGGCTCTGGGATTCTACGTAAGTGCTGCCTTAATTGAACCTTGACGAGTCGCTGCGTGTTTTCTTCAACCTTGTTTGGCGTGGTGGGGATTACTGTCAGCCGCGATCGCCGTTGGAGAGTAGACGCAACCCACTGGAGATATTGCCGCGGAGTACCAGGGAGGGCGGCTGCTGCGTATTTATCCCCAGAACTGCGCCGGCAATAGTGTCGCTGCTGGCGAACCTAGATTCAACCTACGGCAGATCATGGCGCCTTATCAGAGCGACTAATGGGTAATCGGGAATGTGCACGTGATATGGAGGCCCTTGGGGACGTGGAGGGATTATATCCAAAAGCAGGCATGAAGCGATTGCTTTGAATTGGGATTTTTGCACCGCAACCAACACCTAAAAACGAGAACGATTATCATTCTCAAGCTGATTTTTTTGCCTCATGGTCAACATCAAAAATGAGAATGGTTATCATTCTCAAATTAAATTTTTACCTAAAATCTTCGATCTTGAATGGCTCAGGGCAGCTAATTTTTTATGCTGAGGCAGTGAACTGAGAACGTCTACATGAACTTTATAGCGTGCGCAAAAGTCCCATTTAAAATGGCACATTGGTTGCGGAAGCTTAAAATCGTGAATCAGTAAAATTTCAGTCAGATAATCTTATCAAGCCTCAGATTCAACGGTTGATTTATAGACGAAAGAAATATAAATTTCGAATATTAAGCCCCAGTAAAACGCCAAAAATCTTGATAGAGATATCAAGTATTTTTTTGCAAATTCAGAGATATTTAAATCTTTTTGGTGGAAATTTATTGGTCATTATATTCCTGAATCTAACGATAAAGCATTGACTTAAAAGGCTTTAAGTCTAGATTGGAGAGGGTTTCAGAAAATCAGGAGAGAAGAAGCCTTGTCTTGTCTCTATTCTATTCTCGTCAGTCTAATATTTTGTTCTTGAGGTTTTTTCGATTATTTTATGTGACAATATAAGATTAGATTGGCTACGTAAAATAAACTGTTTATGTCTAAAATCAGTTCGAAAATAATATGTAAGTGAATTCCAAATATATGAATTTCAGACTTATTTTGGACCTTGTGTTTAGTCGAAATCGAAAGACCTCCAATCTAAAATATTCACTTAAAACAGAATCTTAAGACAGTAAAACTGTCATTTCTAAGCTTGTTTTCTATTAATAATTCCGCTGCTAGAAAGATTATTAAGAAAGCACAAAAATGTATCTAAATTTGCAGAGTGATTTGAGAATTATTGATTCTATTGTGTGCAGCCATAGAAAGGCATTCCAGTTTTGAAACTGCCTTTGACTGTGTAATTAACGTGGACTCTGGTCCAGCTTGCAGCGCTTTTCAATTGCTAATTCGTGGTCTGTATCGGTGTGGTGGGTTGATACTCTCCACCCGTTAATTGAATGAGGCTTGAGGTGATCATCGCGGGATCGGATTCTTGGGAGTTGCTTCCTTGGCCAGTCGCCGTTCCACTCAAGTGCTTGCTACAGGCAACCGTTTGTGAATAAAACCATTTAGGGAAAACACATTGCCGTGAGATCAACCCAAACTGATCCTGTGTCTTTGAACGTCACAGGGAGCCTCAAATTCCCTGGCCACAGCATGCTGGCAGAGGGCGTCTGTATTGTTTGTCAAGGTGACCATAGCTCCTGGGATCACTGGGAATACATGGAGTCACTACCCAAGGACCCAGTGGACATGCTGGATGACCTGGCCAAGATGGGGGTGTATAAGGATCAAGCCCTGAATGTTGCTGATGCTGTTAGCTCGGCAGAGGTTCGGAAGGCACTGTTCCTAAAGGTGGCCTCCCGGGGTAATTCGAAGAGGGAAAAGTTGATCCGTGATTTAGCATCTGTGGCGGGTGGTTTAGATCAGGCTTTTGCCGCTGCTTTCGGTCCCAAGGCGGGAGAATTTTTCGGAGATGCGCGCCGTCTGAGCAATGTGACCCGCCGGGAGTTTCTCCGAAACGTGGCGATTGGAGCCTCCCTGGTAGCACTGACAAACTGTGCACCTAGTCCTGGTGACGGTGATCCCGAAGAGACTGGAGCCCCCGTTGATACAGGTGGTTTGGAAAAGACAGATCTTCAGGTGGGCTTTATTCCTATTACTTGTGCGACGCCGATTATCATGTCGGAGCCGCTGGGTTTTTATGAAAAGTACGGACTCACGGCAAAGGTCGTGAAGATGCCTAGCTGGGGTGCAGTTCGGGACTCGGCGATCGCCGGTGAGCTGGACGCTTATCACATGCTGGCGCCCATGCCGATTGCAATGACCCTGGGGTTAGGCTCTGACCCCTTCAGCACCAAGCTTGCCAGTATTGAAAATATCAACGGTCAAGCCATCACCGTTGCCGAGCGGCACCGGGGCAAAGTCAACGGTCCTGCCGACTTCAAGGACTTTGTTATTGGAGTTCCTTTCCCCTACTCCATGCACAACCTGCTCTTGCGCTACTACCTTGCCACTGGCGGCATTGACCCCGACGTGGATGTAAAGATTCGTCCCGTTCCCCCGCCGGACAGCATTGCCCAGATGGTGGCCGGTGATATTGACGCTTACTTAATGCCTGATCCCTTCAACCAGCGGGCGGTTTATGAAGAGGCAGGATTCATTCACAAGCTGACCAAGGAGCTATGGCCCGGTCACCCCTGCTGTGCCTTTGCCGCCGGTCAAAATTGGATTGATGAAAATCCCAACACCTTTCGCGCCCTTAATAAGTCAATCATTGAAGCCGCTGGATATGCCAGCAAGGCTGAGAACCGTGTTGAGATTGCCGAGGCGATTTCCACCCGTGCCTTCTTGAACCAGCCTACGGAAGTGGTGGAAGCCGTCCTAACCGGTAAGTTTGACGATGGCAACGGCAACACCTTGGATATTCCGGATCGGATTGATTTCGATCCCTATCCTTGGCAGAGCTTCGCGAACTGGATTTCTTCCCAGTTGGTCCGTTGGGATCTGCAGGGAGATGGCAAGGTTGCTGAAGCAATCACTAAGGAAACCTACGATGAGGTTGGGCAGGAAGTCTTTCTGACTGACCTGGCGCGGGAGTTAGCTGAGGAGTTAGGTCAAGATCCCCCCACGGAGATCTACCGGACTGAAACCCTGGAGTATGACACTTTCGATCCGGCGGATCCCCAAGCCTACATCGAGGCTCAAATCGAAGAGTACGGCCTTTAAATTGACCTTGAAACCCATGTAACTCTCCAGAAGAGCCGCATGGGTTTCTGTGGCCCATGTCACATTTTCATATGCGATTTTTTTGTTTTATTGAAGGCCGGATAACGTTCGACAAAGAGGTAACTCAATGGCTGCTGTAGGCCGTCGCGCTCGAAAGCGCCGGAAGAAATCTCTACCAGGGGGCGAAAATACTAAAGCAATCGGCGTGTTCCTTCTGTCGCTGGTAGTCCTTTTGGGTTTCTGGGAAATTGGCGCGAGTTCGGGCTGGTTTGCGAAAGGCATGCCCACTGCTAGTTTGACCTTAAAGGAGTTGTGGTGGTGGCTTACCAATCCCTTCTTTAACAATGGTCCCAACGACTTGGGAATTGGCTGGAATCTATTAATTAGTCTGCGTCGGGTTGCCATCGGTTATATTTCGGCGTCTGTCATCGCTGTTCCCTTGGGTATCCTGATTGGAATTTCGCCGATCGCCTCCAAAGCTTTCAACCCTTACATCCAGCTTCTGCGCCCTGTCTCACCCCTGGCCTGGCTGCCTATCGGTTTGTATGTGTTCCGTGACTCGGAGCAAACCGGTATTTTCATCATCATGATCAGCAGCATCTGGCCCACTTTGGTGAATACCTGTTTTGGGGTTGCCAATGTCAGCAAGGAATACCTGGACGTTGCCAAAACCTTGGGGACCTCAAAGCTTCGCACCATCACTCATATCATCGTTCCTGCGGCCCTACCGAATATCGTTTCTGGGTTACGGATCAGCATGGGAATTGCTTGGTTGGTAATCGTTGCAGCAGAAATGCTGTTGGGAACTGGGCTAGGCTACTTCATCTGGAACGAGTGGAATAACCTCTACATTCCTAACATTCTGGTCACTATTATTGTTATTGGCTTAGTCGGCATCGTTCTGGACCAAGTCTTCGCATACATTGAGCGAATCGTCTCGTTTGGGAGAAAATCCGCATGAGTCTATCACTGGATCAGGATCGCCCAGTCCCATCATCCAAAGCTGGTGATCAGCCCTCGGGTGAAGTGTCGTTACGGCATGTCAGTAAGGTCTTCCCAGGGCGCACTGGTTGGCTAGATAAGATGACAGGACGGAGCTCTAAGGATTTTCTGGCAATCGACGATATCAATATCGACATTGAGCACAATACTTTTGTGTCGATTATTGGTCCATCCGGTTGCGGTAAATCTACGCTATTGAACATCATTGCGGG
The DNA here is from genome assembly GCA_937883785.1 of uncultured cyanobacterium. GTDB lineage: Bacteria > Cyanobacteriota > Cyanobacteriia > CACIAM-69d > CACIAM-69d > CALGDE01. The sequence continues at coordinate 11,772 of CALGDE010000052.1, forward strand.
GCTGAGCTACGCAAGTAGTGGCTCTGTAACGATGGATGGCCAACCTATTGAAGGACCTGGACCTGATCGCGGCATGGTATTTCAAAACTATGCTTTGATGCCCTGGATGACTGTAGTGGACAATATTTTGTTTGCGGTTCAAACGGTGTTCCCGAAGATGCCGTTGGCTCAGCAAGAATTGATTGTTCAGGAGCATATTCAGCTTGTCGGCTTGGAGGGGGCCGAGCGGAAGCACCCCCATGAGTTATCGGGGGGAATGCGCCAACGAGTTGGTATTGCACGAGCGCTGGCGATCGATCCTCAGATTTTGCTTATGGATGAGCCCTTTGGGGCGCTGGATGCGTTGACCCGTGGTTTCTTACAGGAAGAAATTGAACGGATTTGGGAGCGCAAGCGGAAGACGGCAATCATGATTACTCACAGTATTGATGAAGCGCTGTTACTGTCCGACAAGATTATTCTGATGACCCGTGGTCCTGCGGCTCGTATCGATGAAGTTTTGGAGGTGCCCTTTGAGCGCCCCCGCAGTCGCGACTCCGTCGAGGCGCATCCTGCGTACCGTGAACTGAAACACGAAATGGAGCAACATCTCTATCGTGAAACACGAGCGGTTGAAGCGAGTCGCTTGGGCTAGGCAAGCTAGGTTAAGAAGGGCGATCACTTTTCCATTGCCCTACTCCTAGCTTGGAGATTCGCTGATATTGCGCCTTCGAAATAATCGTGGCGACCCAGCGTACCAGCAGCCTACTGGAAACTTATTCACTCACTGAGCTGGAAGAATTTATTGATTGTCTTTTTCAAAATGAGCACAATGCTTAAGACAAGAAGACAAACCACTGTAGTTATTTCTGCATAAGCCAGCCATATCGCTATAAACGACTATACCGCTCTGCCAATTACGCAGATGGGCGCAGAGATAGGCAGACGACACATTCTACATGGGGTGTTTGGGGGAAGAAGTCAGCAGGCTGTACCCAATCAAGCTGGTAGCTGTGGGATAGGTATTTTAAGTCGCGGGCTAGGGTGGCAGGCTTGCAACTAACGTAGACGATTCGCGCAGGCTTGACGTGGAGCAAGGCATCGAGCACTTCTGGTTTGCAGCCTTTGCGCGGTGGGTCGAGCATCACTACATCTGGACATAGCTGTTCCTCACGCAAAAGCTTGGGCAATGACTCTTCCACCTTGCCTACGCGAAACTCCACATTATCTAGCTCATTAAGGCGGGCATTAACCCAGGCACGATCAATGGAAGCGGCATGCACTTCAATGCCTAGGGCTTTTTTGACGTGCTTTGCCATGGGTAAGGTCAAGGTGCCCACACCGCAGTAGGCATCGACAACGATTTCTGTCCCCGTGAGCTGAAGCTGCTGCAAGATTGCCTGAATCAGCGCCTCTGCCCGTTCCGTATTGATTTGGAAAAAGGTGGTGGAGCCAATGTGAAAATCAAGCCCGGCGAAGGTTTCCGTTAAGTGGCTTTGCCCAACAATACAGCGAGTTTCTGTCCCAAAAATTTGATTGCCACGATTGGGCTGGTGATTTAGGCATACGCCTACCAGGTTGGGAAATCGCTTTAGCCAGGCGGTGGCTTGTTTTTCTAGCTCAGGCAAATCAGGCGATCGCGACACTAGGGTCAGCAGCATTTCTCCGGTGCGCCGCCCCACCCGCAGACTTAAATGGCGTAAATCCCCCGCGTGCCGCTTCTCGTCATAGGGTTGCCAGTGGCGAATGGCGGCGTCTTTCTTCACCTGGGCCAGGAGGGGATCCAGACGATCATCCTGCACGGGACACTGGTTGAGATTAACAAGCTGGTGACTGCCTTTGCGGTAATAACCGGCGCGGAGGGTTTGGGTGCTAGGACCGGCGGCGACGGGATAGGTGGATTTATTGCGGTAGTGCAGCCCAGGGCGATCGCCAGAAGCATCCCCCAAAATTGGCGAGATTGGCACGTCCTCAAAGCCGCCAATACGCTGAAGCACATCGCGAATATGCTGAGTTTTCGCCGCCAGTTGGGTTTCGTAGCTGACTCCTTGCCACTGACAGCCGCCACATTTATCCGCCACAATGCACGCCGCGCGCACCCGATCGCGGGAGGGCAACAATACATGGCGCAACTGAGCCCGACCGAAGCGGGGTTTGGCTACCGTTAGGCGCACTTCCACGCGATCGCCCGGCACCGTATCGGGAACAAACACCACGCGATCGCCCCAGCGCCCCAGCCCATCTCCCGAATCAGCCAAACTTTCAATAGCCAGCTCAAGAAGCTCCCCCTGTTTCCAGGAGGATCCGATGTCAGACGTTGCTGAATCCTTGGTGCGTTTCTTTGTCTTCGCTCTTGCCATGGACTTTAGTGCCGCGGACTTGAAGGCCACCGTAGCAGGTTAACGGCGACCCGCGAAGTTTCAAATAAGCATTCTCTGCCCACAAACGCTTCCAAGTGCTTCCAAAAGTTTCGCGCGGCTCGCCTAAAACTTCTCCCCAATAAATAGGCTCTGAACTTCGCCGTCTTTACGGATTTTGGCTTCCTGAGAGTCAATTTCGGTCAAAACCCAGCCGCTGCCGCCGATCGCTTCACCGATAGAAACCCGGCGGGTAACCCCATCAATAGAAAATAACGCCACGGAGCGATCGCCGCCCAATTCCAGCAAACCGACCAACGTGTGCTGCGGTGTCACCAACGCTGCTTTAGTGTCTTCACCATCTGCTGCCTCCGCGCCATCGGCGCCAGCCTTCGCCTCGTCGGCAGCCTCTTCACCATCAGCCTTCGCTTCAGTTTGTCCCGCCGGACTCTGCTGCCCCAGTCCAGCAATCAGCCGCCCTTGGTCATCTACCGGCAAAGTTTCCAAAATTCGCGATAGGCGATCAATCGCTTCCACCAAATTGCTGGCGAAGGGCAAGTCACGACCAATATTGTCACTGGGATTACCTTGGACGGGGCTAACGGGCACTGGAATGACCGGCGCGGGCAACACTTCCGATACCTCCGGCAACTCTTCGCGTGCCTCGCGGGTCGCATCAATGGCGCTAAGGGAGCGCTGCATATAGCCCACAAATTGCTGGTCCGCCGAACTTAACGACGTTTGGGTCGCAGCCCGCTCTGCATTATTTTGCGCCGCCACCAATTCCGCCTGATTTCGCTGGTTCCACGCCCAAAGCCCCATGGACGCCACCAAAGAAACCATCGCTGCACTAATAACGAACCGGTCAAAATTTTTGTTGTCGCTGCGATCGCGCTCTTCCTTCCGCACCGCATCGGCGATCGCCTGTTCCCGCTCCTGCCGTTCCACCTTCGGTCCCGTAGGCAACACCTGGGGAGGCAGCACCACCGACGACACCTGAAGCGGCGTCAAACTTAACGGCTCTTCCTCCTTCTCCTGAGGCACCAGCTCTTCCGTCGCCAGGGGAATATCCACCCCTTCTTCCAAGGAGCTTTCTAACTCGTCAAACAAATCATCCATTAAGCGATCCGCATAGTGATCGGCAGAAATGGCGTGGGTCGTGTTCTTGTCGAGATTCGGCACCAAGGGGGCACCGTCACGGGAGGAAATAGCGCCGGGTGAAATTTGTGCAGTCATAGCAAGGTGTCGAGGCAAAGTTAGGCGGAACCTAGAAACAAAACTCAGATGATTCAGCGCCGGTGACAACAGCAGCAATTAGAGGAATATCCCATTTAAGCAAATTCTTTCAGGTTTCCCCAGTCATCGGACCCAGTATCGCAATATTTACAGGAACTGGCAGCAAAGAAAGGCTAAATATGAACGCTGGCGGCACTCCCCGTAAATTTCTTTGAGTCTCTACCAAAACAGGCGGCTAAGCAGAACAGGTCCCTTTGCCAAGGTTCGCGCACAAGTCGCATGCCCAATTTGAGGAACGCCCGGTCAGTATTGCTGCATCTAGAAAATTATTCGGAACAAAGACAAAGACATAGCCAGTCATTAAAAATAACCAAAAAAAGTAACCGATAGCTATCACTTCTTTGTATGGACTGTTTTGGGTATGGACTGTTTGGGTCAGGTATTCTGCACCAATTGTCCACGCTTTAGCGACTTAGACCGCAATTGACCTCACTCCAAAGCCATATTTTTATTGTCCGCATCGATAACTTTTAGATCCAAACATCCTTGAATTTCAAATTTTTAAGTCTGAGAATTGTCACCCTAAAGTGACGGGCAGTAAAACCGAATTGCGGCAAAAAACTTAGCTCTCTAATAACTTTCCCCGAGACTGGCTTTCCCCGAGACTAGCCTTTCCAGAGACCTTAAACGCGGTGGAGAAGTTATGCGAATGATTGAAAGATTTTTAACGTTGAGTTGATTTTATGCAAACCATCAATGTGCAGCTAGACTCCGCAGACTCTAGTGTTCCAACCCCTTCCCTATCTGGCGGTCCTAACGTTTTTGCCCAAGATTTTGAGCTATTTGCTCAGCCCAACGTGCCGGTCACCCTTGATCTAACCAGCACTGGCTCAGGGGATCCTTACCTACAGCTATTGGACAGTAGTGGCTCTGTTATTGCGGTGGATGATGACAGCGGGAGTAATCTCAATTCACAGCTTACGTTCACCCCTGTTAGTGGTGTGACTTACACCGTCAGGGCAATGTCTTTTGAGTTTTTTCCCTCGGTCAACTACAGCCTGTCCGTGACTCAGGCGGGCGATAATGCAGCGCTGCTTCCGCCTTCCCCCACCGTGGGTTCTGGTCCGGTGCGCAGGATCTACGACATTTTGACGGGCAGCCATGTGTACACCACCAATGCCACTGAAATTAGCCAACTGACTGCTGCAACGGACCGGTATCGCGATGAGGGCAATGTTTTCGATTCCATTGGTCCCAATCAGGTGACGCGGTTTTTGAACAATGTAACCAATGCGTTTTTCTACACAATTTCTGCGGCGGAGGCTAATGATGTGCGGCAAAATCCGGGATTTTCGGAAATCCCTGGTGGTGGATTTAATGCGGCGATCGCCCCGGCAGAAGGCTTAGTGCCCGTGTTTCGCTTTTACAACACGGTGACCGGTCGCCACTTTTTTACCCCCAACTCATCGGAAGCTCTAAACGTGCGCAACAATCTACCGGGCTATCGCGACGAGGGCATCGGTTTCTACGCGGATCCGCTGGGCTAGGCGAAAACTGGCTGTAGCTCGATTTGATAAATCTGCACCCTGGGACCCAATAAATCTCAGGGTGTTTTTGTGGTGTGCTTCCAAGCTTCAATCAGTGCTTCAACAATTAGTACTGAAACAATTAGTACTGGGGCACTGATACGAAATCCGCTTTTTCAACCCCAAATTGAGAGTTATGCAGGCCACCAAT
>CALGDE010000053.1 GCA_937883785.1 uncultured cyanobacterium
CAATGGCGCTTTTCAACTTTCTGCACCACTCAGTGCATAAGTGGGATGCTCCCGTGGCGATTCCTCTTCTGAAAGTTCTTTGGTTTCGTTATCTTCTGCTGTTTCCTCTCGAAGCTGTAACGTTTCTAAGAATAGCTGTACTGCTACCGCATCAACTCCCTTAGATTCCCGGGCAAGAGATTTAAAATACTGAGTGCGCCAACTTAAATCATTGTCTGAAGGCTCTGCCCGTAAAGATGAAGACTTAAAACTAATGTCTAACTCGGTGGTAACGGCTTTAAACCACTGTTCTAGTTGTTCGCCAGATAGCTTTTCAAGGTGGGTAACATGGTCGCTATAGCTTTCCAGTGCGGAAATTGCCTGTAAGTATTGCCACGCCACTTGCCCCACTCCAATAATCCAAAAGATTGAGGTATCTGTCAGTAAACTGTCTCGTAAATAATCGATTCCTTCTAAGCCATCAATGTTGCGTAGAAAGTGGTTTTCTAAACAGGGAATAACAGCGATCGCCCGGTCTGATTCTGGGCTGGGCAACCGGTGACCAAATTGCGTCTGTAAGTATTTCCGTAGCTCGTTGTTTCCAGGGCGACTGCCATATTGACAGCTTTGAATGGGCAATTTTTTATATTGATAGGAACTGTCAGCTAAGTCTTGAATAAAATCTGCAATTACCATTGGCGAATCTGATGTGGAAGCTCCCACAATGATCCATACATTGCCACAGCCTTCAATGTTCCAATTGGGAGACGTATCGGTGGCGCAATATCGCTGATCCCACGAGTCAAAAAATGAGGTAAAGTCCTCAGTTAGCTGCTCTAAATGGGTAGGATTACTGGGCAATTCATGGAGTTGTTCTAACAACTCTTGCCTTAATTCATTGGGCAGTTGAAGTAAAATTTCTTCCGACGGTGCTGCTTTGACCGTCTCCACGGGGGACCAACCGAACAAGGGCTGGAGACGGTTTCTAAACCAAGTCTGAATGGATTGCAAAATGGACTGGAGCAAGAAAAGGCACCGGAAAAAAACGGAAGGAACTTAAACCCTAAAACTACCCATGCGAGCTAGCTTATAAGTCTCCACTTGCAATCATCAGCCTATGATCGAAAGAAGTGCAAATTCATAGGCTCTAACTCAACAAAGCTTGGCCAATAGTGTCACGGTTTAAACTCGCGATCGCCCTCCCAAGGATTGAGTTTCCTTTGGTGATCGCCAACTCCTTAGGGCAGCCAGCTGAAAACTGCGTTCTACCTTCGGCAGACAGTCAATTATTCGAAAGATTAGCCCTTTAACAAACCCCTTCCCAGGAGTCCTGAGAAGGGGCAGTGTCATGTCAATAAAAATATGCTGTACCGCTTGAAATTAGATGGCGGCGTGTCCCATCGCTAAACCAGCAACCAACATGCCAATTACCAAAAACGGCTGAGCGCTGGCTTGATATTTCACATCGTTTTCAACGGGATCTCGTAGGAAATACATATCCTGGAAAACGATTTGGGGAATGACCAACAGCACCAAAATCGAACCGTAAAGCTGCTCGTGAATGCTGACCAAATAACCCGCAATCCCCAACTGGAAGATATCGATAGAAACCGCACTAATCCAAGCGGCAGTGGTCACGCCGAACATCACCGGCAACGATTGCAAACCTAGCTCGCGATCGCCCTCCACACTCTTGAAATCGTTAACAACAGCGATCCCTAAGCCTGCCAAACTGTAAATCAAAGTCACCACCATAATTGTGGGAGTCAAGGTGCCAAACAGCGCCTGACCCGCCCACCAAGGCAACGCAATATAGCTCGCCCCCAAAGCATAATTCCCCAGCCAGCCATTCTGCTTTAGCTTCAGCGGCGGTGCGGAATAGATATACGCCATAAAGATGCCGAACAACGTCAGCACCAGCATCGTGGGAAACTCATGCCCCGCCCAAATATCCAGGAAGTAGGAAATTCCAATTCCAGCCCCCGCAAGCACCAAAATTTGCGTCACCACCTGAGGAATAGAAATCGCACCAGAAGGAATCGGGCGGTAGGGCTCGTTAATGGCGTCGATTTCGCGGTCATAGTAGTCGTTGATAGTTTGGGTGTAGCCCGTCAGCAACGGACCCGACATCAACATACATAGGGCGGACTTCAGCACATTCTCCAACGTCCAATCGAAATGCCCCGAAGACGCTGCGCCACACAGCACGCCCCAGATCAACGGCACCCAGGTAATGGGCTTCATTAGCTGAAGGCGAATCTTCCAAATATTGGTTTCACCGGAGGACGCCCCCTTCATACCCAGAAGCTGGCGAGCTTTAGATCCCTCGGTTGCCTCACCATTCGCCGTAGCGTTTTCCGGGATGGCAGTTGGGGAAGACTCAGTGGAGTCCTGATCAAGGGAATCTTGAGTGGATGGCTTGGATTCAGAAGCAGTCATAGGACCAAAAAATATTCTTAAGAAAAAATGATAACGTCCCAAGCCAACATTGTCGGGATTGTATGCAACCCTTTTGCAGTTTGATGCAGAAAACAACGCCACAAAAACGCCACAAAGTTGTCTGACAGGGCGCGTGACGATGCGCTAAGGGTAAAGTCTCAAACCCAAGCGGTGTATTAGCCGCGCCCTCTGCAAGACCTAGGAATTGTAGGGTTCCCCCCTCAGTCCCCCGCAAATCGAAAAGGAAAGATTTTCTAGGAAGACTTCTTAAAAAGAAATAATTAGGAAACCGCCTTGGAATTTGGCTCCGGTGACTGATCGCCCAGTCAGCGCCGACGGCAACAAAATATTTCGCCGCTGCCCGCCTGCTTCGATGGTAATTTCCGGTCCCGATTGAATTAGCTTCACCTCCCCTTTGGTAAAGCCCGGCAAAAATAGCCGCACCTGCTTTTGGGCAATATCAATTTCAATGGGGCGCGGTGCCTGGGTTGCCGTATCAAATTTTGGCATTGCTCCCACCAACGCCGACCAGTCTCCGGGCGATCGCTCCGGCAGCCCACTTACGGTCAACGGCGCAAAAGTGTCCGCAATGGCTCCCCCATCATCAGCCCGATTCACCAATACCCCACCCACGGTGACGCTGGACTGCTGGGCGCTGCCCCATAGATATTTTGCTTGGGCGATCGCGATAGGATCCGCCGTGGTCACCAACCAAGCCGCTAAACGCCGAGGGTTACTCACCGCGTCACGCCCCTGAGCCAACAATCCATCCATTTCATTCATCGGCTCCTTCCAAGGCTCCGATCCCCATCCCGTATTCAACACCGCCCCGGCCACCGGCTGAATAAATGGCGTTAGCGCCCGGGCAAAGTCCGACTCCGCCACCACCTTCGAGAAACGACGCGCATACCAAGACAGCACGTCCGGCACCCCCAACATGCGCAGCTCATCCTCGCCGCCGGTGCCGTCATAAATAATCACGTCATACTTGCCGCTATCGTCGAACTTGCGCAGATTATTCAGCGCGATCGCCCGATCAATTCCCGGAAACGCCGCCAGCTCTTCCCCGTAGATATCCTTAAAAAAGGGTGATCGCAAATACTTCGCTTCTAAGTCCTTAACCTCAGCCCAGCCCCGCTCCAGCAGTTTCACCTTCGACGGCTGCACCACGTCCAAATTGCCCTCAACATTGCGAGGGTCCGCCTCTCCCCCCAGATCACACCCCAGCAGCAGCGCCAGATCTGGTCCCGTGGCATAGCTAAACAACAGAACCCGCTTGCCCTGTGCCGCGAAGGATTTGGCGGCGGCGATCGCGATCGTCGTCCGTCCCGTGCCCCCTTTCCCTAAAAACGTCAGCGTAAACGCCATCCTAATCACTCCCCCGCCAACTATTGAAACTGACCGATTAATTCCATTCACCAATATAGAGATAAATACTCAGCCCTGAAGCCCAGCCCCGAAAGCTCAAATCTCCACAAGAAAGGGCTTGGATCATTCACAACCCAAGCCCCGAAGTAAAATCGCAGCAAATCATTCAGAGATAACTACAGCCAGGTTTACAAGCTGTGTCCAAGCTCCGAGCTCTTACCCAAAGCTCTAAGCCCAAACAGGTTCTACCTCGTCTTCAAAGAACCAGGTTGCATAGCCACTGTCGAATTGCACCACAACGCCAACGCCGCTAGCATCAACCATCTTAAATTCCTTAACGGTGCCCACTGGATTTTGGCGAATAGAGTCCACCGCATCCGTGGGAATACGGTCCCGCAGCCGTCGTACCTTTACGCTTTGACCAATTTCAATCACAATGCCAACCATCTCCAGTAAATCGGTTCATTGATGTGATCGTCCCAAAAACTATTGGTAAAGTCACGGGCGCTTAAACTTACTTAAAAAATACTTGAAGTTATGTAAAACGCATCTGAAAGACTTGTTGCGTGCCCTTCCCACCGTAAAATCGCCGGAAAGTTAACCATGTTGGCAAAGCGAATTCTTCCCTGTTTAGACGTAAAAGCCGGGCGGGTTGTAAAAGGTGTAAATTTTGTTGATTTAAAAGATGCTGGCGATCCCGTGGAGTTAGCCCGTATTTATGATCGGGCGGGGGCTGACGAACTGGTGTTCTTGGATATCACCGCCACCCACGAAGATCGAGGAATTATTTTTGATGTGGTTTATCGCACCGCAGAGGAAGTGTTTATTCCTTTAACCGTCGGCGGCGGCATCAGTAATTTGGAGACCATCAAAGAATTACTGCGGGCAGGGGCCGATAAAACCAGTATTAATTCGGCGGCGGTGCGTGATCCCGACTTAATTAATCGCGCCAGCGATCGCTTTGGCGCCCAATGCATTGTGGTGGCCATCGATGCGCGGCGGCGCAAAGGAACGGGGGTGGACGGAGTGCCCACAGCATGGGACGTCTATGTACGCGGCGGCCGTGAAAACACCGGTCTTGATGCGATCGCCTGGGCTAAGGAAATGGTGAGCAGGGGAGCGGGAGAACTGCTCGTTACTAGCATGGACGCGGATGGCACCCAGGCAGGCTACGACATTGAACTCACCCGTACTATCGCTGAGTCGGTGGACGTGCCGGTAATTGCCTCCGGAGGCGCAGGAAATTGTGATCACATTCGGGAGGCGATCGTTGAGGGCAAAGCAGAAGCAGCACTTTTAGCATCCCTACTGCACTACGGTCAGCTCAGCGTGGAAGAAATCAAAAACCATCTTAAAGATCACAACATCCCCACCCGCATGGGGTAGCAGTCATTTCTGCGATGTGTATATTTCAAAGCCCTTTAGTGTCATGGAGAACACCTCCCCATGGCACGATCAGCAGTTCAGCAACCTCAGTGCAAATTTTCAAGCCCCACACGCCCTTCACTCTCTTTCTAAAGGGGCTCTTCCTATAAAGTGAGCTTTCCGGAAAATTGACGCCATTGTAATCACATCAGCAGCATAGAATTTCTTAATGAAGATTCCTGGAGACACATCTGTCTAAAGACGTACTTCACCACTTCAGCACCAAGTTTTTATTTGGGCATTGTGTATCACGGACTTCGAGCAAATTAGCGGAAACTGTTGCTGAGGCTAACTTTCAAAGCCAGTATTGCCCCTTGTGTCCACAATATTTTGAGGGATTTTAAGATTATCTCCGGTTTTATCGCGGGAATATTTCTGAATGTACTGTTACAGTAAGTAACAAGAGCGTTAACCGCATCACCCAACTTACTAGATCTGTGCTTCTCGTCTTATTACTGGCAATTCCATTGGTGGCTTGGTCCTTGCATTTGATGCAGGTAGCCTTTGATCGCCGTGAATTTTCATTTATGCTGGCTGGCTTTTTGGTGGCTTCAACGGCAGCAGCACTTGTGTTTGTGTACTGCCTGATGAATAGCTCCTTAGGCTATCTCCTCAACTTGGAACAAGGGAGTTATATCTCCTACGAAGGACCAATAAGTTTGGGGGAACCGGTGGCGATCGCCGGTGAAGAATTTAGCTGGTCAGCGTCTCAGTCAGAGATATTTACGTCTGAGCAGCAGCCTCAGGGAAAGTAACCGTGCGTAACGCGCCCCAGGGCTTATTTCGAAGTTTTTGCCAAGATTCTGCACAAGTCGTCAAAAAACTTTCCAGAATTCTCAGAAAAAAGCTTGACTAAGTTAATCCAAGTGGGTGATGATATAGCTCGCTGAATGGGGCTATAGCTCAGCTGGTAGAGCACTTGCATGGCATGCAAGGGGTCAGCGGTTCGAGCCCGCTTAGCTCCATAACCTGATCTTGAGAGAGGTTTCATCTTTGGATGGAACCTCTCTTGAGTTTTTCAGGGCAGTTCACCGACGGTTATCAGCCGGATCCTGGGAAGAAAGAACTGATCGAATTCAGAAACTTGCACTGAGAAGTCCACTGATCTCCAGGAGATAGGTTTACGGTCGGTAATATCGTGCTACAAAAGACGTGCCGACATCAGTTTTCGTTGGCTTATTGGGTTGGTTGCACCATCGATTTGCATTGAGTTCGTCTTATTGAATGCAAACGGAAAACGCAAGCCAGCAGGGTGCAGCTAGGAACAACGGTTTGAATACCACTGGAATTTTATGAAAAACCTCTCCCTTAAAGAGCAGCCTCGCCGCAATCGTGCAGAATTGATTCCCCTCCAGGAAAATGCGTCGATTCTAAAGTGGCTGGAGTCTACCGGGCGTCTGCGCGATCGCGACGATAAAGAGCTAGATTTTGAAGATCGCGATGAAGAAATCGCCGATATGTTGGTGGGCGAAGACAACAACTACAACAACAACAACAACAACAGCGACGATTCGGACGACAGCGATAACAACAGCAATATGGATGACGACTAATTTGCCATCCATTTGTCATCTAGCTGCAAGCTTCTGGGACATGTCATCAACTAAGTGCCAGGACCCTACACAGTGGGTGCCTTTTCGAAACAAAGCACGTTTGGAGCGGAAGCTCTTGTGACCACTGGCTTCGAGACTTAAATAATGACAGCTCCTAGAAGATTTCTAGTCGTAGCACCTCCTTGAAAGAAGGCACAGGAGAAGCGGGCGAAGTGTAAGGGAACCGGATTGAAATCCTACGGTTCCTCCACTGAAAATTTTGCTTTATTGCCGTTTCCTAAATTCATCAGTGGAAACCGCGCACTAGTCTCTATGACGGAAGTTGAAGTTTCGTGGTTTAATTGCCTGAGTTGCATATTTCCCTATACGAAATGGAAATAAAACGGCATTTGTGTCGGATTTAGCCCACGAGCGATCGCCTATATGACCAGGGGCAGTGACAACAGACACGCCCTAAGTCAGACAACCATTCACCAAACCCATGACAGTTGACCGGACTCCCCCATCCTTAAGTCGCGAGTTTGCCTGGTCTGGAAAGCACCTATTCTGGACTCTGTTAGGCACTTTGATTACCGCTTCGATTGTTTTCGACGCGACGGTTTTGGGGCTGAGTATGGAACAGCCGTTGGGATTTTTACAAGGGTTAGGGCTGCCGCTGGTCCTTGGCTTACTAGCAACGGTGGTAGCCGGAACTCGAGCAGTTCCAGCGCTGCGACGGCTGAAGACTGGGCAGGTTATCCGAGAAGAGGGTCCCCGATCCCATCAAGTTAAGGCGGGAACGCCCACGATGGGAGGCATCTTTTTTGTTCCGACGGCGATTGCCACCGCCGGGTTCCTAGGATTATTTTCAGGATGGAGCGCTACGGGCTGGCTACAGTTCGCAGGGATTGCCGCTTTGACGCTAGCTTATGGCTGGCTTGGTTGGGTCGATGATTGGCAAGTAATCCGGCGCAAGTCCAACAAAGGTATTTCACCGAAAACCAAACTTATTTTTCAATTTGGCTTTGGCATTGTTTTTGCTATTTGGCTATTTCTGACCCAGCCTGACAACTTAACTAATTTATTGATGCCTGGAGGATGGCTATTGCCCCTGGGGATCCTGTTTTGGCCCTTAGTTAGTTGGGTATTGGCGACCGCTAGCAACGCTACAAACTTGACCGACGGGCTAGATGGTTTAGCTGGGGGTACTTCGGCGATCGCATTCTTAGCCATGGGAGCGATCGTGGCACCGAGCAACCCGGCGCTGGGACTATTCTGCGCTTCTTGCGCTGGGGCTTGTTTAGGCTTTTTGGCTTTTAACCGCAATCCGGCGAAAGTTTTTATGGGGGACACGGGTTCCCTTGCCCTGGGAGCCTCCTTGGCTGGGGTAGCACTTATGACCCAGAATCTGTGGAGCGCAGTCATTATTTCCGGGGTTTTTATCGTGGAGACCCTTTCTGTAATTTTGCAGGTCAGTTATTACAAGGCGACGAAAGGGGCTGACGGGAAAGGTAAGCGCTTATTTAAGATGTCGCCCCTGCATCACCATTTCGAGCTGAGCGGCTGGTCGGAATTGCAGGTGGTGGGAACGTTTTACACTGCTGCGGGGATATTGGCGATCGCTGCCCTAGTGTGGCGCTAGAGTGCACGAGCACTGGATCATTGCACGTTTCGGGTCCTCTACCTTAGCGAGCATTTGCCTTTTGGCAAGGAAGCATTAGCACTAAAACCTTTTTAGCTATTGGTTTTGAGACTGCGTTAGCAGTAGCTCCTATTCAAGAGCCCCATGCAGCGTTGAACAGGGGTGTAAATCTGGTAGGATTGCAAGGCGTTCAAGCCCGAAATCACCATTGGAAAGGGTCATATTTACTTTTCGATGAAAGGTTTTAAGGGCAAAGACTTAAGAACGCTGCCCAATAATAATTGCCTGTGTGAGAGGTATTGAAATGGAAGCAGGACTGTTGCTAGCAAAGCTACCTGAAGCATATTCCGCCTTTGAGCCCTTGGTGGACGTTTTGCCAATTATTCCCGTATTTTTCCTGGCCCTAGCCTTCGTATGGCAGGCTGCTGTCGGTTTCCGCTAAATCAGATTGCTAATTTATGGATTGCTGATTCGGTTTATTCATATAAACGTTTTGAGCATATTCATTAGCCACATTTTTAAAAGCAACCTTTAGGAAAAATATTTCTGAAAGCACTTCTTACAAAAGCTGCATTTCGAAGGCGTACCTTGGTACGTCTTTTTTGCTTTAGAAGCTAATGTTGCCAAGTGTGTGCCGCTTGTTCCTAGGAAACGCCCATTATCAGAGGGTCCAAAATTTATAACCATGGTTTTGGCCAATTAAGCTTTTGGGCTGATTCAAGGGCGTCGTTAACGTAATAAAGGTTAAGTTACAAAAGTGGTAGTTCCAATTTCTACTGGAGCAACCGAAGCCTATACCTTTGCGTAAAGCTGTACAGGGCTTTTATCTGCTTGGGTAAGTAAACCTTAGGGCGTGTCGTCAATTAATTGCCAACAGCCTTACCCAGTGGGAAGTACACGCCCTTTCACAGTAAAAACTATTAGGGTCGAAACCCTTACAGTTACAGGCTTTGAAATTTAAATGATGACAGCCTCTAGTTGGCGCCGTCTTTTATCCCATACATTTCCACCCTCCATGAGAAAAACCATGTCAAAGTCAATGTCGATTAGCGGTTGGATTCGGCGGATGGCGATCGCGCCCATGATAGGTGCGAACCTACTGAGCGCTAGCTTTTTGCTCCTTAGCTCTGAAGCAGCTCTCGCCCAGACTCCGATTCGCGAAGGCTCTCCGGCGAACTCCTACGGTGCCGAAGCGGTGCAAGCCTATTTAACTAGTTGCAACGCAGCGGCGGAAGGGCAAACGCCACCGCAGGGTATGACCCAGCAGCAATTTCAGAATTTGATGTCGGAAATGTGCAGCTGCACTATCTGGGAGTTGCAAAATCGATATACTGTTGAAGAATTTGTTAGTATCAGTCGCGGTTTACAAAACGGCAATCAGCAGGCAGGGCAGGCAATGCAGACGGTAGTTGCCGCTTGCTTTAGCTCGTAAATAAGGGCTGTCACTAGCAGATTTTTAAACTGAAAAGGCGGTGGGAATATTCAGTTCCTACCGCCATTTGGCTTTTGTAAGCCTTGTACGTTTCACCCGGTGGCGCTGCTCCGATGCCGAGACGATCTCCCCCACCGCTGAAGTTTTCCCTGGATAGATTCCTATCCGCCACTACTAGGAAGTTTCTGGAAGACAGAATTAGAGGCAAAAGTTCCGGCATAATCCTCTAATCTAAATTGGTCGCACGGTAATTCAGCCATTCAAGATGCAAGGGACTTCTGCCATTACCCAAGAGCTGGTGCTGGTGGGAGGTGGGCATAGCCATAGCCTCGTGCTGCGGATGTGGGGAATGAATCCACTGCCGAGGGTGAGGCTAACGCTGATTAGCGATGGTTTTGACACGCCTTATTCGGGAATGTTGCCGGGGCATGTGGCGGGAATCTACAGCCGCTCCGAGTGCTACATCGATTTGCATCCCCTGGCGCAGTTTGCCGGGGCGCAATTTTATGTGGATCAGGTTGTGGGGATTGATTTAGAGCGGCGACAGGTGTTGTGCCGCGATCGCCCCCCGGTGCGCTTTGATGTTCTATCCCTCGATATCGGCAGCACGCCCAAGGTATCAGCGGCGGTGGCTCCCGAGTTGACGGAGCGGGCCATTGCGGCAAAGCCCATTGGTCGTTTTTTGGAGCGATGGCAGCGCTTACAAAAGGCGGTTACTGAAGCCAGCAGCCCTCAAGATATTGCAATTATCGGCGGTGGCGTTGGTGGTGTAGAGCTGGCATTGGCCATGGAGCACCGACTTCAGGGTCGAGCAAAGTTCCATTTAATCCATCGTCAGCAGAATTTACTGCCTAGCCATAATTTTTGGGTGCGCCGCCACCTTCGTCGATTATTGGAAGAACGCGAGGTTCAGCTGCATTTGGGAGAGGCGGCGATCGCCCACGTCCCTAACGTTATCAAATGCCAGTCCGGGGCAGCGCTGCCCTGCGATTGGAGTATTTGGGTCACCGAGGCTGGGGCAACGCCGTGGATTCAACAGTGCGGACTAGCCACCGATGGGCGCGGTTTTTTGGCAGTCAACGATAAGCTGCAATCGCGATCGCATCCCTTTGTATTTGCGGCGGGGGACGTGGCAACCCTGACCCATGCGCCCCATCCCAAAGCTGGCGTATTTGCGGTGCGCCATGGCAAGCCCCTGTTTCACAATTTGCGGGCGTATTTACAGGAAAAACCTCTACAAATTTACCGCCCCCAGCAACGTTATCTGAGCCTGATTGGTAGCGGCGATGGGCGGGCGATCGCCTCTCGGGGACCATTGTGGGCGTGGGGAAAATGGGTATGGCGTTGGAAAGACTGGCTGGATCGCAAATTTATGACCCAGTTTCAAGATCTGTCCCCAATGCCGTCGAGCATGGCAGACCCCGCAGCCCACTCCAAAACCAACGGAGACGCTCCACAAGTGCCACCGATGTTTTGCGCGGGATGTGGCTCCAAGGTGGGGCGGCAAACCTTAACGCGGGCTTTGGCGAGGCTGGAGTGCGATCGCCCTGGGGCACAGGGTAATAGGCACAGCAATGGATCACCTATCCCCCTTCTGGAAAGTCCCGATGACGCGGCAATTTGGCAGCCCCCCGGTGATCGCCCCCTAGTGCAAACCATTGACTATTTCCGTAGCCCCATCGCCGATCCCTATCGCTTCGGGCAAATTGCCGCCAACCACTGCCTAAGTGATTTATTTGCCACCGGAGCCACCCCCCACAGCGTCCTCGCCCTTGCCACCATCCCCTACGGTAGCTCCAAAGTCCAGGAAGAAACCCTGTATCAACTGCTGCGCGGTATTGATAAAATTCTGTCGCCTTTAGGAACGGCACTGATTGGCGGCCACACCACAGAAGGTCCAGAGTTGGCCCTGGGACTAAGCTGCAACGGATTGTTAGATCAACCGTCCCCCTTAACGAAAGGCGGGCTGCAACCGGGCGACCGCCTAATCCTTACCAAACCCCTAGGCACCGGCACCTTATTAGCGGCCCACGGACGTAATCGCGCTAGGGGGCAATGGCTCGAAGCGGCGATCGCCATGATGTTGCAATCGAACCACGTCGCTGGAGCGATCGCCCAAAGTTTCAACCCCCACGCCTGCACTGATATCACTGGCTTCGGGCTCCTAGGACATCTCATCGAAATGGTGGAAGCGTCCTCGAAAAGCCTCACAATCACCCTAAAGCAATCACAAATCCCAGCCTTACCCGGATCCCTAGCCTGCTTGGAACAGGGCATCACCAGCTCCCTCCAGGACCGCAATGCCCAATTGCAAAACCAGGTTAGTCCCTGGCGATCGCCCCTGTCCCCCCAGCAAGCTCTCCTCGTTGATCCGCAAACCTCAGGCGGACTGTTGATAGCAGCACCGGAGCAGGACACAATGATGCTGCTGAAGCAATTGCACCAAGCAGGGTATAAAGATGCAGCGGTGATTGGCACAGTTAGCGACTCTAGCAACTCCCAAGCATCAGCCCCTGATCGCCCCATTCTTCTGAAGAGTTAATAGCAGTTTTAGCTGTGCGTGAATTACTAGGCCCCGTTTTCGAAAAAGAGCTCTTAAAACTGGGCGATCAGTCCATTTCTCTAATTTGGATGATTGAGTTACTCATTGCCGTACTGGCAGTGGGGCTCACCACGCGTCTGCTCAAAAACTTTCTCCGGTACCGGTTACTCGCCAAGCTCGGCGTTGAGGGAGGAAATAAAGAGGCGATCGCTACCCTAATCAGCTTAGGACTCGGAGCCTTCGGCTATCTCGTCGTCATTCAAGCCAGCGGTCTCGACCTATCCTCAGTTGCGGTAATCATCGGCGGACTGGGCGTTGGTATTGGATTTGGGCTGCAAGATATCACCAAGAATTTACTCAGCGGATTGACGGTTCTTTTTGAGCGAAAGCTAAAGGTTGGCGACTTTATTGAATTCGACAACATTGCTGGATATATCGAAGAGATTTCCATTCGTTCCACCGTTATTCAAACCTTAGAAGGGGGAGAAGTTATTATTCCCAACTCCCAACTTGCGGAGGAACGAATAACGAACTGGAACTATCGCGATTGTCGTGGGCGTTTAGAGGTGGATGTGGGCGTAGCCTATGGCAGTGATCCAGTTTTAGTCACTGAAACTTTATTGGAAGCAGCCTACTCTTTATCCAGCGTTTTATGCGAGCCCTCCCCTAGGGTTTTATTCTCAGGGCTTGGCGATAGCTCATTGAATTTTAAGCTGCACTTTTGGATTGCACGGATTGATCTAAGGGCACGCATCAAAAGCGAAGTCACCTTTGCCGTGGAGTATTATCTGCGGCAGCGCAATATCGATATTCCATTTCCCCAAATGGATCTTTGGATGCGATCGCCCAATGTTGACGCTATTCCCCAGGCGTCGCCCACCAGCGAAGAACATCCTGTGCCACAGCTAGTGCCTCAAGAAGTGCTGGAGTCAGAACTCAGCCAAGTTACGCCTCCCAAATATGAATCATTGAAGGAAAAGCTATCGCAAATTTCTTATTTTCAAGGGTTCAATGACCTGCAGATTCGAAGCCTAATTGAAATGGGATATCGTCAACGTCTTGAACAAGGCGAAGTGGTTGCTGAACAAGGGAAAGAATTCAGGAAATTTTGCATCATCTTGTCTGGTTACATGGAGGTTTTACATATCCATAGCAGCCAAGAAAATCACATCCGAAACTTCAATGCAGGTGAGTATTTTGGAGAGCTTCCGCTAATGCTTAATTTGCCTTCTCCCGGGGTAATCAGGGCAGGGGACACCGAAACCACCCTATTTGTTATCAACCAGGCAAACTTTGAAAAGTTACTAAGGGACTATCCAGCGTTAGCAGAGGATGTTGCCAATGAGCTTTCGAGTCGGTCGGAAAGCATCCGGGAAATGTATCCAGAGATATGGGCAGAGATGCACTCAGCCACAAAAAATGACAGCGGACCAGCCGTTTGGATTAAGAAACGATTGACGAATTTGTTTGCTTCTTAGCCCAAAGTTTTCTCTAAACAGGTGCGGAATGCTGCCAGCAAACGTTCAAGCCGTTCGATGTAAAAGCGATCGCGATCAATAGTCAGCTTGGTGCCGTCCAATTGGAGAAACTGCCAGATTTCCCCGTCGTCACGCATCCAAAAACTAACCCCAACTGCGTAACTCCTGTCAACATTTTGATGCTGGGAGTGGTTCACGAAGGAGTGACTTTTCCCTTGCTTTGGACGATGCTTGATAAACAGAGCAATTTCAACAGCCAGGAGCGTATTCAGTTGCTGGAGCGCTTTAGAAATTTCTTCGGTGAAGTGGATGTAGATTGCCTAACGGCGGACCGGGAATTTATCGGCGAGGAGTGGTTCTCCTATCTGCTCGATGCCCATATTCCTTTCCGTATTCGCATCCGTCACAATCAGTTCATCAGTGCCCAGACGGGAAAAGAGCGTTGGAAAGGCTTGGACCTATTTCACTCCCTGACTCCTGGACAACTAAAAATTCTTTCCCAAAAGCGTCAAGTATCGAAATTCGCGGTTTACGTGGTTGCATTGCGCTTGGCAGATGAGGAATTGTTGATTGTGGTCACGGACTCTCGCCCGGAAACCTCCCTGAGAAATTACGCTCGTCGCTGGGGCATTGAGACGCTTTTTGGAGCGCTCAAGACTCGCAGCTTTAATCTGGAAGCAACTCATTTCCGTGACTCACAGAAGTTAAACAAGTTGCTGGTACTGCTGGCAATCGCTTTTACCTGGGCGATGGGAACGGGTCTTTGGCTTCATGAACAGAGGGGCATCAAGGTCAAATCTCACGGGCGACGAGAAAAGAGTTTATTTCGGCTCGGATTAGATTGTCTGCGTCGCCTTTGTTTTGATTTTGCTCTCCATCGCTCCGACTTTCAGTAGGCATTGCAACTTTTAACTTTTATCCCCGTACTGAGCTGAGAGGGTTTCAATTAGGATTTCTGCTTGGGCTTGGCGATCGCTCAGAAATTTATCGCATTCTTGCAGTCGCTTAACGGCGGTTTCGAAAGCTCCGAAGGCATCGTCTAGACTTAGCCCGTCCTGTTCCAGCTCGGCGATAATCTGCTCCACTTCGGCGCTGGCGGTTTCATATTGCCAATCTTCCGGCAAGGCATCGGCAGTTTTTGCGGCTTTCTTAGACTGAGCTTTTCTGGGCATAACTGTCCTTCCGGTGTTGCCTTTGTTTTCTGTACAACTTTAGCCTATCCCAATAAAAAGGTGCCCCATTTTCCAAGCCCCGATTTTGGAAAACTTGATTCTGGCAGCACCTTTTTGCGAATTTCTATGGAACGCTAAACCCTAAATGCCTAGCACTAAATAGCTGGGACTACATGGCTGGAACTAAATGCGTAGGGCAGATTCACTGGCGCCAGTGAAGATCAACGCTCCCTGCACGTCGGCGACGGAGGCATTGTTGACCACTCCCAAGAAAGCATTGGAGGTGTTTTGGATGGTCACATTGGCGCCGCTGGCAGTTAGGGTGATTTCACTAATGGCTGAAACTCCGGCAAAGCCGATGCGATCGCCCTGGGCTGCCGAGAAGTCTAAAATCACATCCGCTGCCGCCGCATCAGTGGCCGTATCATCCGCCCGCAGCACAAATACATCGCTCCCTGCGCCCCCCGTTAGCTGATCTGACCCCAAATCGCCGGTCAAAATATCAGCGCCGTCGTCTCCGAATAGGGAATCGTTGCCTTTACCGCCGCGCACAAAATCATTGCCCGCGCCGCCGGACACTGAATCATCGCCCTCATTGCCGTTAACCGCGTCAATGCCGTCGCCGCCGTCAATCACGTCGTTGTCCGTAAGCCCTCGCAAATAGTCGTTCCCGCCGAGACCGTTAATGACGTCGTTGCCAGATCCGCCAGAAATCACCTCATCCCTGCCGGAACCGGTAATCGTGTCGTTACCGCCGCCGCCGTTATAGCCGTTGGGCGTAACCACAGCGGGCACCACCTCCAGGGTGACGGTGTCTGCGTCTGCGGTGCCCACCGAAAAACCATTGGCGACGGGAATATCGGCCCGATTGCGCATATTGATCATGGCGTTGACGGTACCAAGATCGGTTGTTAGGGCTGAGGTGCGACCGTCAATATTGCCGTCGGTGATTCGTGCCATTTGAATGCGATCGCCCTGCTGAATGGCGTCCACCAGCTCCAATCCGCCGCTAACCCGACCAAATACGGAGAAGCGCCCGTCCAAGCTGGTGTTATCAATGCCATTGAAATAAAACTGGGACGATGCGGAATCATTGGCAGCGGCGCGGGCCCAGGCGATCGTGCCGCGGACGTTGGACAGTACCGGCGGTACCGTAACGCCAGCTTCCGCAAAAGTTTGATTGATCAGAGGCGTTGTTGCACCCTGGGGCAAAATCTCTAGGGGAATATTGCGCTCTCGACCGGTGGCAGGATCGGTAAATCCGCTGGTACCCAACAGCTCCTGGGGAAAGTCAGGGTTGCGGCTGTTGGGGTCGCCTCCTTGGACCACCACAAAGCCGGGATCGCGCACCACCCGGTGAAAGCTAATGTTGTCGTAAAACTCGCGCTCGACTAAATCTGCAAAGTTGCCGGCGGAAATGGGCGCGTTGGCTCCGTCCAGGGTGATTTCCAACAATTGACCGTTGATTAGCAGGGTGACCGTTGCCGACCCCGTTAACATTGCCAAAGTCTCGTCCATGTTGCGCTTTTTCCTCCTAGTTTGCCGGCATCCACTGCGGATCGCCTAGTGCTGCGTACGTGCTTTCGTATTACGTTGTGATCCCGTTGACCAAGGAACGTTATAAAAGGTTTCCTGTCAGTCACAACCCTTTGCAATTATGCCCGACAAATCTAGCGATCGCTCCTTTCGGCAATAAAATCCCCCACAAATTCCTTAAGGTTCACCTAACGGAGCAACTCGTTGCGAAACGCTCTGTTGAGATAGTTGCAGGAGTGTTGCGATCGCCCCTCAGCTTTGAAAGGCGATAGTTACCATCGGCCCAAGACGCTTTTTCCTGAAAACCTTATTCTCTTCGTTTTTCTGGTTGCAGGGATCAGCGTTGCCGTCTTATCCCTACCCAACTTATGCTCCCAAATTCGGACTTTCCCGAGCAAACTCCAGGGCAAAAACTAGATCAACAGGAGCCAAGTCAAGCCGATTCACCACAGCCACAGCAGGACATTCAGGAACACAATGTTCAGCAAGGTGCCGAGTCGGACACACCGCCCTTAATCAATATCGCCAATACCGTTGATTTTCCTTTGGATATTCCATTGGATCCGGGAGAGGCTGATCTAGAGTCGCCGGAAGAGGACGGGCAAACGTTTTCTCGGCGGACCGCGTTGAAATTAATGGGGGGTGCTGCGGTGGGGGGGGCGATCGCCTACAGCCGCTTTCATAAACCGAAGCCCTACACTTACCAGCCAGATAATATTGCCCTGCCCTACCTAACGAAGCAAAAGAAAAAGGTGGTGGTAATTGGCGGTGGACTGGCGGGACTGGCCAACGCCTACGAACTGAGCGAGCGGGGATTTCAGGTGACGCTTATTGAAAAATCCCCCCAGCTCGGCGGCAAAATTGCCAGCTGGTCCATCGATGTCAACGGTGAACCGCTGCAAATGGAGCACGGCTTCCACGGCTTTTTCCCCCAGTACTACAACCTATGGAAGCTCACGGAAGAGCTTAATATTCGCCAGGATTTTGTGTCCTTGGATCATTACTCGGTGGTGTACGAAGGCAAGCCTTATCGCCCGGAAGTGTTCTACCCCAGCCGGTCGTCCTTCCCCTGGAACGTGGTGGACTTAACCGTTTCCTCCCAAAATCGACTGAGCTGGGGCATAAACCTTACCAAGCCGTTCCACTGGGAGGTGTTCCATGCCATCACTAGCTTTGACCCAGAACGCACCTACGCCGCCTTGGATCATCTGTCGGTGGAAGACTGGGGCGAAGGAGGCTTTCCCAAGGGACTTTACGATCTCTACTTTCTACCCTTCGGCAAGTCCACCCTCAACTCCCCCGATATCCTTAGCGCCGGAGAGCTGATGCAGTTCTTCCACTTCTACTTCTTTGGCAATCCGGAGGGGCTGGCGTTTAATGGCACCCGACAGGATATGGGGCGCACTTTGGTGGATCCCATTGGCGATCGCGTCAAAGAAAAAGGTGGCGAAATTCTAACGGAAACCCAGGTGGAACGGGTGGAATGGAAAGACGGTCAGGTGACGGCGGTGGAGTATCGTCCCGCGGGCGCGGTGTCGGCAGCTCCTTTCTGGGTGGAGCGCAATTTGGTGATGTCCAGCGACGGAAATTGGGATTATTTCGGGGCGGGCGATGCGGTATTCGCAGCGGAAATTGGCGGCGATCGCGCTTTATCCCTAACCTGCACCCACCAAGGCTGCACCGTGGGCTGTGCTGAGGATAAAAGCTGGAGCTGTCCCTGCCACGGCGCGTCCTATAACAGTGACGGCACCCTTAAAAACGGCCCCGCCAAACGCAGCCTGCCCCAGTATGAAATCCTGCAACGGGATGGTGATCGCATCCAACTGGCCGCCCTAAACGCCGACACGGACGATAGCCAGCTCACCCGATTAGAAGCGGACTACTTTGTATTTGCTGCGGATGTGCGTGGGGTGCGTCATTTATTTGATTTGGCCGACGGTGAGGTGGATTCGGGATTACATAGGGCGATCGCCAAGCTACCCGTTTCCGATCCGTTTGCGGTGGCTCGCTTCTGGTTTGACCGCGACTTTGAATGGTCCCACAGTGAATTTACGTCTTTATCGGGCTACCGACTTACTGATAGCATCACCCGCTATCACAAGATTCAAGAAGACTATAAAAAATGGCATGAAAAAACCGGCGGCAGCGTCGTGGAGCTGCACGCTTACTGTTATAAAGAAAAGGAATTTCCCACCCAAACCGCATTATTAGAAACCTTTGAAAATGAGCTTTATGATTTAGTGCCAGAGTTGCGTTCAGCTACGATGTTGCACCGCCAATTGGTGAATCAAAAGAACTTCTCTGGTTATCCACCCAACAGCTATCGCGATCGCCCCAGTTCCCGGTCCGGCGCACCGAATTTATTCTTCGCAGGCGACTGGGTAAAAATGCCCTTCCCCTGCGGCTTAATGGAGCGAGCGGTCAGCAGCGGACTTCTCGCCGCCAACGAAATTTGCCACGACGAAGGGCTCCAGCGCCGCACCCTATACACCGTCCGTCCTAAAGGCATTTTGCCAATTTAATCGCGGGGGTAATTCAGGAAATCTCGATATAATTTAGCCAAAGCGCAATGCAAGTTTAGCGAAATAATTACTGTTCAGCCATGGTTGCCATAGTTGGGACCGCTACCAAGAAAGTTAGCGTTGACGAGTATCGAAAGCGAGAAGAAATATCTGCAACTCGCAATGAATACCATGATGGAGTTATTGTTCCCATGCCAGGTGGATCTTTTAGCCACGGTCGCATTTCTGGCAACATTTACTTTCTCCTGCGATCGCTGTTAGATGGCGCAGAAAATGAAGCGGTCAATGGTGAAGTTAGGGTGTGGGTTCCCAACCTAAATCAGGGAGTTTATCCCGATGTGATGGTGGTAAAAGGGAAAGCAGTGCTCAATAAAAGCCGAACAGATGAAATCTTAAATCCATCGTTGATTGTAGAGGTTTTGTCGCCGTCCACATCCGGTTATGATTTTGATGAAAAATTTAAAATTTATCGAGCTATCCCCAGTTTCTGTGAGTATTTACTGGTGAATCAATTCCGTCCGTATATTGAGCGTTTTTGGAAGGAAAGTGATCAGAAATGGAGTTTTGATGAGGTTAGCGGCGTTGATTCAACTTTAAAGCTGAAGCATTTTTCTGCGGAATTACCGATGGCTGAAATTTATCAGCGAATAGAATTTGAAGATTGATGGGGGTGAGAGGGGGCATGAAATTGGTAACAATCCCTTGAGTTTGGGCGATCGCCAAAAATCAGCGGCTAGTATAGGTCAGTCATTGGGCAACGCTGAACCCGTGACGGTCACATCTACGACGCCGTAACCAGGACGCGACTAATGCAACTACCGGTCATTGTCGATATTGCCATCGGACTGCTGTTTATTTATTTGATTCTCAGCCTGTTGGCTTCGGAATTGCAGGAGTTGATAGCAACGCTGCTGCAATGGCGGGCACAACATTTAAAGCGGTCTGTGCAAATGATGCTGGCGGGGGGAAGCGAGCCGCAGCTTGAGGGAATGAGCCAGGATGAGATTGCGGCGGATGTGCTGCGTGCAAAGGATTTAGCGGATCGCGTTTACAACAATCCTCTGATTAATACGCTGAATTACGAGGCAGCGGGGCTGTTGGCTCGGTTCTTTCGGCGGATTTTTAACGGTATCTATACGTTTTTCCGATTCAATACCAATATTTTTGGCGATCGCAATGGCGGTCCATCCTATATTCCAGGGAGCACTTTCGCTGATGCCTTAACGTCAACCCTGCGTATTCCCGATATGGTTCGGGTAGTCAGTGCCAAGCGCCTATCGATTTTCTCTCGCAATGTGGTGGTGGGAGTACGGCATATTTTGCAGCCCCATCTTAGCGATCCGGTGGTTGCCCAGGCGATTGATCGCTTTAGCAAGCGTTTGGGGTTGATTATTGCGGACTATCGCAATGAAAAATTTGATTTGTTGGGCAGCGTAGTGAGGCTGGAGCGAACCACTGATCAGTTTGTGGAAACGTTGCGGGTGCGATCGCCCCACATCGGCGTTGAAGAGCTGGTTCTATATCGCAACGAAATTTTCCAGCAGGACGACCAACACCAGGCATTGATAGCGACGTTGCTGCCTACCGTTGATGAGGTGTTGCGAGATGTGCAAGCCAAGCGGGGAATTTACAACGAACTACGCGGCGCCCTTCAGGATATTGACGATCCCAACAGCAAATTACGGATCAATATCGAACGGGCGCTAGACATTTTGCCCCAAGGGACCCAAGATGGCTTGACTCTGATTGCGGCCAAGGCGCGAGGCAAAGCCCAGGGCGTTCAAAACGACCTAGCAGAGTTTCAAAATGAACTGGAAGCGTGGTACGACCGGGCTCAAGACCGTGCTGCCGGGGTATATCGCCGCAATGCGCGGGGAATGTCTTTGATCTTGGGGGTGGTAATTGCCGTTGCTAGCAACGCGGACACGTTCTACATTGTGCGCAGCCTGTCACGCAATTCAATTTTGCGCGGAGCCATTTCCAGCTATGCGGAGCAAACAATCATCAACGAAACGCCAGAGTCTCTCAGGGGGTCAGAACTTATAAAAGAGCTTGATCCAGAGTTGAATAATATTACGTTGCCCATCGGCTGGGGTTTGGGGCATTTGGATAAGCAAATGAGCACTGATTCTGGTGAAAAGCCCAAGGACTTTTTCCCCTGGTTATGGGTGCGAATTCGTATGTTGGCGGGGTGGATTGTCACGGGCATTGCCATTTCCATGGGAGCGCCCTTCTGGTTTGACCTGCTCAGTAAATTGGTCAACGTTAAACGTTCAAAAAGTACTGAGAAAGGCTAGCGACCATAAGCCATGACGGTGGACGGTTTGTTTAGGGGCAGCGATAGGCAATCATAGGGAGATTGTTAGGGAATTTTTGCTCTCTATGGCTGTAATTTCACAGGATCGCCCCTTAAGTCGACTGATGGCTTACGGACGACGGTATCGCGTTTCCACGTGGCAGGCGATCGCCTGTTCCATACTGAATAAAATTTTTGATTTGGCACCGCCGCTGCTGATTGGTTTGGCGGTGGATGCGGTGGTATCGCGGGACCAGTCGCCCCTGGGACAGGTGGGCATTACAGGTATTTTTAACCAGTTCCTCGCCATTACGGTTTTGACCTTTGTGGTGTGGGGACTAGAGTCAATTTTTGAGTACGCTTACCATCGACTGTGGCGGAACTTAGCCCAGGCGGTGCAGCATGACTTGCGCCTGGACGCCTATGGTCACTTGCAGGATTTGGACCTGGCGTTTTTTGAAGAGCGCAGCACCGGCGAGCTGCTGTCAATCCTTAACGACGATATTAATCAGCTTGAACGCTTCCTCGACCACGGCGCTAACGATGTGCTCCAGGTGGGCACCACGGTGGTGATTATTGGCGGGCTGTTTTTTATTGTGGCTCCCCAGGTGGCGTGGTTGGCTATGTTGCCCATGCCCTTTGTGATTTGGGGGGCGATCGCCTTTCAGAAAAAACTCAATCCCCGCTACGGCAAAATGCGATCGCGGGTGGGCGAACTGAACAGCCGTCTGGCCAATAATCTCAGCGGCATCGTTACCATCAAAAGCTTTACCGCCGAATCCTACGAGCTGGGGCAGGTCACCCGAGAAAGCAACGCCTATCGAGACAGCAATCGCAGTGTGATCGCCCTGAGCGCCGCCTTTGTACCCTCTATTCGCATTGTGATTCTGGTGGGCTTTACGGCAACGTTGTTCTATGGGGGCATGGAAGCTGCCGCCGGGCGCATTCCCGTAGGCACCTACAGCATGATGGTGTTTATTATTCAGCGCCTGTTGTGGCCCCTTACTGAGCTGGGGCATACCCTGGACGACTACCAACGAGCCATGGCATCCACCCGCCGAATTTTTCAGCTTCTGGATACCCCCATTGAAGCCCACCCTGGCAAGATTCAACTTCAGCCTGACCAGGTGGCGGGGGACGTGCTGTTCAACAACGTTACTTTTGCTTACCGCGATCGCCCAGCAATTTTGCGCAATCTTTCCCTGCATGTGCCCGCCGGGCATACGGTGGCGATCGTGGGAGCCACCGGCTCCGGCAAAAGCACCCTGGTAAAACTGCTGCTGCGCCTGTATGAAATTCCCGACGGCGAAATCACCCTAGACGGCAAAAATATTCAACAAATTGAGCTGCAAAGCCTGCGCCGCTCCATCGGTTTGGTGAGCCAGGACGTGTTCCTATTCCACGGCACCGTGGCAGAAAACATCGCCTACGGCACCTTTGGCGCATCCAGCGAATCCATCATCAACGCCGCCAAGTTAGCCGAAGCCCACGACTTTATTCGCCAGCTTCCCCAGGGCTATGACACCATCGTCGGCGAGCGGGGGCAAAAGCTTTCCGGTGGTCAGCGGCAACGACTGGCGATCGCCCGAGCCATTCTCAAAGATCCTCCGATTCTGATTCTGGATGAAGCCACCTCCGCCGTGGATAACGAAACGGAGGCTGCTATTCAGCGATCCCTCGATAAAATCACTCAGAATCGCACCACCATTGCGATCGCCCACCGCCTGTCCACCATCCGCAACGCCGACTGCATTTATGTAATGGAAAACGGCTCCCTCATTGAACAGGGCACCCACGAACAGCTCGTCGCCGACAATGCCAGCCTGTACGCCAGCCTATGGCGGGTGCAAATGGGCTTAAAAGCCGTGCCCCACTAGAAAGGCTGAAAAACTGTGGCGGGAAGCCCTGGTCCAGTAGTTCCGCCCCAATCAGCAAAAAAACTTAGAAAACTTGCATCTTTTCTTGCAATGCGCGTATGATCGATGATATGCGTACTTTATTCAAGAACTTGCAAGTAGAGGACTAACGTCATGGCTGGACGGGGCGGACGACGACCAGGTGCGGGCCGACCGACAGGGTCTGGTAAATATGGGGAGCCCACTAAAGCAGTGCGCGTTCCCGAAAGTATGGTGCCTCACCTGCCGCAGATGATTAAAGAGTTTCGGGATGGGCAGCCCGTAACTAGCAGCTCATCTGGTCCTATGCCTGACAACGTTGTGCCCTTTAAGCGTCCCGGCAACGACAGCTCAAACCTAATTCCATTATTTGATGCCCCCGCCGCTGCCGGTTGGACCGCCATTTCCCAGGATATGACCCCTAGTGAAACTGTGGATTTGGTGCGCCACCTTAGCCACCATCCCGACAGCTCATTCCTAGTGACAGTGCGGGGAGACTCGATGGTCAACGCAGGCATCAATGATGGGGATTTGCTGCTGGTGGACAAGGACGAGGAAGCCACCCACGGACGCATCGTCCTGGCTCACCACAATGACAAAATGACCGTCAAGCGCCTCCATATCGCCTCAGATAAAACCATTACGTTAAAAGCGGAAAATCCCGACCATAACAACGAGGTGGTTAAGGAGGGCGACTCCTTTGAAGTTATCGCCACGGTGGTCAGCGTAATTCGTCGCTTTTAGATGGATGGCGTCAGCGGTAGAGGTTGTCTCGACGCGCCGCGCACCAAACAGAGTTTCCGTGAAGCTTTTGTTGAATGCGCGTTTAGCGATTCGCCAACGTCTTTCGATTAATTATTTGCCAGGTCGCCAATGTCTTGGGCTTTATCGTGGACCCCAAGGCGGCTCACCAAAGTGGCACTGGCTTCGTTGAGTCCCACCACATTAACGATGGTGCCCCGGCGGCGGAATTTCAAAACAATTTGATCCACAGCCTTGACCGCACCTTGGTCCCAAAGGTGAGCATGGGTCAAATCGATGGTGACTTGCTCCAAGTTCTCCCGCAAATCAAAAGCGCCCAAAAAGGTGTTGTTGGACACGAAGAAGATTTGACCGGCAACGCTGTAGGTGCGGTGGGTACCCGTTTCGTCCAGGGAAGAATCCACAAACACCACCTTGGCAATCTTTCCGGCAAATATCAGGGTGCTAAACAAAACGCCGCTGCCCACGCCGATCGCCAAATTATTGGTCACCAATGTGGCCATCACCGTCGTCACCATAATCGCCGTTTCGCTGCGGGGAAGTTTTTTGATATTGCGAATGGAATCCCAGTTAAAGGTGCCGATGGACACCATAAACATCACTGCCACCAGCGCAGCCATGGGGATTTGCTTAACCCAGGGACCCATCACCAGCAGGAAAAACAGCAGCAGCACGCCAGCGCTAAAGGTGGATAGGCGCTGACGACCGCCAGATTTGATATTGATAACCGATTGACCGATCATGGCGCAGCCAGCCATACCGCCAAAGCAGCCGGTAATTACGTTAGCGATGCCCTGGGCAAAAGTTTCTTGATTTTTATCGCTGGAGGTATCCGTCAGCTCATCCACCACATTGGCGGTGAGGAAGGAGTCCACTAAGCCCACCACCGAGAGGGCAAGGGCAACGGGGAAAATAATTTCCAAGGTGCCCACATCAAAAGGCAGGGCGGGAAGTCCGAAGCTGGGCAGGGCGGCGGGAATACTCCCCTCATCACCCACGGTGGGCACATTGACGCCGGTAATCATCGAGAAGGCCGTGATTACGGTAATCGCCACCAAAGGCGAAGGCACCAACGTTGTTATTCGAGGCAGCAGGTAAATAATGGCAAGGGCCACAGCCACCATGGCATACACCACAATGTTTGCCCCATCTCCTTGGAGTTGGGGTAGCTGGGCTCGGAAAATAATAATGGCGAGGGCGTTAATAAAGCCCACCATTACGGCGCGGGGGATAAAGCGCACCTGGTTACCCACCTTGATGATGCCGAAGAAGATTTGCAGAAGCCCCGCCAGAATGGTTGCCGCCAGGATGTATTGCAAGCCTTCGGTGGGACCATAGGTGCCCACCAGGTCCTTCACCAAAATTGCCATAGCTCCGGTGGCGGCAGAAATCATACCGGTGCGTCCTCCCAAAATTCCCACGGTGATTGCCATGGTGAAGGAGGCATATAGACCCACCTTGGGATCCACCCCGGCCATCAGGGAAAAGGCGATCGCCTCAGGAATTAGCGCCAGAGCGACGACGGCACCGGCTAGGAGATCGCCTCGCACATTAGAAAACCAGGCTTTTGGATCGAGAATATTGTTGGGAAGCGAAAACTTGGGAATGGACAGATTTCGGGAGGAAGCGTGTTGCATCGGTGGCGCAGCAAAAAAGATGGATAGTAAATGGGTCTCCGAGTCTGTAACATGCGCTAAAACTTAACAAATGTCAAAAAAAAGTTTTACATCGCTAACGTTCTTAAATGGTTCCCGCAATTTGCCTAGCACTAACAGGGGGCATTGGGAAATCTAGATGCCATCGGGAAAGACCCACGACCGAATTACCGCCTGGGGGCTGCCGATGGTGGCGGCGGCCACCTTTGGGGCGTTTCGTGATCCGGCGATCACGTTGGCGCTGACGGGGGGCTTTGCCGCTGGGGGATTTTTTCTAAGTCCCGATTTGGATATTCATTCGGTGCCCTATAAGCGCTGGGGACCGCTTCGGTGGATTTGGTTGCCCTATCGCAAAATGTTTCGCCATCGCTCCCCTTGGACCCACGGGGTTTTAATCGGCACTACGGTGCGGGTGGCGTACTTTATGGTGTGGGTGGCGGCGGCGGTGGCAGTTGCCGGGGCTGTGGCGGCACTGTTGGCAGGCGGCGGCGGTGACGGGGCTGGGCAGGAGGCGATCGCGACGGTGATCACAATGGCGCAATGGCTATGGCGACAGCCGTTGCTGTGGGGAGTCGCCGCTGGGCTAGAGTTGGGAGCGCTGAGCCACGTAACGGCGGATTTTTTATTTTCCAAAGTGCGCCGTCGAAAGGCTAAGACGAAAAAGAAACCTGCAAAGCGACGGGGGCGGCGATCGCAATGGTCTTACTACGGAAACTACAAACCGGCATTGCGATCAAAGAAACGTTACCGACGCCGTCCGAAACCTCGCTCAAAAGTGCCTAAGCGCAGGCGATATTTTTAAACGCAGTTCCCTCAAGTTTTTATGCAAAACGGTTCTCCCCTCGTTGATATCCGATGGCTTCAGGAGCATCTGGACGATCCCAACTTAGTGCTGGTGGACACCCGATTTTCCCTGGCCAATCCCCCACAGGGGCGACAGCAATATGACGCCGGGCATATTCCCAAGGCGGTTTATTTGGATCTAGATCAGGATTTGTCGGGACCGATTCAATCCCATGGTGGGCGGCATCCCTTGCCAGACTGGGGCGTATTTTCCGAAAAGCTCAGTCAAATCGGTATCCAGTCCAACCCGCCCACCAAGGTGGTGGTTTACGACGACTCACGATTTGTTTTTGCAGCGCGGCTGTGGTGGATGTTGCGATATTTGGGACATAGCCAGGTGGCAATTTTGGATGGTGGCATCAAGGCTTGGAAAGCGGCGGGGTTGCCTTTGGATCTGGAGACACCTGGTCGATCGCCAGGGAATTTCGTGCCAGCGCCCCAAACGCACTGGGTTATGGATATTGAAACTGTGAAGCAGCGCAAGGAGTTGCCGGGGGTGATGCTGGTGGATTCGCGATCGCCCGAACGATATCGCGGGGAGGTGGAGCCCATCGACCCGGTGGCGGGCAGCATTCCAGGAGCCGCCAACGCCTTTTGGCAGCAGGTCACAACGGAGGAGGGCTACCTAAAAGATAGGAAAACCCTCGCTCAGCATTGGGAAATCTTTGATCTCGACGAGGAGGTGATTTTCTACTGCGGTTCTGGGGTTACTGCTTGCGTCAATTTATTTTCCCTCGCCGCGATAGGTCACCGAATATACAAGCTATATCCCGGTGGCTGGAGCGACTGGTGTTCCTATCAGCATTAGCCCCTAGAAGTCAGCATTAGCCCCTAGAAGTAGTCATAAACCTGGGCGCGGGGGTCGGGGGCGATCGCCAGCCATAGGGGAAATTGCAGCAACGACAGGCTAACTTTCCCTTCCGACTCGTCGATGATAATGAAGGGCAAATCTCCAGCGCGGCGGGTGCGATCGGCGGTTTGAGCCAATGCTTCAGCAGAGTCAAACAGGGTAACGCCGCGATCAGGACCAAAGTCGCCTCGGGAAATTCCTAGGCAATCTTGCAAGCCGCGACGCCATTCCCCCAGCCGCTCGGGACTGTCAATTAATACCAACACGTGGAGGCGATCGCCATAGAGCGCCCGGGTTACGGAAATCGTCGCCGACACCACCAAAATATTTTGCAACCGACTGCCTAAGGACTGGATGGCACCACGTCCCCCCTGTTCTCCAAACCAGTTCGCCACCCGCTCCCGATGGATATTTTCAAAGGTGCGCCGCAGCCGCCATGGGGGACCGTAATAGTCCGGGCGCATTTGGTAGCGCTCCAAAATTTTACGGATGCGCTGCATTTCCTCTTCAAAGCGCCCACGGGCAAACTGAGGATTAACGGGACCCTGAGACTCGCGGGAGGGGGGCGCTTGGGCAGGCTGCTGGGGCGGGGCGGGTTTAACCAATTCCAAATCTTCCGCCGCCGCCGATAAATCCTGAAGGCTGCTGAGCAAAAAGTCTTTAAATCCCTGCACCCGCGCCGCCACCCGTTGGGAGGATCCGGCAAAGGTGGTGCGCATTTCTTCCCGCAGCCGCTCCCGCCGCATTTCCAGCTTATCGATGCTGGCCCGCAGTCGCGATCGCCGTTCTTCCAGCTCCGCCGTACCCGCCTGAATGGTGCGCACCATCGCATCCTGCGCCGCGTACACATCCCGCTGCAACGAATCGCGCTCCTGCTGCAATCGCTGAATATCCAACGCCATCAGCTCTTCCACAGATTTCGGGAGGGGCTCTTGCGTGGGTTTGGGCGTGGGTTCTGGCGTGGATCTCGGCGTAGGTTCCGGCGTGAGTTCCGGTTCAGCTTGAGGAGGAGCGATTCCCTGTGGAGTTCCTATACTTTGATCGTTTTCCTGACCATGACTAGGGGGAGCGATGGGCGTTTCAGTGGGTGTTTTGGGTATTTCATCGGGCGCTTTATTCGGCGCGGCATTTTGCGTCGCTTCGGTGCCATTGTCTGGAGCTGGAGGTAGGGGAAGTTCAGCGTCCACAACGGATTGCACCGCAGGTAGGGGCGACGATGGCTCGTGATTTTGGGGGGCGTCGGACTGATCCCAAGGGTCGATAGGTTTGGCGTCGGCATTTCCGCCGTTGCTAATGTCGCCGTTAGGATACTCAGAATTCATCGCTTACGTTTCGTAAATAACTTCTCTAGGAGCACGGCTTCCAGTCCTATGAACAAAATCCCGTGAACAGAATCTCGTAAATAAAATCCCGTGAACAGAATCTCGTAAATAAAATTCCGTGGACAAAAGCCAATAGACTAAGCTCGCAGACCAAGCCCATTGCTCAACCTAATCCTCTGAGCCTTGGGTTGGCAACTGGTGCACCTCTAGGCACTGGCGTAGTGCAGTGGGATTGTACAGGATTGGGATGAAATGAATGCTGTTAACTTCCTTGAAGTA
>CALGDE010000054.1 GCA_937883785.1 uncultured cyanobacterium
GATGCTGTAAGTCATGGCTAAAAAGGCTTTCACCTACTCTGTCACCCCGTCAGCTGCGTAAGTCAAAGTTTTCTCGCAATCTTTTTAGTCGAGTCGAAAAGAATTCGCTAAGTCCAAAATTTTGAGGATCAAAATCCCAAGACTACAATGACTTAATGTCTAGAAGCTTATAGGCTTCAGCAAGGTTAAAGCCAGAAAAATCCCTTTGATTGCCCATAGAAATCACTCTTGTCCGTAACGATGTCACTGGCTTGATTTCTTTTAAAATTCTATTAGCGATCGCCCCACTTCAGCTAACATTTCTGACCAATTCTTCGGCGCGGTTTGGCGGAATAAGCGCATCTGGGGATACCAATCGCAGTCGCCGCGGTTTAGCTGCCAGCGCCAGTTGGGCATATGGGGCAGCAGAATCCAGGTGGGGATGCCTAGGGCGGCGGACAGGTGAGG
Organism: uncultured cyanobacterium; assembly: GCA_937883785.1. GTDB lineage: Bacteria > Cyanobacteriota > Cyanobacteriia > CACIAM-69d > CACIAM-69d > CALGDE01. The sequence goes on from CALGDE010000054.1 coordinate 448, forward strand.
CACAACGGTGTCTACGGAAATTACTAGGTCTAGTTTTGTGATTAGCGCCGCTGTGTCTGCCAGGTCTGTTAAAGAATCGCTCCAAGATTCCACAGATAAATGGTCGGGCAAGTTTTGGATATCGGCAGCGTCTGGTCCTACTTGGAGGGCGTGGAGGGTTACCCCTGGCATGGTTAGGGCTTCTGCCATTTTGACGAGAGAGCAGGACCGGTTGCGATAGTCGCGATCGCCGTCAAGGGTATTTTGTTTACCGCTAGCCCAGGCAATGCCCACCTGTAAGCCGCCTCCCGACAAAGTGGGCTGCCAATCACTGGCGATGGCGGATAGATAGGGGATGGAGCGGGGGATTCCGGCGGGAGATTTAGTAAAAAATCGCGGCACGCTTAGGAAAGTGGTGAAGCAATCAATGCCCAACGCTTCGCAAGAAAAACCTTGATCGCGCTCCACGGCTTCAACGGACTCCATCGCTCCCAGTAACCGCACCAAAGGTTTTGGTACTGCCACTTTTACCGTTGCGCCGCGCCGCTGCAACAGGGGTAAATATCGGGCAAACTGCACCATATCGCCGAGCCCGCTTTGCCCATACATCAAAATTGTTTTGCCCGTTAAATCACTGCCATCCCACTCAGGCACCGGCAAATCTGGCGCTGGCAACACTCGCGATCGCCGCGCCTCAAACCCCTCAAATCCCCGCTCCAGCTCCCCCCGATGCAGCCAAATATTCGCCAACGCCCACCGCGCATCGTCATAGCCGGAATCTAGCGCCAGTGATCGCTCCAAACACTGCTCCGCCTTATCCAGCAGCCCCAACTCGTAGTACGCCACGCCATAGTTAGTCCACCCCACCGCTGATGTGGGGTCAATATCCAGCGCCTGTTTACCGGTGGCGATCGCCCGTTCAAAATCTTCCAAATAAAACCAAGCATGCGCCAAACCAAACAGCGGTTCCGCCTGTCCCGACATTAGCTCACTCGCTTTTTCGTAAGCTCGCTGTCCTCCGTCAAAGTCCTCCACCTCACACCGCAGCCGCCCCAGTTGCAGCCATACCGTTCCTTCGGCGGGGCAAGAGTTCACCGCTTTTTCTAGCACCGCGATCGCCCCGTCTAAATCCCCGCGCCCTTCCAGCCCTTTCACCCAGTTGAAATACACCGGCACCAGGTCGGGCACTGCGGTGATCGCTTGCCCGTAAAACTCAGCGGCTTGGTCCCAATTTCCAGCCCGCTGATTCACCCCGCCCAAATTTGCCAGCAACTCCCCCCGCAGCCGCTCCCCATCCTGCGCCCACTTCAACCCAATTTGATACGCCCTTTCCGCCGCTGCCAAATTGTCCAACGCCTGGAGTCCGTTGCCCAGTAATTTGTAGGCTTGGGCGTTCTGGGGATTTTCACAAATGGCAGATTGGCTAAGTTGAACTGTTGACTCGCGATCGCCCCGTTCCCAAGCCGCCTTTGCCTGCCCCAACCAATCCGTCATAATCCCCTTTGTACGCCGGAATTCAGCGCCAGAATTCTATCCCCTAAATGTTACCCAAACTAGAAACTGCCCCATTCAGCGGCAGCTTCTGCTGTGGGGCTTTTGACCACTTGGAAGCCATTGTTACGTGCCCACTCTGCGGCGGCGCTTTCCAGTTCCGGATGGCCGCAATTAAGGTAAGCCAAAGCAATTTCCTTCGTGCCGCGACTTTTTAAACTCGCTTTCAAATCAAGAATGACGCTTTCATCGCCAATGCCCACAAATCCATAAAGGGCGTTGGCTACCGCTTCACCATCACCGCTGCTGGCTTCGTTCAAAAGCACCGTCTTTGTGGTGTTCCAGTTATTCGTCAGCTTTTTCTTATCGCGATCAGCCAGCCATACCAGCACCTGCTCGCGATCGCCCTCCGGCTTCCAGTCCAACGAATCCAACGCCTTAGCCGCTTGCGGAGCGACGAACCGATTGGTTAGCGCAGTCTTCAGGGGAGCGATCGCCTCTTCGTTGCCAATCTTCCCGAGAACCCCCGCCCCCAACACACGCATCCCAAGGTTTTCGTCCGATAGCAACGCCACCGCCGGCTCATAGGCAATATCTCCCATGTTCGCCAGGCTATCAATCACCGCAAGCACGGGAACACTTTCGGGATTGTCGCGGTGGGCTTGGATAACGGCGCTGGGAATTGCCGAATCCTTAGATTTTTGCGCCATCTCGCCCAACGCTTCCAAGACGACTTTATGGCTGCGCTTACCGGCATCATTTTTGACCAAAAAATCAGTCAAAATCGTTGCTGCCTTTGGCTCCGGTCGAGAGGCGATCGCCTTAACCACCCGCTCACGGTCCGCGCCGGTAATGGAGTCATCGTTAAGCTCTGACACCAGCAATTGCAAAGACTCCGGCGTTTTCATACTACCCAGGGTGGCGATCGCGTCTTTCCGAGTGCCCACCTGCTTCAGCTCCGTTTTCAGCAAGTCAAAATCGACAATCCCCAGCTTGCGCAAAGAACCACTGGCCGCCTTGGCAACCGCCAGACTATCGTTTGATACCGCCTCCTTCAGCGCCGCGATCGACTCTGGCGAATCGATATTTCCAAGGGACTCCACCACAATCTGTTTTTGAAGATCCGTCCCGGTGCCAAGCTGCTGCACCAACAGCTCTACCGCTCGCGGATCTCCCGTCTGCCCCAGGGCTTTGACGGCGTTGGCCACCTTATATTCCTCCGGTGACTTCAACATTTCCTGAATCAGGGCAAATGCCTTTTCATAGGCTTCAGGAGTCACATCCTTTGCCGCGCCCATCGCCTTTCCAAAGTTTTGGTAGCCTTGTCCAATAGCAAATTCCACCCCTTCCTGAGCCGCCGGAACCACGTCACCCTCGCCCTCAGTCATCAGCGCTATCAGCACGGCGATCGCCTTGGGGTCATCAAAAAACTTTAGCGAAACCGTGGATACCTGACGCACTAAGGCAGAGTCGTTAGTAGTCGCCGCTAAAATCAGCGCATCAACGCTCGTCGGATCCTTCTTCTGTCCCAACGCCCCAGCCGCTGCGATCGCTGCCGATTCATCTTCCCCTTGCAACTCCGCCACCAGCTCACTTACCGGGCGTTCGGTTACACCATCCCCGCCGCATCCACCAACTAATACGGCAGTGCTGAGGGCGATCACCACACCAAAACGGCGTAGGCTGCGGAAGGGCTGAAATTTGGGAGTTTGGTTAAGCGCTTTCATTGCTAATGACGGATTGGGATGACGTTAATGGGACCTTTAAAAGCATAGGCTTTCATGTGAATACAGTTGTAACCGCCATCAAATTCCTCCGTCATAAAATGGATACGGCTTTCCTTCCAAAGTGAGGATTGGGCGATGAAAAGTAATAAGCAGCGACGCAAAGAATTAAAAGCAGCGCGATCACAACGGGCAAAACACCAGAAACAAGCCAAAATTGCTTGGCAAAAAAGACCGCCATCGGGGGCGATCGCCGTAGACCATAGCAAGCTTGCCCCCAACAATAGCTACACTCTGCCGCCCGACTATTACACGGATCAACCGTTCACCTGCCGCGACTGTGGTGTGGAGGAAGTGTGGACGGCTGAGCGTCAAAAATGGTGGTGCGAAGTGGCCAAAGGCAGTATTTTCAGCACCGCGATTCGCTGTCGTGCCTGTCGAAAAGTTGAGCGCGATCGCAAAGCCGAAGCCCGTCGAATTCACTTGGAAGGCGTCGCCAAAAAACGGGCGCGACAGCAAGCCGGCGACTAGGGCTGAAACTTGCGCGGGGAAGCTTCCGAGCCTGCCACCCGTCGAAACAGCAATACGTCCGACTCTTCAAACGCTAAATCAAACACGTCGCTATTGTCCAAGGTGGTTTTAATTTGCCGGGAAAATTCCCCGGTGGCGGACTGCCCCGGATGGCGCAGGTTTAACAGCACATATTCGTATTGGTCCCAGTTCGGCTCGATGCCCGCTTCAATTTGGCGAATGGTTTCCCGGTGGCTAAGATGGGGCGCAATTTCTGCTGTGGTTAGCACGCCCCCTTTGGTGGTTACCTGGGCGATCGCCTGGTTTGCCGCCGCCCACGTATCCAGCTCATCCACATAAATGGAGCCAAAATATCCAAACTTCGCCAGGGCAACAAAACACACCAGCGCCCACGCCATGGGCACCCAGCCCCCTTGCACCTGGGTTCGCAGCCGTGCCCAAAATCCTGGATATTTCGCCGCCACCCACCGCCACAGCCCACCGGGACGAGAATCCACAAAGCTGTGTTTTAATCCGGCGATCGCCGCCACAATCAAAAACGGCAAAATCGGCAGAGAATACTGATGCACTAAATCCCGCTGCTGGTCCGCCATGGACAAAATGTTTAATCCCACCGCTGGCACCGTCGCAACCAGCGCTCCTAACCGCCCCGCCAACAGCCACCAAATCAACGGCGCACTAACCAACACCAAATACACCACCGTATCCAAAGACAGCACTTGCCCAAATACCAAATCTGGACGCAGAAAGGTGTTTTTCGCCACCTCTAATACCGAGCTGCCCAGGTACGAATAGCGCCCCACCGCGTCGTGCCCCTCGCCGTTGTTGAACATGGGAATCACCACCTGGGTCGCCGTCAAAAACCACCAGCTTGAAAGGGTCAGCGCGATCGCCCCATACCACTGCCGCCGCTCGAAAAACACCAGCCAAATCCCCAGCCCCAGAACCGTCAGGGACAACACCGCCTTGCCCCCCAACACGTACACAATCAGCGCCGAAAATAACACCATCCGCCGCGATCGCGCCGCCCAAATCGCCCCCAACATCGCCGCAATCACCATCACCTCGGGATGGAAATCAAACAAATTAACGTTAAACACCAGGGGATACAGCAGGTAGACCGCCCCCATTACCAGTGACAATCGCTGACTTAGTCCTGCCTGTCGCGCCAGTGCCCACGTAGGCCATGCGCCAAGGGAAAGGGCGATCGCCTGGACGCCAAACAGCCAGTGAACCGACGGCACCAGCGCATACAGCAGCCCCACCAAATAAAAGGAATACGCCGCATGGTTGCCCATATGGTGCATATCGGACACGGTGGCATAGGGCAACAGTCCGCGCCCCATTAGATACGCCACCTGGTCATAAATCGCCAAATCAAACGCCGTTGATTGCAATAACCAATGGCGCAAGCTGGCGGCAGCAAACAATACCACCGAACTAAAGCTAATCATCAACGCCAGCGGCTGGGGAATAACACTGGCGAAATTTACCGATTTCAACTTAAACAGTGACTTAAGGGAGTTGGGTTGAGCGGTCATTCAAGAAAGCTATTAACTACCGGACGGAACAACAATCACCAGATTATGTCCTCCGTATTCAATTCGACAAAAACTAAGAAATATTTATCGGCAACCGTTTTCATAGCACGTCCAAAACTCACCAAATTATTTTGTTAGCCTGATCATCAGAAGCTCTATTTAAATTTCATCTCCCAAACGAGTCCAGAAATATGTCGGCCCATTCCAAAAGCACCCGCCGTAAATTTCTAGCCACCAGCCTTACCACGGGCTTAGGGGTGATTGGTTGCGCTAACGGGCGATCGCCGGACCTATCCCAAGTTTCCGCCGAGGCGCGATCGCCCCAAGAGCCCATCGCAAAATCCGACAATACAAAATCCGACAATATTGGACCCATGCCAAAACGCAAGCTAGGGCGCACTGGCATTGAGCTACCCGTTTTGGGATTGGGAGGTGCAGGACAAACGCCGCTGTCTAATCCGGGGCAGGAAAAGGCTGCTGTGGAGCAAATCCAGCGGGCGTGGGAGTTGGGCATTCGCTATTTTGATACTGCCGCCAGCTATGGTCCCAGCGAAGAGCATCTTGGGAAAGTGCTGCCCAATTATCGTCAGGATGTGTTTATCGCTAGCAAAACGGCGATTTTTGATCGGGACGGGGCTTGGCGACAGCTGGAGCGATCGCTCAAACGCCTCAATACCGAATACCTAGACCTGTGGCAATTTCACCATGTGTCATTTGAAGAAGAATTAGACGAAATTTTTGGCGCTAATGGAGCTGCCAAAGCTTTGGAGGAAGCCCAGGAGCAAGGCATTGTAAAATTCAGCGGCATCACAGGTCACCATGAGCCGGACGTTATTGCCGAGGCCCTGCGTCGTTATCCCTTCGACCACACCCTAATCCCCGTCAACGCCGCAGAAATTCACCATCCCCGCTCTTTTATCCCCGGCGTTCTCCCCATCGCCCAAGAAAAGAACGTTGGTGTCACTGCGATGAAAGTGCCTGCCTACGGTCGCCTTTTTCGCTCTGGTGTACTGGATGGGATGGAGCAGGCGCTAGGCTATACGTTGTCTCAAAAGGGGGTGCACTGCGCGATTATTGCGGCGGAAGATGTGGCGCAGTTGGAGGGCAATACGCGGGTGGCGTCGGAATTTCAGCCATTGGATGAAGTTGCCCTTAAAAAGCTAGAACAGCGCACTGCATCTGCATGGGAAGAAAGTTCGTTTTATCGCCGATGGACTTAGCTGTAATCTTGCGATTTTTTTGCCCTCAGCCTTGCCCAGTAATCTAATCGCTTTTGGATTTCTCTTTCAAAACCGCGCTGCACGGGTTGATAGAACGACAAACGTCCGGTTTCTTCGGGGAAATAGTTCTGTCCAGAAAAGCTTTCGGGAGTGTCAGGATCATAGATATAACCTTCGCTGTAGCCTGCCTTTTTCATTAGTTTTGTGGGCGCATTCAAAATATGCTTTGGCGGCATTAGGGAGCCGGTAGCTTTTGCTTTTTTCTGGGCTTTTTTGTACGCCGAATAAACCGCGTTGGATTTGGGGGCGGTGGCGAGATACACCAGCGCTTGAGCCAGTGCCGGCTCTCCCTCCGGACTGCCGAGGCGATCGTAGGCTTCCCAGGCGGCGATGCATTGGGGGAGTGCCTGGGGATCTGATAAGCCGATATCTTCTGATGCCATCCGAGTCATACGTCTAGCGATAAACCGTGGATCTTCGCCACCTGCGAGCATTCGGGCAAACCAATACAGCGCCGCATCAGGGTCGCTGCCTCGCACGGATTTGTGTAGGGCGGAGATTAGGTTGTAATGTCCTTCGTCCTTTTTGTCGTAAAGGGGAGCTCGTTTTTGCACAAAATCCAGCAGCTTTGGCGCGTCGAGAGTTTCTTCCTGTAAAATCACCTGTTCCACCATGGACAGGGCGTAGCGTCCGTCGCCGTCTGCCAAGGTTTTCAATAGGTCGCGGGCTTGGTCGGTTAGGGGCAGTGGTTTTTCTTCGGCGGCTTCTGCCCGTTGCAGCAGGGTTTCTAGGGCGTCTTCGCTGAGGCGTTTCAGGATAAACGTTTGGCAGCGGGAGAGCAATGCACCGTTTAGTTCGAAGGATGGATTCTCGGTGGTTGCGCCGATTAGGACGATGGTGCCGTCCTCCACTACCGGCAAGAATGCGTCCTGCTGGGATTTCATAAAGCGGTGAATTTCATCCACGAAAAGCAGAGTTTGCCCGCCGTTTTGTCGCCGTTTTCGCGCCGCCTCGAATACGGTTCTTAGGTCTTTGACGCCCGCAAACACTGCCGATAGTTGTTCAAAATGTAAGCCGGAGTTTTCTGCCACGATGCGGGCGAGGGTGGTTTTGCCGCAGCCTGGTGGTCCCCACAAAATCATGGATCGAATTCTGCTGCCTGCCACCATTCGCTGGAGGGGCATACCGTCAGACGTCAGATGTTCTTGCCCTGCCACATCGTTAAGTTCCCTGGGGCGCAGGCGATCAGGCAGGGGGCGTGGGGCTATATTGTCGGAGGTGTCGGCACTAAATAAATCAGCCATATCAGAAATCAGCCGTACGAGTTCGCCATAATTTGCTGGGGCGATACACACAAGGCTAAGCCAAATTTAATTCTTCCCGTGATCGCCCTTGAGCTGATACACACTAGAAGCCGAACGAATCAGCCCGTAAGCAACTCCGCCCTATCGAGAACTGATGCCATCATCTACCATCCTTGCTGTTGAAAACCTTGAGGTAAAGGGAATCGCGATCGCGGTGCAGCGTAAGGCGATTAAAAATATCAATCTTCGGGTTCACCAGCCAGACGGTCGGGTTTCGATTTCAGCTCCGGTTTATACGGATTTGGAACGGGTGCGCCAGTTTGCTGAATCTAAGGTGGGGTGGATTGAGGAAAAGCGGGCAAAGGTGCGATCGCAACAGCCCCCAGCGCCACGCCAATACGCTTCCGGTGAAACCCATTTTTATCAGGGACAACCCTATCGTTTGCAGGTTCATCCGACGACGGGTAAGCAGTACGGGGAATTGCGGGAGCCGAATGGGCTGTATTTATACGTGCGATCGCCCGTCACTGCTGAAAATTGCGAGCGGGTGCTTTATGGCTGGTATCGACAGCAACTGGGGGAAATTGTCCCGGCGCTGGTGAAGAAGTGGGAGCCGATTATGGGGGTGCGGGTGGATGAGGTGCGGTTTAAACGGATGAAAACTCGATGGGGTACGTGCAATATCCAGAAGCGCCGGGTTTGGCTAAATACGGAGCTGATGCGATCGCCACCCCACTGTTTGGAATACGTGGTGGTTCACGAGATGGTTCATTTATTGGAGCGACTCCACAATGACCGATTTCATCGATTGCTCGGGCAGTTTTTACCCACCTACAAAATCGCCGAACACGACCTCAGGCACATCAACCTGGCTTGAGATTTCGTTTGACATAGCGGAGTTATTTTTGTCCGATTAGGCGATCATAATCAGCGTGGGTTCCAATCCAAAACCAAACCAGATTGGTGCCGGATTCGACGGCGAGGGCACGGTATCCAATGCCGACGCGCACTGACCAAAAACGCCCTACTTTTTTGAGGTGTAACGATGGGTAGTACGGGTCGCGTTTCAGTTGCTCATAACAGCGATCTGCCAGTGCCTGAGTTTTACTGGGTAATCGACGGTAGAGATACCAAAAGTCTGGCGTGGCGTGGTGCTTCATAGCTCCCGACATTTGCCTGCTTCAAATTGCTGGAGTGCGCGGGCGGCAAGGTCGTCTAGTTTTCCGGCAGCGGTGTCAGTTTCGATTTGCCGATCCCAGCGTTCTTCATCTAGTTCAGCAAACCATTCACGAAAGGCAGCAAATTCCTCTGAAGAAAGTTGGGCAACTGTTTGTTTGAGTTCTCGTAATGTCATCGTTGAAATTTGCCTCACTGGTTTGAAGAATCGGAAAGCTTTGAGCGGATCAAGTCGCCGAGGGGGTGGTTGCGGAGGCGGGTGTCGGGAAGTCCTGCGGCGATCGCGGTTTGGTAGAAGTGAGTCACGTTACACAAGCTTCTCTCGATGTCAGGATGATCCGTTTCTAGTTCTAAACCGCGAACAAAAATTTCGAGGGATTCTAGGTGTAGTGCTTCCGCTGAAGCATATTTCCCTTGACGCTGATATGACACTGCCAGGTTATTGAGATAAGTCGCTAAGTTGGGGTGGTCGGTTTTGAGACTCTTGCGAGCAACACTCAAGACTTCTCGAAAAAGCGGCTCTGCTAACCCATATTTTCCTTGAGCCAGGTACAGTCCTGCCAGGTTGTTGAGGCTGGCTGCCAGCTCGAGATGATCTTCTGGAAGATTGCAACGGTCAATGCTCACAGCTTCTTGGAGTAGCGGCTCTGCTGACTCATATCTCCCCTGGGACGTATACAGCAATGCCAGGTTATTCAGAGCACTCGCGAGTTGAGAATGATTTGACGGGAGGCTGTCGCGATTGATCGTCAAAGCTTCGTAATACAGAGGTTCAGCGGACTCGTATCTCTTTTGAGTTCGATACAGCTCAGCCAAGTTATTTAGTGCTGTCGCCATCTTCACGTGCATATCGCCTAACCGCTCCCGCGTTATTGTCACGCAACTTTCGTAGCAACGTTCTGCCAACTCGTACAAACCCTGACTTTGGTGGAAAAAACCAATTCGAGTTAAAGGTGTGACTACCTCATTGTCTGTAATCCACGGCATTAACCCCGCCACCACTTCCTCTAAATGGGGCATCCAGGGTGCAGACTCCCGCGCCTGCGCCATCGTAAACGTATGTTCGATCCGTTCCCCTTGCTCCACGATCGCCGCAGCCACCTCCCGCTTCAACTCATCTGCCTCCTCTCCTGCCAACTGCCCCCGCACAAACTGCCGCACCAACGGATGTAGCGCCACCGACGCCTCGTCCCGCTCCACTAAATTTAAATTCACCAATCGCTGTAACGGTTTGCGCCACTCCCGCCGCCACTCTGGCAATACCGGAATCGGCGCAGCCCCAAACAACCCTAGCCGCATTGCCAATCGCCGCGCTGCCTGTCCGTCCTCCGTTTCCGGGTTTAGCCGCCCCCAGCTAATGGCGATCGCCGCCTCCACCCCGTCCGGATAGCGCATCTCCGGATTCTCTTGCAGCGACTCGTGCGTCAGCGTCAGCTCGCTTAGGTAGTCCGCGATCGTCAGCCAGTCATCCAGCGCCAAATACCGCGCCGCCAGCTCCAGCCCCAGCGGCAACCCACCAAACCAGCGCAGCAGTTGTTCGAGTGCTTCCGGCTCCGCCTCCAGCCGCGCCTCGTCGATATAGCTCGCCAGCAGCGATCGTGCCGCCGCATTATCAAGTTTGTCGAGCCGATAGCGCCGAATCCCCGCCCACTCATCCCGCGTCGTCCAGAGCGCCCGAAACTGCTCACCGCTGGGCTGTAGCTCCTTGATTTTTGCCGCATCACGCTCCCGCGACACATCATCAAACACCACCAAAACCTCGCCCGATCGCCACTCCGTCCAATGCTGCCAGCAATGCGCTACCCGCCCCGCGATCATCGGCAGCTCCGGCAGTTCCACGTCAAATTCCGACTGACAGAACAAAACCAACTGCTCCCCCGGATTCCCTGCCGCCACATCCAACCAAACCACCCCACCGGGAAACCGCCCCGCCAAATACTCTCGATTCGCCCACTGCCAAGCCAGCTCCGTCTTCCCCAGCCCGCCCATACCGGACACCACCGCCGCGATCGCCACCATCTCGTTATCCGCCAGCAGCTCACTCAACTGGTCCATCGCGCGATCGCGCCCCACAAACTTCGGAATCGCCCGCCGATATTTCCCCAAATTCGTCGGTCCAAGATTGGTGAATGTTGCTGCGGGGCGATCATGTGTCTCTACACTTTGGCTAAATTCATGATCTGGATTGTCATCACAAAAATACCGATACAAATCCGCCAGCCGCTTCTTCGCCTCCGCCCACTCCACTAGCTCAAAAACAACCGTCGTCAAATTTTCGCGACTGCTGGCGATCGCCTCTAAATTCTTATCCAACGCATCCCGCGTAAAAATTTTCAAGTCACTGTAACTGCGATAAACACCCAGCAACGCAGCACGAAAAGCCTGTTTACGATCAAAATTCCAAGACATTGGCGAGGATCAGCAATACGACCTACCCTAATGCTACCCAACCTCTTAAGGACCGGACGACATCGCACCCACCAGGAATTACCAGAAGCAAATTGCCGTTTTATCCGTATCAAGTCTGGTTTTTAAACGACGTTGCCTGTAAAAAACATCCAGTAGGCTCCCCACAGCTCATTGCCCCATAGCATCGCCGTTAGCGCTCCTAATGCCAGAAAAGGACCAAAGGGCATGGGCTCACCTCGCTTTAGCAACCCCACCGCGATCGCCCCGCCACCGATAAACGCTCCATAGGCGCAGGCAAGAAAACTGGTAATTAACAACAGCTTCCACCCCAACCACGCCCCGATCATCGCCGCCAGCTTAGCGTCGCCTGCTCCCATCGCTGGTTTTCGAAAGGTGATCGCCCCAAAAAACGAAATCCCCTGAAAGAGCCAAATCCCCAGCGCCATCGCCAGCAAACCGCCCAACAATCCAGCGCCCGCCTCAATAATTTCCCCGCTGGCTAAATATCCCAACCCCGTCTGCGCCACCAGCCCCACCACCAACCCCGGCTCCGTCAACCGGTTCGGCAACGTCAGCGTATCTCGATCAATCAACGCCAGCGCCACCAACAGCGCCACCAAAAACCAATAGGCAAGGGTTTGCAGCGTCAGCCCAAACTGCCACGCCACCAGCAAAAAAAGCAGCGCCGTCGCCGCTTCCACTAACGGGTAACGAGGAGAAATTTTGGTGCGACAGTGGCGACATTTGCCCCGCAGCCATAGCCATCCAAAAACCGGAACGTTTTCCGTAGGTCCCAAGCCATGGAGACACTTGGGGCAGCGGGACGGCGGATGAAGCAACGACAATCCCGCCGGAAGCCGATACACCACCACATTCAAAAAACTGCCGACGGAGCTGCCCATCACTAAGGAAAGGGCGATCGCCGGCAGTTGTTCCCAAGGCGCAAGGGCACTGGTCAGGGCAAATTGGAGCATTGCTACAGCAGGAAAATCCTAGAAGCGATCGCGAATCACCACATCACCCAGGGGCAACTGTCCCGGGCGATCCCACGCTGGCTTCACCGGTTTACCCACCACCACAAACATGGCAATTGAATGGTCCTCCGGCAAATTAATCAACTTGCCCACCGCATCAAAATCAAACCCATCCATGGGACAAGAATCATAGCCCATCGCCTTGGCCGCCAACATAATCGTCTGGGCCGCCATGCCACAGCTCCGCATCGCCTCATCCTGCTGGGCAGCCTCATTGCCCTCGTAGTAATTTTTGATAGCAGGCACCAAAATCCCCTGCACTGCCTCCGGCGCATCTTTCCAATAGCGCTCCGGCTCCCGGTTCCACGCATTACGATCCGCACACAGCACCAACAGCAACGACGCCTCCGTCACCTGCGCCTGATCCCAAGCCACCTCGCGAATTTTCTGACGTAGTTCCGGGTCTGAAACCACCACAAACCGCCAGTTTTGAATATTGAAAGCCGTCGGCGACAGCACCGCCAGGGACAACAACTGTTCAATTTCCCCGTCGGTCATTTTGTGCTCAGGGTCGTAATGCTTAACTGAGCGTCGAGCCTTGATGGCAGCTAAAGTATCCATACTTTGCAGATAGCTAAATATAAGTTGCTAAAAGACAGCGAAATTTCTGCCGTTACCGTGTGGTTGCCGCGCAAACACCGTCGCTAATCTTCCCGAAGAGATTCCGTTAGCGGCTGAGCTTTCTGGGCCAGCAAAATTGCCCGTTGAGCCAAGGTGGCGATTTTATCCAGATTATTAACCTGCTCTGAATATTCGCTCAAGCTAAAGCCGCTTAAATCTATTAATAGCTGATACACTTCTCCGTTCCACTGGGCTTGGTCCTGTAATTTTTTGGACAATGCTGAATCTTCAGTGGCAGTTTGACTCCAGTCAGGCAAAGGAGTAGCGGCGGGAGAGTTGGCTTGGGATTGCATAGACGCGAGTTCTGACGGTGTTGACGTGCTTGTGATCTTTTTAGCTTTTGCTCAAAATCTCAGACTCCATAAACCTGAGTCTGAAAATCCTAGAGCGAAGAATCCTAGATTTAAGGTTAGCTAAACCTGGCTTAACTTTAAGGTTTCCGTCCCTTTCAGTAAATTCTATTTCCGCCCATTTATCTTTATTCAACTCACTTTCACCCTTTCAGCCCTTTGAATAGCCCCTCAAGGGCGCAAATCTCTCGTCACGCACCTTCAGTACTTGCGTCCACTTCCTCACGGTAGCGATTCATTTCTGAGCTGGAATCCCCATAGACTGTGCCAATTTGCTCAAAGCAGCACTCGATCGCAAATTCATCCATCTCCGATTCAGGGATGGCAAACATTTCCTCAAAGGTTTTTGCGTCCACCCGACAAAACCAGGGGCGATCGCTATAAATCTTGCAGCGGCGATTGTCCCGATCAAAATTAATGCACCAGCCATCCTCCCCCACCATACTCAGATAGTGTTGAAAATCCGCTGGGGGTAGGTAAGCGTCTAAGTCTGGGCGATCGCTCGGCTCCAGATAACAACAGGCTCCACACTTTTCAATACACTTCCACTGCGCCATGGCTCTGCAATATCCTTCCTAATTCTCCTCTGTCATTTCCCAGCGGATTTTCTATGGTTCCTTCTCGCCACATTTTTCGGACGACCTTTATTGATTGTCTTTTGTTAACTTTCTTAGAAGAATCGAGGGATTGCTCTAATATTATCGGGGCTATTCTAAGACAAATTGTCTGAAGGAATACACAGGCGGGGTAAAATCAAAACTTATACGCCTGAGAAAAACTACTAAATACCTGGCTTGGGAGGAACGGCATAACCATGGACGCAGCTTTGAATCTTTTGGGTGGCATCAACTGGACAGTGGTGCTTCAGTTAACCTCAGTCGGGCTTATTGTCGTTGCTGGTCCGGTTATCGTTTTTATCCTCGCATTCCGAGGCGGCAACCTGTAAACAACGCCCACATTCCGGACACAGCGAGGCAGCCGCGCACAGACCGCCCTCTCGTTTAATATCCGTAAGGCCTAAGCTTCACAGGCTTTTCACTAAGTTTCACTCCAATACATTTGCTGTTTAAACGCCGGGGTTTCGCTCCGGCGTTTAAATTTTTGGAACGTCATTTGGGCATATTTTAAGCGCGTGGTCAGATGCTCTAGATAAAACAGTTTTTAACGGGACTGACGCGAAAAAACTGCACGCCCTCATTCTCCCAAGCCCCCCTGAACTAAGTCCAGGACATGCTTCCATCCGGGGAGAAGGGGAATAAGAAAAAATAACAAACGTTTGATCATGCGTCCAAAGTTCCTCTCCCTGGGGAGAGGGATTTAGGGTGAAGAGCTCTGGGGCTTTGCGGAAGTGCTGTTTAAGTTAGGACGGCTACCCGGAAAAGGGCTCCAGATTCTTCGGACTTATGTCTTCTAGACTTATTTCAGACCTTGCCATAATGGGCGAGGTGCGGAGATTGCCACGAGCTGGCTGCCACACACAAGCTTAAGTCAAAAGCATTCACTAGGGGTGAGGAGGGGATTAGTGCTAGCTAGGGTGTGGAGTGCGGCTCTTGTGGGAATCGACCCGATTAAGGTGGGCACTGAAGTGGATGTGTCCGGAGGGTTGCCAGCAATGGCGGTGGTAGGGTTGCCTGATACGGCGGTGCAAGAGTCCCGGGAGCGAGTTAAGGCGGCCATCAAAAATGCAGGCTTTGCCTTTCCCGTGCGGCGAGTCATCGTAAACCTCACCCCTGCCGACTTACGAAAAGAAGGTCCCAGCTTCGACTTGCCGATCGCCATTGGCGTCCTAGCCGCATCGGACCAGCTCGATATTACCTCCCTCAACGATTATTTATTTTTAGGCGAGCTTTCCCTGGATGGCTCCCTGCGCCCTGTATCTGGGGTTTTGGCGATCGCCGCCGCCGCTGAAGCATTGGGCATCACCCATTTAATCGTGCCCGCCGCCAATGCCCAGGAAGCAGCCGTTGTGGAAGGGCTGACGGTGTATGGCTTTGAGCATCTAACCCATGTGGTGGAATTTTTAAACGGTGGGCGATCCGTGACGCCGATGAACGTGGACGGCATGGCCCAGCTGCGAGAGGGATACCAGTATGCGCTGGATTTGGAGGATGTAAAGGGGCAAGCGCTGGCACGGCGAGCGTTGGAAATTGCAGCGGCGGGTGGGCACAACCTTGTGTTCGTTGGACCGCCCGGCAGCGGTAAAACCATGTTGGCGCGGCGGTTACCGGGAATTTTGCCTCCCCTAAGTTTCGCCGAAGCGCTGGAGGTGACGCGGGTGCACTCGGTGGCAGGATTACTGCGCGATCGCGGCACCCTGGTCACCCAACGCCCGTTCCGCAGCCCTCACCACTCCGCATCGGGACCATCATTGGTAGGTGGCGGCAGCTATCCCAAGCCCGGGGAAATTTCCCTTGCCCATCGCGGCGTGTTGTTTTTGGATGAGCTAACGGAATTTAAGCGCGACGTTTTAGAATTCCTTCGCCAGCCTCTGGAAGAAGGGTTCGTCACCATATCTCGCACCCGTCAAACGGTGCAATTCCCTGCCCTATTTACCCTTGTTGCCAGCACGAACCCCTGTCCCTGCGGCTATTATGGCGACACCGTTAATCCCTGCACCTGCACCCCTCGCCAGCGGGAACAATATTGGGCAAAACTGTCTGGTCCACTGATGGATCGCATTGATTTACAGGTGGTGGTCAATCGCCTCAAGCCAGAGGAAATCACCCGACAGCAGGGGGGAGAGCCTTCAGAGCCGGTGCGAAGTCGCGTGGAAAAAGCGCGAGAATTAGCGATCACCCGTTTCCGAGGCACCGCTACCCAGTGCAACGCCGAAATGGATAGCCAGCAACTGCAACAATGGTGTGCCTTAGACGACAGCAGCCGCATGCTACTGGAAAACGCCATTCGTCGCCTGGGTTTATCGGCACGGGGAACAGATCGCATCCTTAAAGTTGCCCGTACTATCGCCGACCTTGAAGGCGCAACAAGCATGCAAACCAACCACGTGGCTGAAGCGGTTCAATATCGAACCATCGACCGAATGTCTTAGGTTTGCCCCCTCGCTTTGGGCATTAAAATAGGCCGTTAACCAAAGTTTCCAGACTGACGTAAGGCTGCCCGCCAGACTGCTGAATGGGATTACCGCTGCTTAGGGCTTCGGTGTTGAACATACGGCTCAACATCGCAGTGGGATTTTCCGCCCGACGATTGCTTTCGCTGAGGGTAAACAGCACATTATTACGGTTGCAGCCGCGACGGGTGCCGGTAACATGGCATAGCACCATATGGCGATTCACCGGTCCCACCGTCAAATAAAGATTTTGCAGCCGCCCGCCGTTATCTCTTAAAGCCTGATTGAGCCGCTGGGTCACCTCTTGGCATCGCCGCTGGGGAGTATAGCCTGACCCACTAAATTCCTGACTTGTCCACGCAATCAACGGTGCCCGCCGCCCCGAATGCTGCACGGCCATGGTGGCATGGTAGCCTTGCACCTTTTCACACTGAAATGTGTCGAGCGCCTTGATAGTTTGGGCATCGCTGCGGCCGGCAAAGGCGAGGGGAAGATTTAGGGCGAGAACACCGGCTAGGGCAATGCGAGCGAGGGACTTCATAGTCAAAGACCTGTTGTGAGTAACGGGTTTATTAATAAGAACAAGCCAAACTGGTAGCGGTCAGCCCAAAAATCCTTAAACTTTCCTGTTTAAATCTTTTAGCAAGACCTTCTCGACGGGAGGGGGGCAGGCAACTGTGAAAATAATCCGTTAGAACAGTTCGCCCAAGGCGACACAGCGATATCGAACACACAATATTGCCCTTTGCCTAATATGACGGTGGAAATCCAGAAAAGCTCCTTAAAGTAACAATAAATTGTTCACTACGAGTCAATAACTAGGGGCTGTCATTATTCAAACGTCAAAGCCTGTAGCTGTGAGGATTTCAGCCCCGAACACTTTTTACTTTAAAAGGGCACGTATTTCCCACTAAGTAAGGCTTCTGGCGCTCAATTAATGACACGTCCTAGCAGGTCATTTAGAAGGAATATGGCGATAGCTTCACAAATTTTCTGAATGGACCTGTGCGGGGGCTTTAGAGGTAAATGCTGTTAGTTATTAAGTTTAGCGTCTAAATTTGACGCCCATTGATAAAAAAGCAGCCCAGATAAACCGGCCTCAAACATTGCCCAATATGCCTGACGAAAGCGTGCAAAAAAGCGGCTGAAGACAGTTGCTAGAGCCCCGTGACGCTGCTTTCACTAGCCAGGTTCCTGAATTAGCATGACCTCAACAAGTTCCCCCACTTCCACCGTTTTCTGTCCTCCGGGAATGATCGCCAGCCCCGTCGTCCCAGCAAGATTAATTAAATTGGCGGAGTTGTAATGCCCGGTCGCCCCCTGAAAGTAAAAGCCGTCTTTGTCGACAGCCACCCGTCCCCACAGATAGTTATCCCGCTGCCCTGCTCCCCGTAGCGGAGATCGCGTGGTCGCCTTTACAAACTGGGGCGCCACCGTATCAGGAGACCGTCCAGAAATCGCTCGCAATGCTGGAGCCACAAATCGCCAGCAGCTCACCAGCGCTGACACCGGATTTCCCGGCAACCCAAAGTAAATCACCGGGCGATCGCGTCCTTGGGAGTCGAGCCCCAAATGGCGTAGCTTACCCGCCGAAAATTGCGCCACTGTTAATGGCTTGCCCGGTTTGATGCTCACTTTGCGAGTGGCGATCGCCCCCCCCAATTCCTCCAGGACCGCCTCCACATAGTCGTAATCCCCCACGGAGACCCCTCCGGTGGACAGCACCAGGTCCGCTTCACTGATAGCTTGCCGAATTGCCTTAGTCACGTCTTCCCGGCGATCGCCCACAATGCCCAGGGGCACGGGAATCCCTCCCATTTGCTCCACAAAGGCGGTTAAAGCATAGCGGTTGGAATCCACAATTTGCCCTGGCTGTAGGGTCTGGTCCACCGACACCAGCTCGTTGCCCGTGGATAAAATTGCCACCTTAGGGCGACGAAGCACCGAAAGCTTTGCCGTTTGGTTCGCAGCGGCGATCGCCAGTTCCGCCGGTCCCAGGCAAGTTCCCGCCGCCAAAATCGATGCCCCCGCCCGGCAATAATCCCCCCGCCGTCGCACAAACTGCCCTGCTTTCACCGCCGTGTTAATAACAATGCCCCCGTCTCCCGTCTCCGTTTCCTCCTGCATGACCACCGCATCCGCCCCCCGTGGCAAAACGCCACCGGTAAAAATCCGCGCTGCCTGCCCCAGCCCCAAAATCTTGTCCGGATTGCCCCCCGCCGGCACCTCGTCAATCACGGTTAGCGCCGCCCCCGACCGTTGACAATCCAATGCTCGAACCGCAAAGCCGTCCATCGCCGAATTATCCCAGTGAGGCACATCCCGCGCCGCCAGCACCGCCTCCGCCAAAATCCGCCCCCGTCCTTCGGTGATGGGGATTATCTCGCGATCGCCCTTACCAAAGGGAACACATAGCGCCAAAATCCGCGCCTCAGCCTCAGCAACCGACAGCATTAGGGGTTTTCCTCGCTTTAGTTTTCCTCACCTTAGTGGAGACCACAGGATACGGATCCCAAAAGGTACAGACTAAATTTAGCGGCAAACCGGATTTAGCGGTAAACCGGCAGCGTGAAATGGAAACAGCTGCCTTCATTAAGGCGAGAGCTCACCCAGATTTTGCCGTGGTGGGCGCGAATCAGCTGACGACACACCGCCAGCCCAATGCCATAGCCGCTGTTGTTTTCCGGGTCCAGGCGCACGCCCTCTTGAAAAATTGACTCATGGGCTGACTCAGGAATACCGGGTCCCGTGTCGCAAATGGATCCTTGAATCTTGTAGCTAGTGCGGTGGAGCAAAGAGAAATTAATTTTGCCTTCCTTCGGGGTGTACTTGATGGCGTTATCCAATAAGTTCAACACAACCTGGCTTAGGCGATCGCGATCGCCATGGATCGGCGGCAGATCCTGAGGAATATCCACCGTCATCTCCTGCCCCTTCGCCGTCCACTGATCACGAATTGACTCCGCCAATTCCTGACATAGGGAGCCAAAATCTAACCGACGGGGGGTCACGTTTAATCGCGGCACCGTAGGCTGGTGGGCATCCTGCTCCAGCAAATCCGCAATCATTCGATCCATCGTTCGTAGCTGCGATCGCGCATGGGACAACACCCGCAACTCCAGCTCTGGCGTCATCCGCATGGACTGCACTGTCCCCGGCTTCTGCCCCGACTCCAACGTTTCCAGCGCCGCCGACACCGCCGACAATGGACTCCGTAAATCGTGGGCTAAAATTTCAATCGCCTTATCTTTAAACTTCAGCAGCTCGCTCAGCTCCTCACACTGCTGCTCCAAACTAAAAACCTTGTCCGCCAGCCGCACCTGTTCCGCCGCATCGACTAGGGACATGGACATATCTGACTCCAGTGGATGCCCCTCCACAAAATCCACTGCCGAGTCTTTCCACCGTTGCCACCAGCGGTTGATTTGCTCCACCAAATTGGTGCCGGTCAAAACCTGCTGAGGCTGGGGGTTAACTTTAACCAGCGCTGGCGTTGCCACCAGCCGAAAATGCTCTGCCAAATAAGGTTGCTCCCCCACATCCACCACTTCTAGCTGGAATTCGAACTCCTTCTGAAGGTCCTGCAAATGTCCACAGGTCTCCGCAACTTGTTTACGGGAAGTGGGGCGCTGGTCCGTAAACAGCAGCAGTTGTAAAGGAAGCTCGCGAGTTGTTGTGGAGGAATGCGTCACGATAAAGCCAATAGGAATCCTTATTGCCTAAGAAACAGCTTTTTTGCCCATGGCTATCATGCATGGGCTGGTCAAGCTGGGGAAAGGTTGAAAGGACAGAAAGTTTTAAAAGTCAGAAACGTCAAGAAAATAATCTAGAAACATCAGCGGATAGATTGCTTAAGGTATTGACGTTTCTCAGACTTTTCTCAATATAAGGCTTCAAAAATAGAAAAAAGCAACGGTGGCTTCATTTCTTTATAGCTGAGAATTCACCCTATCCAAAGAAAGAAAGACATCTACTTAAAGAAACAACTTTAATCTGTAATCTTTTTTGTGAGTCTGACTTTAGCTGATGTAATTTCAGTGGAATTAGAGGTTGACAAATCAGGGATCAATTAAGCAATGGCTTTCTCCAGGTTTGTTGCTGAAGGATTTCATTTTTTGAAGTTCGAAAGCTATTCAACACCAGGTAGAAATCCCCCTTGCTTCACTTTGAGTCGAGAGAGATCACCCCTTGTTGGCTGGCATGCTTTAAAGCGCTAACGCATTTAAAACGCCAACTAAACGGTAACGTTGAAGTACTTCGACGCTGGGTGATGGGTCACGATCGCCGTGGTGGACTGCTCCGGATAAAGCTGTTCGCTCTCGTCCATGTACATGCCAATGCGATCGCTCTTCAGCAGGTCAAGCTGTTTAAGCTGATCCTGAATATTGGGACAAGCAGGATACCCAAAGCTATAGCGCGATCCTTGGAACTGTTGGGCAAACATATCCTTGATATGATTCGGCTCCAAATCACCATAGCCCAACTCCCGCCGGATGCGAGCGTGGGTCCATTCCGCCAACGCCTCTGCCGTTTGTACCGCCAGCCCGTGGAAATATAAATAGTCCGTGTATTGGTCAGCAGCAAAGAGTTTTTGGGCGAATTCCGTCGCCACTTCGCCCACCGTCGCTGCCTGCATCGGGAACACATCCACCTGTCCCGATTCACGGGTGGCGAAGAAGTCAGCAATGCACAGGCGCCGGTTGGATCGCTGGCGGGGAAATTCGAAGGAGGTGACGGGCTCTAGGATTTTAATGTCAGCTCCCTGGGCGATCGCCTCATGGTCATAAATAAACACCGTGTTGCCTTCCGCATTGCAGGGGAAGTAGCCGTAAATGATTTGGGGCTGAAGCAGATTTTCCTTAGGCACCCGCTCTTTCCAAGAGTCCAAAATGGGATAAACCTTGCCCTGTAAAAACTGCTGATATTCCTCCTTCGACTGCTTGCGAGGCTTACGGAACTGCCACTGTCCCGCAAACAGGGCCTGCAAATCCAAATGCCAGAACACTTCGTCGTAGGGCAGTTCGTCCCCCGTCATCACCTTGGTACCCCAGAAAGGTGGCGTGGGGCGCTCAATATTGATCGGCACCGCTTCCGACCGTCGAGTATCAATCGGCACCGGCTCCTGTTTTACTGCGGCTTTGGCTTTGCCATTGGACTCCGCCTTAGTCTCCGATTCATTTACCTTAGATTCATCAAACTCATCTAAAAAGCCCTTAGCATCGTCCCAGTTTTCCACCTTCTTTGCCGGCATTAACTTATCCATAAAGTTAAGGTCAGCAAAGGCATCTTTTCCGTAAACCACTCGACCGTTGTAAACGGATTGGCAATCCTTACGAACAAAGTTAGGAGTCAGTGCAGCGCCTCCTAAAATAACCGGAACTTGAATGCCCCGCTCATTAAAGGTCTGCAAATTATCCTTCATAAACGCCGTGGATTTCACCAACAAACCGCTCATGGCAATGCAGTCCGGCTTGTGTTCTTCGTAGGCGTCAATAATGTTTTCAACGGGCTGTTTAATACCTAGGTTGATCACTTCATAGCCATTATTGGTAAGGATAATATCCACCAGGTTTTTGCCAATATCGTGCACATCCCCCTTAACGGTGGCGATTAGGAACTTGCCCTTAGCACTGCTTTCGCCCTCCTCTTCCTTATCCATATAGGGCTCCAAATAAGCCACCGCCGACTTCATGGTTTCCGCTGACTGCAACACAAAGGGAAGCTGCATTTGCCCACTAGCAAACTGCTCACCCACCACCTTCATGCCATCCAGCAAAAAGGTATTGATAATTTCCAAGGGCGGATATTCACCCAGCGCCGAGTCAAGAACGGGCTCCAGCCCAATACGTTCACCGTCAATAATATGGCGCTTTAGCTTTTCCTCTAGGGGCAGATTTTCATCCACGCCCGCTTCTTTTTTGGTGGTTTTTCCTTCGAATAATGTGGTTAGTTTCGCCAGGGGATCATAGGTGCAAATATCACCATCAAATTCGCGGCGATCATAAATCAAATCGCGGCAAATCTTTTGATGATCTTCTTCAATTTTTGCCATGGGAAGAATCTTGGCGGCACTAACGATCGCCGCATCCATTCCCACCTGCATACAGTCGTTCAGAAATACTGAATTCAACACCTGCCGCGCCGCCGGATTTAAACCAAAGGAAATATTAGAAATTCCCAGCAGCACATGACAGCCCGGCAGATTTTCCCGAATGAGTCGAATGGATTCCACCGTTGCTGCGCCATTATTTCGGTCCTCTTCAATGCCCGTAGAAATAGGTAGCGCCAACGTATCAAAAAAGATTTCGTGGGCGGGAATACCGTACTCCACCGCCTGACGGTAGGCTCGCTGGGCGATCGCAAACTTCTGCTCAGCGGTCCGTGCCATTCCGTCCTCGTCGATGGTGCCCACCACCACCCCGGCGCCATACTGTTTCGCCAGCTCCAGCACCTTTAGAAAACGCTCTTCGCCGTCTTCATAGTTAGTGGAATTCAAGATGCACTTGCCGCCCACCACCTTAAGTCCGGCTTCCATCTTGCTCCACTCGGTGGAGTCCAGCATCAGGGGCAAGGTTACGTTGGTCACCAGCCGCGACGCCAGCTCCTTCATATCACGCTCGCCGTCACGCCCCACATAGTCCACGTTTACGTCCAGCACGTGGGCGCCCTCTTTCACCTGGGATTTAGCGAGGGCAATTAAACCGTCCCAATCCTCGTCATTTAGCAAGGTGCGGCATTTCTTTGAACCGCTGGCATTCAAACGCTCACCCACGATTAGGAACGAATTTTGCTGTTCGTAGGGTTGGGCACTATAGATAGACGCGGCGGAGGGTTCGTAGGCGGATTTTACGTCGCCTTCGGTTTTATCTAAGGCAGTTTCCAGCGATCGCCGCACCGCCCGTTCCTTCGGCTTCATTTCCCGAGCTGCCTCCGACAACTGGGCAATATGCTCCGGTGTGGTACCGCAGCAGCCGCCCACCACCTGGACACCCATATCTTCCACGAAACGATGCAGCGCCATACGCAGCTCCACCGGCGATAGCTTGTAGTGGGCAACGCCACCGATATTTTCCGGCAATCCAGCATTGGGAATGCAAGACACCACAAAGGGGGCGTGCTCGGTCAAATAGCGAATATGCTCCGTCATGCGATCAGGCCCCGTGGCGCAGTTCAGCCCCAAAATATCGATTTTAAAAGGCTCCAAAATAGCCACCACGGCACTAATATCGCTACCCACCAACATCGTCCCGGTGGTTTCCATGGTCACCGACACCATCAGTGGTAAGCGTGATCCCCGCCTTTCGAAAGCCTCTTCAATACCACTCAATGCCGCCTTAATCTGCAGCACATCCTGACAGGTTTCTACAATCAACAAGTCTGCGCCGCCGTCATAGAGACCCGCCGCCTGTTCCGCATAAGCCGACTTCATGGTGTCGAAATCGATATGTCCCAAGGTGGGGAGCTTCGTACCCGGTCCCATGGAGCCCGCCACAAATCTCGGTTTATCGGGGGTGGAGTATTCCGCCGTCAACTGCTTCGCCAACTCCACCGCCGTTTTATTTAGCTCGTAAGCCTTATCCTGCAGGTCATACTCTGCCAGAACAATGGAGGTGCCCCCAAAAGTGTCCGTTTCGATAACATCTGCACCCGCATCCAAATACTTGCGGTGCACAAACTCCACCGCCTCGGGCTTAGTGCTCACCAAATACTCGTTACATCCCTCATAGTGCTCTCCACCAAAATCCATCGCCGTCAAGTTCTGAGATTGCAACAGCGTTCCCATACCGCCGTCGAATACCAGAACAGGGCGGTCAGGATGGTGGAGACGTTCTAGAAAGGAATGGGTCATTGTTGATCTACGGAAGTTGAGAAAAGTTGAAAATCTAGCGCCAAAAGCAATAGATGCTGAACACACCCAAAGCTTTGTAACGCTCTTGTTACCTTTGACTTACCATTTTGCCGGATTATCGGTCCGATTTTCAGTCTTAATTTTTCGGTAACTATTCTGTAACCATTCTCAAATCATCCGGGCAGAAAGCGATCCAGCGCCTGCTTCAGCTCATCAATTTCTGCTTCAATATTTCCCTCATGGGCAGCACGGGTTAAACATTCGGACATGTGGTCATCCAAAATTGCCCGCGACACCCGGTCGATCGCCCCCCGGATAGCCGCCAACTGAATCAGCACCTCGGGGCAAGCGCGATCTTCAGTAATCATGGTTTTTACCCCGCGCACGTGTCCCTCAATGCGAGAGAGGCGATTGATCAACTTACGACGCGATTCTTCGCTGTGGGAATGTCCGTGATCGTGACTATGGCTGTGGCTATGGCCGCTATGGTCCACTGCTCCCTTGGCAGAAGTCTTTTTAGCAGACTGTGGCAAAGTCTCTTTAGGACGGGTCGGTGATTCAGACGGAGAGGCAAACTGGGTCACTGGCAAAGCGCTTTTGAGGCGCGATATCACAAGATAAATAATTGTAACGCGGCTTTTTTAAGGAAAAAAGGCGAGAAAACGCTATGTTTTCCCAACCTTTTTCATGGGGGTTTCCTCCGAATGCGCGGCGTACTTTCTTGCGCTGACGTAGGTGCCCTTTGATCCTTTCTAAACTTCTTAACGTCCTGTTCCAGCAATTATTCAGCCGAACTGCGCTGGGCAGAGCGGTCCACGGCTCGCTGCCCCCCCCACTTATCCACGATGACATCGTCATAGTCGTCGGCTAAGGCGAGAATTGAGCGCACGGAGGTTTCCAGCTCATCCTTATCGCATTCTGAGCCCACAATGGTGTGCCCCAGGAAAATGTCGCCGTCGGAGTCAATGCCGAACGCACCGAATAGGAGGCGATCATTCTCCCGCAGTAAAAATTCCAGCAGAGACGCCTGTAAATTTACCTGGGTCACCACGTAGGAGCGCGTATCGATCGCCGCATTATCTTCCCAGGGCAGCACCTCCACCAGCACACAGGCAGAGCCCTCAGTGATATACACCGTGGGATTCTCCGCCTCCTTATCCCAAATCACCTGGTTGGGCAGCGCTTTTAGCCAAGGCAGAATTTTTTCAAAACAGGCTTGTTGAGCTTCGCTTTTGTACTGCATAAAACTATCTTTCAGTGGCGGGAAAAGTTTAGAGAGTTAGAAATGCACACGTCCAAAGGGATACCCCTAAGACGATAGCCCGAACTCCTTGAGGGCCGGTATAAAATTTCGATTTTCGTGACCTGGACGGCTAAGTTTTACCAGCACAAATCGTTGAATTTCTGAGAGCGATCGCCATTGCTCCCCCGACAGCGCCACATTAACCTGCGTCGCTTGATCCACCGTTTCCGAGGGCAACTCCTCCCGTTGCCATGGATACACCGGCTCCACTGGCAAATCCTTGGGTCTCTCCCCAGAGCGCAGCAACACCATATCGTGCAGCGTTTTACGGTAGGTTGTCCGATCAGCCTCGCTATCACAGGGCAGCGCCACCAAGAGTCGCCGCTCTTCTTCATTGAGATGGTGCCAATGGTGCAGCTTTAATTTGACGCCACAGCGATCCAGGTTGTAGCGCACCTGCATGGGAATACAGCGCAAAGAGTCAACAAAGTCGCGCTCAAATTCAAAAAATGGGCTCATGGACGCAGTTAGTTCCAAACGCAAACGTTTTAAACAGAATCAATAGACCGTGAAATAGACTTTGGCTTAAATCACAAGTCGCTGGAAGCCCTCATCTCCGAGCCCCTTCTCCCCGAAGAGCAGGGGAGCAAAATCGCAAAATCAGAAAACTCGCCTTTGAAGAGCATTTTTTGCTCTGCCTTCCCTCTCTCCGGTAAGAGAAATTTAGGGTGAGGGCGAAAATTGACGCAAGAGGTCCAGTGCTCAGCACTTAGGGCCAGGACTGCTAATTTTACGGGGGCAACGGGACAAATTTTTAACCTTTAAGTAATTTTTAGGGAAACTTTTTAGGTCGATCTTTTCGAGCAATTCTTTATCTACCAGAAGCCAGTAAGTCCATATCGGTAAAGTCTTGGGAAATTGCCTGAGAAAGGTAAGCATTCGTAGTAGGCTATCGGCTGAACGACCCTGATCCAACTGCCACTTCTACCGCCACCACATCTCCCTTTACGTCTCCTATGAAAATTTTATTTGTTGCCGCTGAAGCTGCACCACTAGCCAAGGTGGGCGGTATGGGAGATGTGGTGGGCTCGCTGCCAAAGGCCCTGCGGAAAATGGGGCACGATGTGCGGGTGTTTTTGCCCTATTACGGTTTCTTGCCGGACAAGATGGAGGTGCCCGAAGAGCCGGTGTGGCAAGGCAACGCCATGTTTCAGGATTTTTCCGTGTATGAAACGGTGTTGCCCAATTCGGATGTGCCCCTGTATTTGTTTGGGCATTTGGCGTTTTCTGGGCGCAGTGTGTACGGCGGCGATGATGAGGCGTGGCGGTTTACGTTGTTTTCCAATGGGGCGGCGGAGTTTGCCTGGAACCATTGGAAGCCCGATGTGGTGCATTGTCATGATTGGCATACGGGGATGGTGCCGGTGTGGATGCACCAGTCGCCGGATATTGCCAGTTTGTTTACCATTCACAATTTGGCGTACCAGGGTCCGTGGCGATCGCTCCTGGAACAAATGACCTGGTGCCCGTGGTACATGCAGGGGCATAACACTATGGCGGCGGCGGTGCAGTTTGCGGATCGGGTGAATACGGTGTCGCCTACCTACGCGGAGCAAATTAAAACTGCCACCCATGGGGAAAAGCTGGAGGGGTTGTTGTCCTTTATTGGGGGCAAGCTGTCGGGGATTTTAAACGGCATCGATATGGAGTCTTATGATCCCGAGAGCGATCGCTATTTAGCGCAAACTTTCTCCGTGGACACCTTAGAAAAACGGGCGGCGAATAAGGTGGCGCTACAGGAAGAGGTGGGGCTGGAGGTGAATAAAAAAGCCTTTGTGGTGGGCTTGGTCAGTCGTTTGGTGGAGCAAAAGGGTATTGACCTGATTGTGCAAATGCTGGAGCAGTTTATTGCTTACACCAATGCTCAGTTTGTGCTGCTGGGGACGGGCGATCGCTACTACGAAACCCAAATGTGGGAGCTGGCATCGCGTAACCCTGGGCGTATTGCGGTGTATTTGCTCCATAGCGATCCTTTGGCGCGCCGGGTTTACGGGGGCAGTGATGCGTTTTTGATGCCGTCCCGCTTCGAACCCTGTGGCATTAGTCAACTGTTGGCGATGCGCTACGGCAGCATTCCCATTGTGCGGCGCACTGGCGGTCTAGTGGATACGGTGCAACACCATGTGCCCGCCGCTGACGAAGGCACCGGCTACTGTTTTGATCGCTATGAGCCGATGGATATGTTCTGCGCCCTAATTCGCGCCTGGGAAGGGTTCCAACACAAGCGGGACTGGGAAGCGATGCAGCGGCGGGCCATGGCACAAAACTTTAGCTGGGCGCGATCGGCGAAGGCGTACGAGACCCTTTACGAACAGTGCCGAGAAGCCTAGAACGCCAGCGAGAACAGTTGCGCGGGATGGTGAGGGCAGAAAAAATAATGGCGACGGCAGGAATTTCGGTGCGCTATTCTGTTTCTTAATGCTGTTTTAACAACACGCCCTTTCCCAAATCGGATTTATCACCTATGACTGCCCCAAATCCAACCGAGTCGCCGACACAAGAGTCCTCAACCCAATTAGATTCAAAGCCTGCTCAAACTGGGTCGGCGGACGCTTCCTTTAGCGCAACGGAAACGGTGGAGTTGGAGTCTAACTATGTGCTGCCGGTGGCTATTGTGGCGATCGCCGTGCCCTTAGGATTTTTCCTGAACCTGTGGGTAGGACTAGTGGTGGGAGCCTTTGGCATTTTTCTGGCGGTACAAGCCTCAAGAATTCGCCTAATTTTCACCCCTATCGCCTTGGACGTCTACAAAGGAGAAACGCCCTTTCGCTCCTTCCCCTACGCCGAGTGGGAAAATTGGGAAATCTTTTGGAGCCCGGTGCCGATTCTGTTCTACTTCAAGGAAGTTAACAGCATTCATTTCATCCCAATCCTGTACAATCCCACTG
>CALGDE010000055.1 GCA_937883785.1 uncultured cyanobacterium
ATTTTGTTGTTGTTGTTTTACTTAGTTGACATTAAAAGATCAGGATCTGATTTGCGAAGGCAATCTTACCTGGGGCGAGATTGTTGGATTTGCTAAGCAAAGATCCGTAGTACACGAAGAAAACTTTTTGAAAGTCGCCATTAACAATGGGGACGTTTCCGACCCTGTCAGACGGATGGTAGATGTCATCGTATACGTGATAACGAAGCTCAACATCAAATCTCTTCAAGCCTCATGACAGATATAGATATCCCGCCAAATATTCAAACCTTCTGCGAAGAAAATCAGTACGAAGACCCACAGAGGGTAGATGGACAGTGGTGGGGCACGCCAAAAGGTTTACCGATGCCAGTTCCTTTGCCAATAACATGCAATAGCCTTTTTCCTGGCGGACTCCCAAGACTTACTATCACCCTGGAAGATCAGAGAGAGGTCCTTGAGTCTATGTCTAGAGCGCTGTCTGATTTTTCTAGAGCTATTGAGCGAACATTGCGGTCCCCTGAGCTTATAGAAGGAGTAAACAAGCTCAGCGCAAGCTTAGAAGAAATCAGGAGGGCGTGCGAGGTTTCGGAAGACTCAGAGTAAACCTAAAGTTCTAGGGAGCCAAAATCTCTAACACTCTTTCCACTCCATCCTTCAACCGAAAACTGAATCACTCGTCCTTCAAGAGATTCCCGATATTTTTTTCTGCGCAGCTCTTCTTGAAGTTGTCGAGCAAACTGTTCATCGTCCCGCTCTAGTTCACCCACAGAGAGCGTAATTGCTAAGCGACATCGCAATTGGTGCTCCCAAGGCATTTTCTTTGGATATGTAACAAATGTCCCTCCAACAATAGTAAATTCATCTGGATTATTAGGGTCCCTGCAAACTTTAACCGTGAATTTCACCTGAGACAGTCCAAGCTCCCTTGCTTTAAGGCGCCGCTTATTGTTTTGATCTATACGCCTTTCAACCGTGTTCCAAGACAGCAACCCTTGTCCGGCGAATCCTAGTCGATAAACGGTACAAAAAGATTCCCAATGACGAAATCTAAACTCAGCTCGCCTACACGGAATCGACCCTCTAGAGACCTTTGTTGGACTAAGCAACGGTAAAGAGCTTTTGGGAACAGATCCGTTTTGCAATCCAACAATCAAATGGAACAACCTAATAGCTGTTTGCTGATCTTCATCGCTGGGAAGGATAACAATTTCGTTTGACATGATGGATATTGAAAATACTGAAGGATAAGCTACACGTGAACCTGAACATTGCGATACCTAAGCTGCTCAACCAAGCTGGAGTGTCCAGGGATTTGACACTGCTTCGCATTTTCATGATTCTCAGAAAGTACATTACAGAATAAACAGACTAAGCCTTACTCAGTTCCCTTCATTCTTCTAAGCTCAGAAGATTTTCGTCGCTCTGACGGTGTCATAGGGCGATCTCCAACGCATTGACACCCCTGGGATCTCCCACCATCAGAAAATCGCAAGTTACACGCCTTGCAGAAATACCTTAGCCTGGGAGAGATTCGTTCGTGGACTCAAATACGACAGCTTTTGCAAAGTCAACGGCACCTTCGCCGAAGCTTTGACGCCACATATCCACAACTTCTGAGCTAATCGGGACAGGATTGAAGTCAGAGAGAACTCTAGACAAATGCTTCGCAACGGCAGAACTCAGAAAAGGGGAGACATCGCACGATAACGAGTCTTTCTCTGAAATCAATCCCATATCAATAAAGATAGATCTAGCGCTACACGCAGACCCTAAACGAAATATTTTCCATGCCCAGGTAAATCAACCGCTGGAGTCGTTCAACCAAAATCTGTGACATAATCATTTTGCGAATCTTGAATGGGTTCCACAAAAGCCGCACTCTGCTCCAACGCTTGTGCGGCTTTTGCATGACATGACTTTACCACCTCTTTTTGATCGTCGCACCAAACTGAAAGTCACCCCACGCTTGGGGCGATTATGGCGCGTTAATTTTCGTAAACAGCAAGGCGTTCTGGACTTAGTCAAGATCTAGTCAAGCCTTAAACGGTAGCGCCTGAAACTCCCTCTGCTAAAGGGATTTAGGGGTAGAGCGCCTGCTTTGCAAGCAGGATGTCAGCGGTTCGAGTCCGCTTACCTCCACTCCCTTTAAACCCCTTGAGACGCCTGACTTCAAGGGGTTTAAAGCTTTTCAGGGAAGATTTTCGATGGTTACAGAAATCGCTCTAAACCTCAAAAATACGCATCTGACATGCTTCGACGCACTCGACGTACATTTGATCTAGTCAAAATTTAGTCAAGATTTTGAGGGGAGAGAGTATGGCAATCTCTGTGTCAGAGGAGCGGGTTATTGACGAGAAAATTTCGGCGGCGAACAGAGGGTTGGGGGATGCGCCGGTCGCGATAGAGAGGAGGGGTAAGTCTTTGTACCTGCGAGCAACACTACCTCCACGCCCAGACAAGGTTGATAAGCGACCTGTCCGATTAAGAGGAAAATGGTTACAGCAAGCTTTTCCCTTAAAGGTAAAAGCAACTCCCAAGGGAATAAGAAGAGCGTTGGGAGAGGCTAGAAAAATGGCAGCTCAACTAGACCTGAAAGAATTTTCTTGGGACCTATGGATAGATATCAAGAAAGAAGGAGACCAAATATTAGGAGGTGATGCTGTAGAGCGATTTGCTAGGTATAAGCAAGAGCTGGTGAAAGGATCTACCTGGGACAAGGTTTATAAGTATGCTCTGCGAGCGGTTCCTAAGGATCGTCCTCTTGAAGTGGATCAGGTAAGAGCGCTAATTGAGAAATATCCAACAGAGTCTCGAATGCGTCAAACAGTCCTCACTGCCTATCGCCAGCTTCTGACGTTCAACGAAATTGCCTACGATTTTTCCGACTTAAATGGCACTTACAAATTGCCAGTAAACCCCCGATATATTCCATCTGATGAGGAGATCGCGCGAGTACGGAATGCCATAAAAAATCCAGGGCATCAATATGTATTTGGGCTACTGGCCGCCTATGGGCTTCGTGATCATGAAGCTTTCTTGCTAGATCCAAAAGGGCTTAAAAAAGGCAGGGCGATCGTGCTGGGAGGAAAGACCGAAGAAAATGGACCTCGTCAGGTCTGGCCTTACTATCCGGAATGGTGGGAAAAATGGGAGTTGTGGGACTATAGCCGCCTACCAAAGTACAAGGCACGATTTAATTCTGACTATGGGCAGCGAGTTACACAGTTTTTTGCACGATCGCCCGTAATTAACTTTGTTCCATATGCTCTACGGGACCGCTGGTCACTGAGAACTCTAGAATTTGACGTACCAGTGGAACTAGCGGCTCGACAAATGGGACACTCTCTAGAGATTCACACCCAGAAGTACCATTTCTGGATCGACGAAGCAACGCAAGAGCGCATCCATCAACGAGTCATTAAGCGGAGTGATCGCCCCCAAGCACCGCCTGTTTAATATCAATACTTGTATTGATAGAGAGCAAAACCTTAGATTCCTCGCAAGTGAGCGATGCAAGGTTCGTAGATAGGACTGGATCTATCATGTAAAAACCCTTTCTCTAAAAAGATCATTCCCATGACTTTGCCTTCCAAATTTATTGCAAAGACAGAAAAATACTCCAGCGAGGAACTGGGGGTTTTGCGAGTAATCGCCTTGGGAGAAAAAAGGGCAAAGTACATTGCCCAAAAGTCGGGCAGGTGTCGCTCAACAATAGGCAAAAATCTACGAAAATTTAGGGATGATTTACTAATCACCCACGAAATTGCCCCCCGCACTCGGAAGAAAACTCACCCCACGGATTGGTATGTGCTTAATCCACAGATTGAGCCCCAGGCTCTGATTCAGCACATACAACAAGTTCATGCCCGTAGAGGGTGGACCATTTCAAGCCCCTTGCAAAAACGCGAAGAGATTGATCAGATGACGCCTCAAGATGCGGCTAAGAAAAGTCCGTCCGACTTAGGTTCCAAGATTGTCAGGATCATGGGACAACTAGACCGAGCTGGCCTGATGAGCTGAAGATTGAGTGGATGCGATGTGTCGGGAAACTTATTGGCGGCTCTTCTGCTCCGTGACGCTGCTGGAGAAGTTTGACGAGAGGCGAACGAGCAAGAACAGACTCTTGCTTTGTCGTCTTGTTCTTTGTCTGTGGCGACCCCCCCCGGAATCCTGAGCTGGCAAGGCTTTGACTTCATCGACACTTTAACCCATGAGTTAGAATCTTAGATATAAAGGCACATTAGCGTTTACCCCCTTTAATTGAAAGGGGTTGTATAAAGACCGAAGAACAGGCTTTTTCAGGAGCAGGCGTTCTCGGTCTTTTTGCACTTGAATAGTACACGAATCAGAAAAACATGCCAGAACCCAGGCAGCTCAAAAATCGAAACATCGACACTGTCGTCCAGCAATTAAATCTACCATTGGTCTCGCAGATTCCTCGGGAAAGGCTGCGCCACCACATAATCTTGCCTGAAGAGGTGGAACGACGATTCCAGCAAGTAGAGCGAGAATATGTTGCAAGGGATCGCTTAGCTCATTCTGGGCTCAGATTTCAGCAAAAAGTTCTGCTTTACGGTCCCTCAGGGTGCGGCAAATCTCTAGGAGCCGAACGGGTAGCGTGGAACGTAGGGTTACCCTTTCTAAAAATAGTCCTTGACTGTTCAAGGGAATCTGCCGATAACTTGCGTCGGGTGTTTGAGGAGACAGATCAATACCCATGCCTTTTGTTTTTAGATGGGTGCGATGCGATCGCCAAAACCCGTAAGGACCCCCAAGAAGCGAGCGAAACTCAGCGCATCGTGAACATACTTTTAGACGTGCTGGACAAATATACCTCCTCCTCAGGGATGCTGATTGCATCTGCCAACCTTGACAAATCGCTTAACCCTAACTTTCTGCAAAGATTTGATGGTGTGATTGCTGTCCCTAGACCAGGCACTCCTGAGTTCAGAACCATAATGGATCAAGTTCTTTGTAACGTGACCGTAGGCTCTGTTGCTTGGGAAAAGATCATCAGATCATTTCACCAGAACACGGCTTCTGCGTCTCAAGCCATGCAAGTAGCTCAGAGTGCAGCCAAACAAGCTGTGCTAGACAATAAGGAACTGGTTACCCAAGAACATCTAGAGCGTGCGATCGCTGACATTCTTTTGTCCAACTTTCACGCTTCAAAATAACTATCTTTACTGACATTTAGTCAATTTATGATTAAAGCTATAGATATCGCTCGATTCTTTGCGGAGAAAGGGAGTGGGTCTCCTAAAACAACAAATGCCAAGCTTGAAAAACTGACGTTCTATGCCCAGTCATATTATTTGGGAATTTACGGCGTCCCTCTATTTGAAGAGGCAATAATCGCTGGGGAACATGGACCTAGAGTTCCATCGCTGCATCTTTACGGCGATCACGGCGATGGCGAAACTTCAATAAATAATTTTTCTGGAGCCCCGATTCAAGATCCTAAAACCCTCAAGTTTCTAAATGCAGTTTGGAACACCTATGGAGGATTCGGCGCTGATTTGCTAAGAAGAATGACCCTTGCTGACCCGCCCTGGATTAACGCCAGAAAACTTAATGAGGAAAGTCCAAAAATCACCCAAGAATCAATGCGAGATCATTTTTCTTCTCGTGCTGACGATATCGATTTAGAAGGTGGTAATGCCTTAATTAAATCCATTTTCGGGCAAGAAGCAGTTGCTATACCCTCATCCATTGATTAGTAATACGGAACATCCTCCACTCCAGTTAAAAACGGGAATTCCCGTTTTTAAAATCAGGTAACAAGAGGCTCAAATAAAACCACCCGTACCTGAGGCAATTCTTTAAACGCATCCACGATCATGGGTTTAACATCTCCCCAATCTAATCCCCCAAGCCCGCATCCCAACGGTGGAATGGCGATCGCCTGAATTTGCAATCGTTCCACATCAGAAGTTAAGGACCTCAGTCCAGACTGAATATCTTCTCGTCGAGAACGATCCCTCCAGTGGCGCTTGGTAGGAAAATTCATTACGTAGCGAGGATTCAAGAGCTTGCCGGTAATATGCACAAAGATACTGCCAGAATTTATCTGTCCGTCCTTACATGCTGCTTTATAGGCAGCGAAGTTATCTGGAAATGCTTGCTTAAATTGCAGCGCAAGTCCTTTTCCCATCACTCCAACACAATTCACGGTATTGACCAAAGCTTCTATATCTGCCTCCAGCAAATTGCCGCAACCTTGCTCTATCATTGTCAAATTGGTTTGAATACATAATTCCTTGTGCCCATTGTAGTAAGCACAGACTCATCATTGTAGATAACGCACAAAATATCTTTTTCCTGGCTCTTACGAACGATCAGCAAGTCGATTTAGCTCACACAGCAATCCAGCGATCGCAGGACTTACTTCATGAGCCATTGAAAACAGCTTCGCATCATTCCTGGACATAAAAATAGATTCTCAGCAGAAGAAGAATGGGGCATGGGATGTTTGAGTGTAGTCTCCTTGCCCAAGCTCAAGAAATAAGGTCCTGGATACAAGCTTGGCCATCCAAAGATCCGTTTTTGGGTAAAAAACTCTTCCCCTCACAAAACTTCGAACGCGAGTTGCATATTCAACAGCAACAGTCCGCTTTTTCCAGACACTCAGAGGAAATTGCCCAAGGATAGTTTCACTTATTTTCAGAGTGACCCCCCAAACCTCCTTATTTATAGGCTCAATAACACAAGACGACTGAACGCCATTGTATGTAGAGAATGGAAAGTGCTGGCGCACGAAACGACATGGACTCCCCTGCTCTGAACCAAATGTCGGATCAGACATCCTCCTCCTTTTTGCCTCTCCCATGGCTTATTTCGCGGCAAGTAACAACAACTGAGCACTTAAATTAAGCTCTTTAGAATCAAAAATCTCATTTAGTTTCTCAGGAGAAAAATCCGAGTCAACTTGTAGATACATCGAATCATCTTCTATGATGCGACGAATGGAAAACACCCACTCATTAGCTACTGCGACAGCAGTCAAGCTCAGAAAGCCTTCCTTTGTCAATCTTTGAATGACGAAGACTCTCCGTTAGGACAACTGAAACGTGCACAAAACTTCATTTATCCATCCCCAAATAAAACACTTCAAAGAACTCACGGGACCTGTCCCCGCCAAAATCATCTCCACAGTAATGTGATCCTTTCCACTGAGGAGATTTTGGGTCATATTCTGCGACAACAACACGAATATCAAACCCCTCTCCATTACTGTCGAAGAATCGACAGGAAACACTTTTCTCCCCAGGCACAGCATTTCGCAGTGCTGAAATTAAGGACTTGCGAGATTCAGGGGTAAGACGAATAAGCACGTCTTCGTGAGGATGTTTTTGCCCTGAAATATCTACAGGGTGAAAGCCTTCCAATGCTGAATCAGATGATTTGAGAGGTTTTGTCATGAAGCTCGATTCCTCCGTCGAGGGCGAAGCCGAGAATCGGCATCTTTTTCCAACCACAAGTCACAATTTTGCGGATGAAATCGCCAACAAGCCCTCACAGAACCCGGAGATGCATGATCCGTAAAATGAGTTCCCTGATCAAACCCCGAAAAACACGCAGCATCACGTGCCAGCGATCGCAGACGTTCTGGCGTAACCTTATTCCGCATCAACCTTACGGCCTGCGCTGTCGGGACAAACCGACGATAATCAGGGTGATTGTCGTTGTGCTTTCGTTGTCGGGCTTTATCTATATCAGAAGGAAGAACCTCCGCGCCTTTGGGTGCAATTTCTGCGAAAATAATTTTCGTGCCTGGAGCAAAATCCGAGTACTGGAGCATCCGGATCAGCTCTTCTATTGTTAATGTTGTTGAATTCACAACTGGTGCCGGATTCTAGATAGAATCACTTAGCACTTTTCCCTGAAGGGATTCTAGCGCAACAAAATCATTTCAACACTATAAATTTTCAGCTCTCAGGTTTGGAGGGGCAGTAAAATTAAGCATCAGTTTTCTACGAATTGAGAATTCTTGACTATTTGGGTAATTGCCGATTGATGAGTTGCATCATCTGATCGGCATTTTCATTTTTTAGCTCAAGATATACTGGGCATCCACGCTTAACAGCATAATCTGAGACCTCTAAAATCAAAGGCCCCATCGTTTGTTGAACAAAATACTCTGCTGAATGGGTGAGATGCTCACCTGACGCATTAGATGACTTGCAACATTTAAACGTCCTCAGGCATTGTGCAATCCCATCCAAGCTTCTCCATCTGCGACTGCAATGAATCAATCAGGGATACCAACTGTTCTGGGGTGCATAATTTTGAGGACATCTTGGGAGAATGATATCCAAAACCTTTGGGTCGAGAATGCGCCTTCAACTCACCATCAACCATCTCAACAAGATGATTAAATCGATCTTCCAGCGACTCAATCAAATCAAAGGTTTTTTCCTCCTGGCGAATCCGTTTAAGCTCGTCCCCCGAAACCAGGAAGCAGGAATAAGATGAATGAACAGCATCTCCTATTGCGAGAATCTTGACTTTATCTCCAGACAAGTCTCCAGCAACTCGGAACCGCCCTCGAGGGGTGACAACCTGAGTGGGTGTAGTACGTTCTACAGGGATCAAGTAAGACCTTGCCCTAAAACCCTCTGCGTAAACCATCACTGTTTTTGGATCTAAGTCTTTAAGCATTTGATTTATGACACCTTAAAATAAGCAGCAGACGACGCCCGCGTTGCGACGGTGTAGAGCAAGCGGTTCCGCAGAACGGTTTTATGGAAATTACCTCTACAGCAGGCAATATCAGGGACATCTATGAAAGCCTCCTCATAGGTAGAACCTTGCCCCTTATGCCCCGTAATCGCATAAGCCAGGTTTACCTGGTGGAAGTTTTCGTAGAACTCGTAATAAGCAGCCCAAGCCCGGCCACGCTCACGCCCCGTTTTCTTCAAGGCATCTAGCCTTAAAGATTGCAGTTTTTTGTCGTAATCCGAACGCCCGGCAAGCGAGACAACTTTCAAGGTTATCTCCTCTTCAGTCCACTTGCCCGCAGTAATACAGTCCAGGAAAAATACGGGGATACCCAACACCTGCCCGTGTTCAACACCCAAAATCTCAGCCTCTGCACCGTTGTTCAGAATTATGTCTGGTGGGGCACCATACTGCCGTGGTTCTGATAGACATGGCTTGTGAGCGATGACAACTTCACCAACACAGAATTCCTCCGCATCTTCACCAAACCGAGCCTGATGAATTCTTCGATTATGTGCAGCCGCAGTGTCGTTTCTCCACACCAAAACCCGAGATTTATCGGGGTTTTGCCCAAACTCTTCGGAGGTGAATGTGTCAACCACGCGCTTATACCAAGCGCGTGGAGACAGGGCAAAAACTGTTGATCGATCCTCATAAGCCCTAAAGTTGGGCATCTGAGAAGCCCTAGTATCTGACCGAATAGCTTCAGCTAAACGAGCTAAATTGCCTTCGTAACGGACCACTTCTCGCAAGCGCCACCCAGGGAGATCAAAAACAGGAGATTTTACGGGCTCATCATTTTCCCCGAGATTATCAGCGTCGTGAATGTAGGGAATCTGTTCATCGTCTCCCATCCATAAAATCCGCTGAAAGAAGCTGATTCGCTCTTCAATTAACTCTTTCAGGTGGGGCGAGACCCAAGACCCTTCATCACAGACAATGATCGAAGCTTGGCCAAACTTCTCTGTCACGTTGGGATCTGGGACAAAAACCTCCAGTCCCGTCTTGTGATCCACGTCACCCTTCATGCCTAGCATGGAAGCATAAGTGGAAACTTCCAGATCTAACCCCGCATCTGAGAAAGTGTCTCGCAAAACGCGGCACGCCTTGTGAGTCGGTCCGGCCAACAATATCTCAGACCGTTCTAATGAAGGGGAAGCTTCCAAGACCCGCTTAATCGCAATTGGAGTAACCGTAGTTTTTCCCGTCCCCGAATATCCAATCAGGGTTGATTGTTGCTCTTTAATTGGTCCAGCCAGAAAATCTACGATGCCATCACAAGCATTTTTTTGATCTTGAGTTAAATCTTCGTACTCAATGACCTTTTTGGGTGGTGGCGCCTGAACTTTTTGGACCTCAGCAGCAATGGCTCCCTGAAGTTTGGCGATCGCCTCAGGGGACAATCCTTGAGCTTCCAGCAAATCATGAATACTAGTCATGAGCACCTCTCACTCGAGAGAAATCTTTTGCTTCTTTCACCTTGCGATGGACTGTCTCAAGGCAGGAACGAAACTCTTCAAATCTGTCACAGACGCTTTTGAAGAGGGACCAGTCTTTCTGGGATCGAACAATTCCCGGAAGTTGTGAGCAAATAAACTGAGCCGGATCATGGCATCCACAATTCAAAAACGCCGTAAAAGCATGAATCAGCATAAGTTGCTCCTGAAAGTCAGGCGACTTTGCGAAGACAGATACCACAAACTTAAAGTCCCAAGGATCGGTCCCAGGAGAGTGAAAAGTGCTGCCTTTCCACATCAATCCAGGCTTCGATCCGCCGACACATGGCTTAACTGTTATTGTCTTGGAAAGAAATGCCTTGTCTCTTAAAACCTTTCCAGACAACCCCTCCGTTCCAGAAAAGGCAACCCATTGCCCAGGGGAACATAATATTGACGCCTGATCGAAAGACAAGATTTCCAAAATACCGTCAACGGTAGCGCGAATATTTGGACACGGATCCGCACTCCTCAAAACCTTGGATTGCTGAAGCCCCTGAATCTCACGGTTCAACCATGCCCACTCATCCTCTCCGGGCAACAACGTATACCACGAAGATTGAGGATCTTGAGCAAGGAACTCTCGGGAGGTTGCTTTGTTTTGAAAATAGTGGTGAGCAAACTCTTCCCACACAATTCCAACAACATACAACTCTGACAGCTCTTCCAAGGCGGGCACACCGTGAAAAACGTGCTTTGTTAAGGGCATTGTTCCATCACAAAGTCCAAAATCTCGACGGGCAAGAAATTCAATCGCCACAACTCAACTCCTGAGCTTTCTCGATACATTCAGTACAAACAATCGATTGGAATGTCCCAGGGGAACCCCCATCCCCGCCAAATCCGACAGCAGATTGAACATATCTCCCGCATTCGCAGCAACGAACTTCCACCCACCCTAGACCCAAGATAGATTGGCCGCTCTCTGGGGAAGGATTAGAACCAAGGGATAAGAGTTTTTCGTATATCGGCTTGCCCGGACTTATCCAAAAAGTAGCCCACGCACCATCATCAAACTGGTAATTCCTTTTAAATGCTTGCGCCGCAGTGGCGGCCATCCAGTTAGGGGTAATTAGCTGCATAAAATTTACTTAGCTCGAAATTCTCTTCCGTTCAATTACAGATGTTCTCTGGCGGATTTCGTCGTACGGGGGAATAGCGATCGCTTGCCCATCGCGCCAAAGCCTGTTTACTGACTGAAGGCAAGACTGCAAATAAGGCAAACTTCCAACCGTGATAACGTGATGCCTCGGTATATTCCTGTCCAACTTTCCTCGATCCATTACGACCAAGGCTGACTGTCTAGACTCGCCAGGAGTAAGAGCTAGCCCCTCAACTGAAGCGATAGGACTTATGATCAAATCTCTTCCATTCATGGAATAGGATTCACCAGTAGGGGAAACCAAGCGACGCTGTCGAGGAAAACTCTGAAAGAAGATTGCCTTCAGAAAAGAACCAAAAGAACCAAACATTAGATCACCTAAAACGGAATATCGTCAAAGCCTTGAGAGCCCGGCTTCACCACCTGATCTATATGGAATAGAAAATCCCTCAGAACTCCGCTGTAATGTCCGGCTCCAAAAGCTCGACCAATCTCCTGATTTTGTCTAATCCACTCCAGAACATAGGTAGTGCTTTGCCCACTAGGCGCAACTCCACGACGCTCCGCGATCGCAGCCAACGTGTATCCAGCCGCCTTCCTTGCTGTTCCATGAGTTTCAATATGCTGCTGGATTATCGTTTCCAGCTCTTTGGGAGGGGAATTGTATCCCGCTTGAATGAACAGGGGAATTAACTCTTCCAATTCACGATCACCAACAGAATTGGCAGACGGGGGCGAAAGTGGCGCAGCACTTTGAGTTGGGAGAGCCTGCTCATTATTGTCATCTTGAGATTTAGAATCCCAAGTAGCCTTTCGTTGTCCTCGAATCGTAGCGATCGCTCGCTGGAACATCTCCTCAGAACTGTATTCTGCATAGGGGAATATCGAGAAGAACTTACCGAAAGCCCTTGCAACGAGCGGCTCTACCTTGGACAGGTTTTGGGTGTCAGAAACTCCTTTTTCCGGACGAGCATCCCCCGCCCCAGTAGGTAGCAAGAGATTTCCTCGGCTATCGTGAACTTCAATCAAGACCACATTCTTGCTTTCGCCCGGCTTGAACTGAATTTTAAGGTTGCCACGCAGTTGCTCCTCCTCAGCGTTAGCGATCG
The DNA here is from genome assembly GCA_937883785.1 of uncultured cyanobacterium. Taxonomy (GTDB): domain Bacteria; phylum Cyanobacteriota; class Cyanobacteriia; order CACIAM-69d; family CACIAM-69d; genus CALGDE01. The sequence goes on from CALGDE010000055.1 coordinate 12,411, forward strand.
CCCCCAGCATCATTCGAGATGCGAGGGTTTGAACACCACCAAGTCGAATTGAGTAGGTCAAATTGGGGGCGACCTGGAAAAACAACCTGGTTGCAGCCCCAGGGTGGTCTCCTTCCTCAGTGTAAGTAAGGGCAATATTAGTGATACGACCACATAACTGCTGACCGTCAGGAAAATAACCTGTGTAGGCGTCGACAGGATAAACAACCTTGTCCTGAGACCTCCACAGCATCTGAACTTTTCCTTCCTCTCCAATTCGTTCAGGAGGCTTTGGATAAATCCATAAAGTCTCCTGAACCCCAAAAGAGGAATCCTGCAACTGCGCCAATGAATTAATTTGTCGCTGCAAGTCCGCTATCCGTTCCAGCAGCTTTTGGGCTAAGGAGTCGTCCAAGATCAAAACCTTGCTTTTCTGAGTACACTCTAAGTATACACAATTAAGCATGATCTATCACTTCAATGCTGGGAATCAAATCAGTCAGGGAGCACTCCAGTCCACGGCACAGGTGCGTTAGCGGCAAAGTGTAAACCCAGTGATGATCCCCTGTTTCAAGTTGTTGAATTCCTGACTCAGACACAGGTATTCCCAGTCCTTTCAGGTGCTGAGCAAGCTGTCGACGCCCTCGGAACCCGCGCTCTCTCCGAAGATTCCTTAGCTTAGAACCACTGCTTTTGGTCCAAGTGAGCTGACGTACCAGATCAAGATCGATTAAAACTTTTCGCACCATTTTTTGTTCTTGGCGTACACCCTAAGTGTACCTGCTTTTTGAGGACTCACCAAGACGGTATCAGGAACTATTGCCGTTTTTTGAGGCGAATAAATTGCTGAGCTAGTTGTTGGTCTTTTTTGTTCTGAGCTTCTTTCTGTCGAAGGTCTTTCTTTGCTGCCTTCAGCTCACTTCCAATCCACTGAATCAACTTTTCTCTCGGGGCCGGTAGGCTTGGGGCATCATGCAAGAGATCTAGCGCAATCTGGAGAATGTAAAGTGCCCACCTAAACTTGTGCTCAAAAGATCGTCCTTCTGGATAGGGTGTAATTCCTCTTGAGGCAATTTCTGCTTTGTCTCGCTGTCGCCGTTTTCTCCGGTCTTTTTTAGAGCTTTGTTGAGCAAAACATTCGAGTCGAGATTTGATGAGCTTGATTTCTGCGTTTATCGCCCCCAACTCAGCTTGAATGTTTTTGCGCTGAGTTGGGGATACAGGGCGAGTTAAGCGACGAATCAATGCAGCGCGATCAGTCAAAAGCTGAGTAAGTTTTGTCCGCAACTCATGGTGCCCATCTGGGACTTCAATGGTGATCACGCGAGATGATAAAAGATGTCGAGAATTTCGCATTTCAATTTTGATGATGTTCTTTATGCAGCAGACGAGTTTTCAAATTCCCTCTGTATCCCCTGAAGAACGAAGTCGCAGAAGGGTACCGGGATCGAAAGTGCAGCCATTTGATGCTTGAAACGATTTAAGTTGTCTGGCAGTGCAGGAATATCGAAGTAATTATCTGGAAACCCCTGAAGCCTAAGTTTTTCGCGAAACCCAATGCGACGAAACTCTCCGTTCCGCCAAATTGCCATATTAGCTCCAGTGCTTTCGTGACGTTTTTTGCTCTTCGAAGCTAGAAGAGTGGGACATAACTCAAACATGGTTGAGTTAAAACTCCTAGACGCATTGAATGCGAATACTCCTGAGCCAATGACCTCATTAACTGGCTTCGCTCGGTATTTCGGGTGGTCCGTCGGACCAATGCGTCCGTGGCTTTGATTGAGAGCGAGGATGCGAGATGGTCCGTTGGCGTCTCTTCCAAGAAATCCGACAACAAACAGACGCTTTCGGGCTTGGGGGAGCCCAAAATCAGGGGCATACAAAACCCGGTAGGCGATACTGTACCCGCATTCCCAAAGGAGCCCGAAGATGAAGGCCAGATCGGCTTTGCCTTTGCCAGTAAGCGCTCCCAAGACGTTTTCCCAGACAAAGACTTTGGCTTCGCACTCGTAGGCAATTCGGATTTGTTCCATGAGAAGCTGGGAATCTCTTCCTCGCAGCCCAGTAGCGGAAGCTCCAACTGCTGTTGCGTTCTGCGAAAAGTTTTGGCAGGGAGACCCGCCAACGATGACGTCAACATCTCCTCTGAGGTCATATCCATTGATTTTTCTGACATCACCTAAATTTGGGGACTTGTAATGATGCGATAAAACTGAGGATGCATATTCGTCAATTTCGGCACTAGCGAGAATATTCAATCCGAGCTTTTTGGCGGACCACTCAAAGGCGCCTATGCCGGAAAACAGGCTCAGAACATTAAGAGGCATTGGCAGCTCCCGAAGAGTCCTGAAATTCACACTGCTCGTTGCGAATGTTGTAGGTCCAACATCCAGGGCCAATTGGGCGATCGCTGCTGTCATACCAATCCCAAGGAATGCCATTCAGGCTTCTTCCGCTCAAATTTTTCTAATTGTTTAGGGACGTAATGAACAACTCCTGTCCACTTTCGGTTTTTTACCGTGCCAACGTACTGACTAGATGCAGGCATAGCGCTTAATCGATGTGCCATTTTTTCTGCGTAGCAGTTCAAGCATCCAGGACTCTTTCTAGAGCAACCAACAACAGGGTTTGCTGATTCTCCTGTCCATTCAATTTCACTAGGCATTAGGTGCCTCCTTGGATTCATGAAGCTCACATCCAATACCAGGAGATTCAAAGGCAATCGCCCGGTGATCGCCCATATCCAGAAAAACGGTATAAACCCAAAGTCCCGTAGGTTCACTCATCTTGCCCACAAGCTGAGGGGATGTATTTCCCGGATGTTTGTGCAAGGCAACAAGGTGGCGACAGTTTTGACACCCAAGAAAATTGTCAGCAGTCATCGACAAACCTCCTCATAAGACACCTGAAGGTCTGCTACATGTCGAATTTTGATCGTCGATTCCGGCTCAGGACGAAGAACAAAAACTGAGTCGTTACATTGCCTCCGATCTTCTGGGATGCCATCTCGTATGTACCCCACACGCCCAGCCAATCGATACTCTCTAGTAATATTGAACGGCAGCGCTGCAAACCTCTTTGAGCGATCGCCCGACTGAAAAAAAGTCGTAGGGAGAAGCAGCACCAACAATCGAGGCAGAGCTTCAAAAGAAGCAAGGTGCTCAAGCATGTCCACAGCTCGGGAAAAAGGAGGATTGGCAATAACAGCAAAATTTCGTCCCGCAAAATCCCTAAGGCGCATTTCCATGAAGTCACGGTGCATCCACATACCTCTCGGAAATACTGCTTTCCCGGACAAAAAACGAGACTTTTTCGTCTCGACAGCGTAATAGGGCAAATCACCCCTATAAAACTGAGCAATATTGCCATTGCCCGCCCCAGGCTCTAGGACAAAATCACATGCCAATGGATGAACGCATCCAGAACCACAGAAAGCATCCGGCAACTCAGCATTGAGAATGTCAACCATCGCCTTTGCTAGGTACAAGGGCGTTTCCCAGTCGTCGCTAGTAAAAGCGTCATAAATTGGGTCGGTGGCAGGAATAAGTTTCGTCTGAATGCCATCAACTGTCATTGCTCTTCCCCCCGTTCTCTCCCTGGACTAAAAGCGCGGTGACATCCATAATCAGTCCGGTGCCGGCCGACTTCTGACGATGCACCATAGGGACTCGCCATACTTTGTCGCTCCCAGTCCCGTAAATATCGAAGAAATTGTCGCACCGACGTTTGGCGTAAAAACCCAACACTTGATCCTCAATATCGATCAAGAAAGGGAAACGTCCATCCACAAAATCAGAGTCTGTCGGCTTAAACCATCGATAAACTGAATACCCACAGACGACGATGTCATCGTAAGAAGGAATGACAGCGACTGCCCCAATCTCGTTAAGGGCAGGAATAAACCAATCGAGCCGACTGATCCCATAGGCACTCATTTCACGGATTCGTGAAGCTATCTTCCGTGGTGACGCTGGAACAATGACGGCACCTTGGTGAAGAGTGCTTCCGTGAAAGCTAATTGAAAACAGAGCAAAGGTGGCAGGGAAGGGGACCGGCGAAACCTTCCAGGACAGCTCATCACCTCGCTTTTTGAATTCAAGATTAACAACAACACGTACTGTTTCTCCGTCACCATCAATCCATGAAATTTTGTGTGATGGCTCATCGTTCACGCACCACTCATCTTTAGTGGCTCCGAAAACAATGGCATCCTCTCCGTTGGATAGGACGGCGATCGCTCCAATGCTTTTTAGCTGCTGAACAATGTCAGAGTCATCTGGCAGCAATGTGCAATCTTCAACACCATTCAACAAAGCGGCAATGGAATAAGCCGTGGGCTTTTCCTTCGTAAGAGATGGAGGATCGTGTTGGTAGTGATTAATGGTCATGAATGGGTTGGGTAAATTTATTCGGCATACGGGACGTAAGAGATCGCATACGTCACAGACTGAAGAAGCCAAATCGCGAATTGGCGTAAATCTTGAGGTGGAACTCGAAAAGGTTCATGCAAATCGTCTTCCAAGTCGTCATCAATCTTGGGTTCCATTCGGCAAATTACATTCACCCAGGCAGTGCGAAGCTTGTATCCAAAAATAGGAGTGGCAATTTCTGCCAAAAACAATGACAGGAATTCCAACAGCAGAAAGCGCCTCGAATCTTCCATTGCATGGAAGTTCTCACCGTAAATCCCTTGAAAAAAGAAGCACACTCTAGATCCAGAAGAGTTTTCGTCAAAAGGAGACGCTGGAAATTCCGGCAAGCTAGAAGTAGGACTTGGAAGAGAAGATGAAGTCATGACGATGTTCCATTTAGGTTTTCAAACGGCGGGAAAACTATGACGGACCCGCGACAAAAAGGCTCGCCATCGTCTTGGATGATGAAAGTTTCGTACTGAATATTTTTCTCTAAAGGGTAAATATCCCAAGCAACACCTTCTGGGGCGAGAAGCGGGCTATCATGCCAGTCGGCACGAACGGAAATAACAGAGCGCTGTTCTGCTCCATCTCCGTAGTCTTCTGTCAAAGGGACCCGAAACGTGCCGCCATTAATTGCAGAGAATTCATGGCGAATAGTGCCGAAAATTTCTAGGCAGTCGTCGCTATACCCAAAGGCCGCGATCGCATTCACATCCTTTAAAGCCTGAACAATTTTTTCTGAAGGGCTTTCTCCAAACCCAAGCGAATTTAATTGGTCAGCAATCCATTTAATTGAGAGAGTCATGGCTAGTTAGAAATGGGTTGGTCGGAAGAAGGGAGCGGAACAGATGTTGAGGGGGGGGATGCGGAACGGAATACGGAGAAAAGCCCCGCTGCAACAAGAAGAGAAATTACAGCGATTGCAAAGTACGGAGGCTTCTTGCGCCGCCGCGCCATCTTTGTTACATGAGGGGACTTCCCAGGTGTTCGCAACTCCTCAGAATAGACAGAGAAACGATGCTTTGTGACGACTTGAATTCCACGGCTCGGGGATACTTTGCTCGACACTCGATGCTGCTTGAAGGGAAGTTGTGGTCCGTTATGGCTTGTCATTTGAAGTTGATAAATTACAAAAACGTGTGTATTCAGGGGAGAACAAAAGCTTCACCGTCCCAACAGGTCCGTTGCGGTGTTTGGTGATGATTACTTCTGCAATCCCTCGGTCTGGAGTGTCTGGGTTGTAATACTCGTCCCGATACAGCATCAGAACGAGATCTGCGTCTTGCTCAATGGCTCCGCTTTCTCTCAAGTCCGACATCACCGGGCGCTTATTAGTGCGTGATTCAACTCCTCGACTGAGTTGAGACAAAAGAATCACTGGCACTTGTAATTCCTTGGCCATCGCCTTAAGCGATCGCGTTATTTGTGCCAGCTCTTGAACCCGATTGGTGCCGGCAGTCTGCATCAGTTGCAGGTAGTCAATCACGACTAGTCCCAACTTCCCTTTGTGCTGAGACTTCACTTTCCGAAGTTGTGAACGGACCGTGTTGATATGCAAATCCGCATTGTCACTAATCACAAGGGGAATGTCGTCAAGGACCCCAAGGGCATTGGTGACGGCGTCCCACTCTTGTCCAGAGAGCTTTCCATTCCTTAGGCGATCGCTTTCCACCTTTGATTCCGCGCTCAATAATCGCTGAGTTAGCTGCTCTTTCGACATCTCAAGGCTATAAATAACAACCGGGAGTCGATTTTTGGCAACGTGATGGGCAATGTTCAGCACAAAGCTGGTTTTACCCATCGCAGGACGTCCCGCTGCGATGATCAGGTCAGATCGCTGAAATCCTTGGGTCAGAGCATCTAGATCTCGGAATCCACAAGGAACTCCTGGGACAACCTTCCCCAAAGCCCTACCCTCCAAATCATTGAAAAAATCGGGTAGGAAGTCTGAGACCTTATGTAGGTTGTCCCTGGGTCCAAATCCAGATTGGGTGACCTGAAAAAGGGCCTGCTCAGCTTTTTGTTCAGCCTCTTCAATGGAAATTTCAGTAGAACGCCCAATGGACTCAATTACCGCAGCCGCCTGAATGAACTGGCGACGACGATATTTTTCTTGCACCAGCAAGGCATAGCGGTCAATGTTGACAGCACTGACAGTCGACTCTAGCAACTGAGTTAGACGGAAAGGTCCACCTGCTTTTTCCAGTAACTTTTGGTCCTGAAGCCAACTTGAAACACTCATGAGATCGCAAGTGGTTCCTTCTTCGTGAAGGGCGATCGCCCCTCGGAAGATGTATTGGTTGGCAGTCAAGTAGAAAGACTCAGGCGTCAGCACATCTGCCACACGGTCAATTGCAGCAGGGTCAAGCAGGATGCCACCAAGGATGGCTTCTTCCACCTCAATATTGGATGGAGGTGTCTGATCTACAGGCTCAAAAGATGTTGTTTTTAGGGAATCTGCGGCAAACATGATGGGATGAAGAGAATGGGATCAATCGAAAACCCGGCGGTCTCCAAACAAGCTGTACATTTCATCACCAGAAAAGGCGGACTTAATTCGGAGATGCCAATCGTTCCCAAGGGACGATTTGAACGCACGGCGAGCGAAAAAACAAATCCGAGAGTGGAAAATAGACGGGGTCCCGTCAATAGGGATTCTTGACGGCGGGACTGACATTGAGCCGTGTCCGACAACAGACCAGTCCCAGTAAGTGCTAGCCGCCTCAGACAAAAGAGGATTTGGGCATTCAATATTCTTCTGATTTGCAGAAGCCAGAAGATTGGCGCTGTTCTCACTCTTTTCGAAGGATGGAGGCAGTGAAGCAAGCCCTTCTTCTACAACCCCTGGGTCAACGCTGAACGTCGTTGGCTGTCGCATACCTTGGATCGACTGAGCGATACATAAGGCCAGCGATCGCTTAGGGGAATATTCACCAGAAGCGTGGATATTTTCGACAGAAGCTTTAACTTGCTCGCAAGAGAACCCTTTCCGAACAAGAACTTGAAACGCTGATCGAGCTGTTTCTGTCTGGGCATAGAGCATCACATCAGCAAAGGGTTCTGAGTACGGAAGCTCACCTCGAACATGAAGTAGCCATCCATATAGCTCCAGAAAGTAATCAAACGTTAGGGGAGTTGAACTCATGGGTTATACCCCCCTTGCATCAATGCAAGCTTTGATCGAACAGCAGGGCTTAAGTTGGTAGGAATTTTTCCGCCTGACTGAACATGTCGAACAACCTCAGGGTGCTGGATCAACTTTGATTGTTTCTGGTTAGCAGCACCAGTAGACACCGACTTCTGCCAACCTTCAAAATGCCCTTTAAGTTGATCATAGTGGTCAGCAACAGTGAGCCTGAAAGCCAAGTGGGTCAGATACGAACAGACCCCAACTTCATTCCAGCTTT
>CALGDE010000056.1 GCA_937883785.1 uncultured cyanobacterium
GAGTTTGGATTCGATGGCTGATCACTTCCCATCATCTCTCAATCCTGCAACGCCCCGTAGAAAACTTCTGCCTGGGTAATGCTGGTGGTGTAGAACTTTGATTGATTCCACCGGGTCATCCAGTTCCTAAGAAATCCTGCAACTTGGGGCTTCATTAATTCCGAGATGACATTGGTGTCGAAGACAATGTCCATTACTCTTCGCCGAAGAGGGTGTGATCTGTATGAATAGGTTCGCGGGGGATTTCGGGCAATTCAAAGTCGGGAAAATCCGCGAAACTTTGTTCCATCAGCTCAATAATTTCAAGCCCAGAGAGCATACGAGGCTCGCTAGATTCAGGCGGAAGCTCCCTACCCAGAATCTTGAATAATTCTCGTTTTTCTACGTCAGTTAACTGACGAATACTGGGCAAAAGTTCAGCCAAAGTCATGGTCAAAGTTTAGTCGATATTCAATCAATTGGACGAAGCTGTTATTCGGTAAAAAAGTTGGCGGGACGAATCGATTCACGAGGTATTTCGGGCAATTCAAAACCAGGACAGTCGGCAAATCGTTTTTCAATAGTATCCAGCAGTTGAGGACCGTTTAAACCTTTTGGTGTTTTCGGCTCAGAAGGGATATCAGCAACTTTCTCTCTGATGGAATCGAAAAATTCAGCGCCGGACATGGCGGGTGGCTTGTCGGGGTTGGGGACTAATTCTTTCTTCAGGATTTGAAATAGTTGGTATTTCTCAGATTCGGTTAGTTTGCGGATTTCGGGTAAAAGTTCGGCTAGGGTCATCAAGATTTTTGTTGGTGATTTATTTCAGCATAGTCTTACTCACAGCTCAAAAACGGATCGCCCCACCTATTCAAAACCGGGCAACATGGGACCGGTCAATGTTTCAATCCCCAGTCACCACCGTCACCTTTTTTAAGCCATCATTTCCCCGACGAAACACTTCAATTTTCTGAGCAATACGGTCCAAAATCCAGTCCTTTTCGCCCTGCGCCGCAGATTGGTTAAAGATCGCTGCCTATGGGGAAGCGATCGCGCGGGATGATCAGAAACCAAAATTTTTCCTTGCCCGTGCCCAAGCCTATGCCCGTATTGAGGAGTTGAAACGGGCGTTGGAGGATTATCAAAGGGCGGCGACGTTTTATTCGGAAATGGAACAGTGGGATGAGTATCGCAATACGTTGGAGGCGATGAAAAAGTTGCAAAGTTCGGTGCCGACGGGGGCGCAAATGGCAACTTCGGACAATACTCCCGCTGAAAATCCTTTGAAGCAACGGTTGCGGTATTTGGTGGGAAGACAGTGGGCGTTGGCGGAGCGGTTAATTGAGCAAGCTAAAGCCCATTGGCCAGGAATGCCAGAGGATTGGTATATCGAAAAAGTGCTCTATGATTTGGAGCGCGATCGGCCGGAATAACTGCGGCTACGGCTCCAAGATTGATTGCAACCCATCCTTGAAAGCGAGCGAGATCAGATTGGTCAGCGTATGGCTTCTAGTTGTGAACGCAACCTTACTGTGGATACCTATTGACCCACTGGAAAAGCATCGGTGAAAGGACCAGGACTAGCGGGATCCTGATCGGAGCATATTTCATCTACTCCAGATGCTTTGGAAGCGACCTCCTTCAAAGAGTCCTCTCCAATATACATTTCGGCTATTCGAGTTTTATAGGATTCACTCAACCTAGCCCGTTTTTCAAGACAAGAAAGGGAAGGGGGGGGGAAGCATCATCGGTCTAATATCTGGCCTCCTCACCTTTGGAGGTCTATTTTTTGTCTCTGCTTGTTCCGTCTTCGGACGATCCCAGAACCCATCTCTGTCTAAGTTTCTAGAAAGTACGTATATTGATTGCAATATAGTTGAAGCTAATATCAAGTCTCCCTTCCGGAGGGCATCGATATGCTGACCATGCAAATTATCAAAACGGTCTAGATAAACTTTAACGGGCTTGTATTCTTTCATTGAAGAGAGCTCCAGGCGTACCATATCAGCCCTATGCTGATGAACTTGTATAAGCTCTGCCAGGACTTCGTCGCTAACCAAGTTTTCTTCAGCTTGGTCGATTTTTGTACTCACCTTTCCATTAGCACTTTGAAAATTTAGGAGAACACTATCTCCAACAAGCACACTCTGCTCTCCGTCCCCAGAAACCTCAAGTTTGTCCGGCTTTCTGCCCTGTATGGATACTGTAATAGACACAAGTAAGACTAGGCTAGAGCCAAGGGCAAGAAACGAGCCAAATGCTTTTCTATTGATGGCAACTGGAATTCCTCTGAATACCGGAGTTAAGGCAGACCTATGATTGGGATGATTTTCATAGAAGCAAGCATATAGTTCAGTGAGGCATCGCTTAGCATCTGCCCACTCCAAAAGCTTAAAAGCAACAATCTCTAATCCTTCACCACTTCCTGCAATCTCTTCTAAGTTCTTATCTATTGCATCCCGTACAAAAATGCTTAATTCGCTGTAGCTCCGGTAGACATCGAGCAATGCCTTTCGGAAGCGCGTCTTCTGAATCTTTTTTGGGGCAAGCGCATTCTGGTCCATAGCTAGCAAGGGCGGTGAGTAAGGTGCCTACTGGCAAAATAATAGACCAATTATCAAATGTGGATCCAACGCATCACAACGGTGCTTCTCGCAGCTCAGAGGGATACCTCCATTTCCTCATTAAACCCCTGCCCCACAGCCCGCAACTGCTCCAAATACACCTTAGGCAACTCCGCTAACTGGGGCAAATAATTCCACACCTTCTGCGCATTCTGGGGCACAAACGCCGTCGTAAACTGCTCCAAAGCCCGTTCTGCTGGCTCCTTCCTCAGCCCCTGCATTACGTTTTTAAGCGACCCTTCAAAAAATCCTGGGCGTAACTTTTCAGCGCCTTCCCCGCTATCTCCTTAACGAGATAGCCAACCAGCAAACCAGTAACCGTAACGGGCTCAGCCATAGGAGTTGAGAAAAATAAGCAACGTACGCAGTCCCTTTGAGCATATCCCACCAGAAAGTGAGAAAACGGGTGGGGCGGTGATCGCTAAACTAAAAACAGCTCAGAGAGATCAATTTATGGATTTGAATCGGTTACCAGAAAACCTCCCAGAACCAGAGGACGACGGCGCTGCAAACCATCTCCAAGGCATGGCGCTGCCCGCAATGTCGCTGATGGCAACCAATGATGAATCCGTTGATATCCACAAATTGCCTGGACTTGTGGTGTTTTACGTTTACCCAATGACCGGTCGCCCAGACACCCAACTCCCCGATGGCTGGGCAAGTATCCCCGGAGCCAGAGGATGCACCCCCCAGTCCTGCGCCTTCAGAGATCACCATGGGGAACTAGCAGCGCTCAACACCCAGGTATTTGGAATCAGCACCCAAACGACGGCTTATCAGCAAGAGGCAAAGGAAAGGCTCCATCTACCCTTTGAACTACTAAGCGACGCCACCCATCAGCTCAAAACTTCTATTCGACTGCCTACTTTTGAAGTGGCTGGCATGGAACTATATAAACGAATGACGCTGATCGCCAGAGACGGGAAAATCTGTAAGGTTTTCTACCCCGTATTTCCCCCAAATGAAAATGCCGAGGCTGTCCTAAATTGGATTAAGGACAACCATTGAGCGTCCATAGGCAATCATGGGAGCAAGGTTGTGTGCAAAATGGAACCAAACAACCTTGAATTAACTGTCTCGTTGATTCCTCGCGGGCAACCGTAACCGCTACCATTCGGTAAGCCAACGCCGTGACTGACCCCACCGCCGCTATCTTCACGCCCGAGCAAACGCCGCCCGAGGAAAATCATAGGGATCGCCCGACCCCAGAGCAAAATCCTGCCCAAAACCCAGCCCAACAACAGCTTGATCGCGCCAAGGAAAGCCTTCAGCAAACCCTGTATCGCTACCGGCGGCAGGATAATCCTGAGCTACAAACGGCGCTGGAGGGGGATCTCAACAGCATTGAAACCCTGCTGCGAAAGCTGGAGCGGTTTGTGGTGCGTATTGCCGTTTTTGGTATGGTCAGTCGCGGCAAATCGGCGGTGCTTAATGGGCTAATGGGGGATGCGGTGTTGGAAACGGGACCGCTGAATGGGGTGACGCGGGTGGCGCGATCGCTGGAGTGGGAATTGCGGGGAGAGGGGGACGGGCAACCTTTGCGGGTGGAGCTGGTGGATACGCCGGGGTTGGATGAAATTGCGGGGGAGGGGCGGGCGGCGATCGCCTGGGATGTGGCGGACGGGGCGGATTTGATTTTGTTTGTGGTGGCGGGGGATATTACTCCGGTGGAAGCCCAGGCGCTGCGGGAGTTGCGGGCGGTGCATAAGCCGCTGATTTTGGTGTTTAACAAAATTGACCTGTATCCCGAAGCTGAGCATGGGGCGATCGCGGATCGGCTAAAAGCGCTGATGCCGTTGGGTGCGTCGGAAGAGAGGGAATCTTCCGAAGAAAGTGAGGATAACTTGCCCAATTGGCAGCCCACTTTGCCGGTGGATGACGTGGTGTTGGTAGCGGCAGAACCGGCTCCCCTGAAGGTGCGCGAGGAGTGGCCCGACGGGCGCGTTGCCTACAGTTGGGAGTCGCCGCCGCCGGATGTGGAGCATTTAAAGTCGGCGATTCGCACCATTGTGGAGCGGGAGGGGGAGCTGTTGCTGGCGTTTAATGCGTTGTTCCAGGCGCGGCTAAAGGAGCGGGCGATCGCCCAAAAAACCACCACCCATTTAGAAACAGGGGCAGAAAATAATGGCTGGCAAATTATTCAAATAAAGGCAGTTCTGGTAACCCTTAGCCCAGTTATCGGTTTGGATTTAATTGGTGGCTTAATCGCCGATCTTTGGTTAATCAAAAAGTTAGCAAATCTGTATGGATTGCCCTTAACGGATTACCGTTCGTGGGAGTTGTGGCGATCTCTGGCAGTTAGCGTTGGGGGGTTGGCGATCGTTGAAACCCTATCCGCAATAGCCATCACCGATCAGTCTTTCACCATATCCCTTGGTCTCGCACTGCTACAGGGATTCTGCGCTGCTTGGGGAAGTCAAAACGTCAGCAAAGCCACGCGAAATCATTTAGAGAAAGGATGCACCTGGACCGATAACGGGTCGGACTCCGTCGCGCGGAATCTATTGGATACGGCAGTGGAAGGGACCTTGCTTTATCGGTGGCGATCGCAGCTATTGGATCACATTAATCAGCCGGAGGAAAATTCCGACACCACAGAGAGAAACGAAGACTAAGCGCAATCAAGCCTAGCCTGGGATGCAAGGTTCCTGTCGGTTTCTGAGCAAAAACTTTAAAAAAAAGCCCAATAAAATGGTGCAGGACATAACGCTGAACCTGCACCATTCAAAATGTAATTTTCAAGACTTAAATCTTCAAAATTTAGATACTTATTAAAGGTCCTAACTCTAACCCCTAAGCATCTTGGTTGGCGGTAGTCTTTTCGCCATCCTCTTCTTCCTTCTTCTCATTATCCGCATCGTTATTCATGGGCGGGCGACGACCACGATTGTTGCGTCCAGTGGAACGCTTGCGGAACTTCCGCGCGTAAGCCAAATTCCGTTGTGCTTTTTCTTTTTTTAGATTGCGGCGCTTTGCCATAAGTTATTTTCCCGATCAGCCTACCTAGCATAGCGTATCCTGTTCAGCCTCCAGAAAATTTATTGTGCCCCCTTCGCCCCCAAGTCCTTGCCATCATTGCGCCCATTATCCGTCCCCTTTTCTAGGATCGAAACCGCGTCAAAGTAGTGCAAAAACCCGAACTTTTGTCCCCAGGAAATCCCCCCGACCGGGTGAAGACGCCAGTTCCACCGGCAACGTATAGTTGAACGTAGGTAATGAACAGTCAGTCTTTTCCCCTATGCCCCATCAAATTTTGCTTGTTGATGACGAACCCGGTCTTCGCGAAGCCGTGCAAGCTTACCTGGAAGACAGCGGCTATGGTGTCCGTGCAGCCCGCGACGCAACGGAAGGGTGGGAGCTACTGCAACAATTTACGCCGGATTTGGTGATTTCCGACGTGATGATGCCGAAGGTGGACGGCTATGAATTCTTGCAGCAAATGCGCGACGACGATCGCTTTAAAGGGTTGCCGGTGGTGTTCTTAACGGCAAAGGGCATGACCATGGACCGCATCCAAGGCTACAACGCCGGGTGTGACGCTTACTTATCTAAGCCCTTTGACCCGGATGAACTAGTCGCTATTGTTAGTAATCTTCTGGACCGCCGCCAAACGGTTATTTCCTCCACCGACGGCGAGGGTAGCGAAGGAGAACACGACATTGCAGAATTGGCACGACAGGTGGCCGAAATCAAGGCGCTACTAACCCAAAGCCCCCAAGGAATCGTAACAACGCCACCGCCGATCAACGTGTCACTAACGCCGAGGGAACAAAGCGTTTTGAATTTGGTTGCCCAGGGGTTAATGAATAAGGAAATTGCTCGCCGTTTGGAAACCAGCATTCGCAACGTTGAAAAATACGTAAGCCGTTTATTCAGTAAAACCGGCACCAATAGCCGTACAGAACTGGTGCGTTTCGCATTGGAACACGGATTAACGACGGACTAATAACTGTTGCCAACTCGATTTGATTTTCGATTGTAAAAAATCGCCCCCTGGATTGTTTTGCCCACAGTAATGCAATCTAGGGGCTGCTATCAACGTCAATAAAATTCCCTGTGACTTTATCCGCTTCCCCTTCAAATTCTCAATCGAATGCTGAGTCAAATTCTGATTCGGAAGGCGTTTTAGTTTACGAATATTCCGGTTGTCAGTTGGGAACGCTGGGCACTCGCTATAAGCGCTTTTTAGCCGATATCAAATTAGATACGGGGGAAGAAATCACCGCCCATTGTCCCAACACGGGGCCCATGTCCGATATTTGCGATCCGGGTTCTCGGGTGCTGGTGTCTAAAAGCGATAATCCCAAGCGCAAGCTGGCTTATACCTGGGAAGCAGTGCAGTTAGAAAAGCCGGGGCGATCGCCATTCTGGGTAGGAGCCAATACCAATACTCCCAACAAAGCCATGCGCACTGTGTTGGAAAAACGCCTGCTACCCCAGCTCGGTCCCTATCGCCATTTCAAGTCTGAGGTGAAATATGGCACTCAAAATAGCCGCATTGATTTTTTGCTCACCGGCATAGAAAGTGACGCCACGGAAGAAATGCCGACCCCTCCTGCACGAGGAGCAAAGATAAAGGATGAACCGGGTATTTATATTGAAATTAAAAACACCACCTGGAGCGACGGGGGAACTTTAGCTCTATTTCCAGATACGGTCACGACCCGCGGGCAAAAGCATTTGACAGAGCTGATGGCGATCGCCCAAACCCCTAGCGTTACCAATCCCGATATTAATCACCGAGCAGTGATGGTTTACTTTATCAACCGAGAAGACTGCCTCTCCTTTGCCCCCGGCGACGAGCGCGATCCTAAGTATGGACAGTTGCTGCGTCAAGCAAGAGAAGTAGGCGTAGAGATTATCCCCTGTCGATTTGCCGTTTCGGAAGAAGGCGTCCGTTTTCTCGGCACAGCCCCCTGCGATTTTTAAGCGCGCTTTTAATCAGCAGCTAATCCAATCAGCATTCCAATAAAATTGCTATTCCCAGCTAAAGCGTGTCATTAATTGAGAACCAGAAGCCTTGGTAGGGAGTATGCGCCCTTTCACAGCAAAAAGTGCTAGTGGCTGAAGCCCTTACAATTAGAGGACTTACAACTTAAATGATGGCAGCTCCCAGCCCACACTTACTTTTTAGCGTTTTTACTTTTTAGCGTTTTTCTTCATCCATTCTTCGATGAAGTTTGTGTACACTTCTCCTTCCAGAAACTCGGGAGACTCCATTATTTTCTGATGAAAACTAATGGTGGTGGGTACACCGGTAATCGCAAATTCATTAAGGGCTCGCTGCATTCGTCGAATCGCCAAGTCCCGCGTGGGAGCCCAGGCAATTAACTTCCCAATTAGAGAATCGTAGTAAGGAGAAATTTCGTAGTCGGTGTATACGTGGGAATCCATGCGGACGCCAGGACCACCGGGGGGAAGGTAGGCAGTGATGCGACCAGGATTGGGACGGAAATTATGGTCCGGATCCTCGGCATTAATGCGGCATTCAATGGCGTGCCCCGACAGGTTAATATCGTCCTGGGTTACCGATAGAGCGTCCCCTTGGGCAATGCGAATTTGTTCCGCAATCAAGTCCAGCCCGCAGATCATTTCCGTTACCGGATGTTCCACCTGGATACGGGTATTCATCTCCATAAAGTAGAAATTGCCGTGGATATCCACCAAAAACTCCACGGTTCCTGCGCCCACATAACCAATGGACTTGGCCGCTGCCACCGCCGCCTGCCCCATTTGTCGACGCAGATCCGGATTTAACGCCGGGCTGGGAGCTTCCTCCAACAGCTTTTGGTGGCGGCGCTGAATGGAACAATCACGCTCCCCCAGGTGGACCACATTGCCGTGGCTGTCCGCCAAAATTTGAAACTCAATATGGCGAGGCTTCTCAATAAACTTCTCCATGTATAGCCCTGGGTTACCAAAGGCGGCATCTGCCTCACCATAGGCGGCCTGGAATAATTTAGAGAATTCATCTCCGTGACGCACTAAACGCATACCGCGACCGCCGCCGCCTGCCGTCGCCTTGATCATCACCGGATAGCCCATGTTTTCCGCCAGGGCTTTCCCTTCAACTTCGTCCGCAAGCAGCCCATCGCTGCCGGGAATGGTGGGAACGCCGGCACTTTGCATCGTTGCCTTTGCCGTGGACTTATCCCCCATGGACAAAATTGATTCGGCTGTAGGGCCAATAAAGGCAATTTTATGATCGTCGCAAATTTCCACAAATTTGGCATTTTCCGACAAAAAACCATAGCCAGGATGGATGGCTGTGGCGTTGCAGGTTAAGGCAGCGGAAATAATATTGGGAATATTTAGGTAGCTTTTAGTACTAGCTGCTTCACCAATACACACCGCTTCGTCCGCTAGCTGCACGTGGAGAGACTGGCGATCTGCACTAGAATGCACCGCCACCGTCGCAATGCCTAGCTCTTCACAGGTGCGGATAATTCGCAGGGCAATTTCACCACGGTTGGCAATTAGAATTTTGGAAAAACGCATCGAGGTTACGACTGGATGGGATGCAGGCTATCGCAACAGGACAGGCGATCGCGCAGAAGAGCACAGATGCAGAAAAGCACAAGCTAATCTATCACCTAGCCAGCCTACCAATAGATGGGATGCACAGCTAACCCGTTAACAACTCGCTAAAACCATCACCACAAGCGCCTTAAAATAGCGCCCAATCCTTTGTATCAAGGCGCTTAAGCGTCTGAAGACGCTTGGTGAAAAACCGTGGCGTTAGGCGACTGTAGTCGTGCAACAGTCCGTGGGTAATGCTAATGGACCAGGACCACAGGTGGGCTGCCTGAGTCAACCGCTGTAGAGAAGCATGCTCCTCGTCGGTCAGGGTGATCACCTGTTGGTAACCGTCTAAAAAGGCGTCACGGTTGCGCTTATTTAGCCCCGCCTGCATCGCCACTTGAAGAAACTTCGCCAGGTCGAAAGCTCGCGGTCCATAGCCACACTGATCAAAGTCAAACAGTGTCGGCTTGCGTTTCAGAAAATGTACGTTGCCGCTGTGAGGGTCGCCCCAGCACACTACTCGGTAGGGAATCTCCACCACCAAGCTGTCCATGGTGGTTTGAATCGCCTCAGCAATGGTCTGCAAATAATCCCAGTCTTCGGGGCGATCGCGCAAAAATGGCTCAATAGCTGTCAACGGGCGCTGAATCAGAAGCTCTGAATCCAAGGGACGGCGATAATGGGTACTGCGAAACTCGTGGGATGCCTGGTGCATATGGGCTAGGGTCTGCCCCAGAATCTTGCCGTGTTCCTGGTCTAGGTCCCCCATCAGCACATCGCCAGGGGCACGCTTAAACAGGGCTGCGTAGCGTTTACCCTCTGGGGCGGTCAGGTCAACGGCTAGGCTATTGGTGTGGGTGGGGATGGGCGCGGAAATGGGCATGCCACAACGCTGAAGGAACTCGAGAAACTCTAGCTCGAAATACACTTCCCCGCGCGATCGCCAATGGTGATGGGATACGCGCAGAATATATTGCTCTGACGCCGCTTGCACCAAGTACACATCACTAAGTCCCCGGTGCCAAAAATAAATACCTTTGACGCCACCGAGCCCAAACTGGGGCAACACTTGGGTCCGCAGTGCTTCACCAGACAAGGTGGAATAGACCGACGGGAAAGCATCCTGCGTACTCACAGGAACCGTGGGCGAAAAAGCGGGCGATCGAGTTTCAAACACTGGCCCATCTCTGACTCGCAGAGATTCTAAAAAACAGGTTCTAAAAACAGATGCAGAGGCACCATCTGCTACAACAGGCCACTATGCTAAAAACTCCAATGACGCTGTTTTGTGACCTACACTACCTTTGGTTTTAATTCTTAGTAAGCTCTGACAATCAGTTTGATAACCCAGCGTAATCTTACGTTTGCGAGGGGAGGAAAAAGTCCCGCAACGCTTGAAAAATCCACACTTCAGGGAAATTCTTTTGGGGCTTGAACTTTTGCCCATGCGTAAAGATATTCAAACCTATTCACTTGTCCAGAGTCCCCTTGTGGGGGGATGCAATTTCATCAAGATATCCAAAGCAAGAAGGAACACAAACGCCTTTACTTTGAGGGTCTTTAACTTTCAAAGTAAAGGCGTCTATCCCTCCGTAGGATTTAAAGTCCCACAGGTCCGAAACTACTTAAAGAGTTTTAAGAGGGAGCCGACGGATCAGGAGGCATAGGCATAGGACGGCGAGGCGGCGGCATCACTGGAGTAGGCTTTGGCAGTGGGCGCTTTGGGGGGGAGCCTTTTCCGTTTTTGGGAGAAGGGTCGGACGATCGCCCCTCCCCTGCCCCATCTCCCAAGTTATTTCCAGGCTCATTTTTGGAGTCGCGATCAGACACCCCTGGGAGATTGTCTGGGCGATCGCCCCCATGGAGCCCTAGCTGCAAAATTCCCAGCTGCCGCAATTGCAAATAAGTGGACAACTCCACCTCCCCGGACTGAAGCATGGCGCGATACTGGCGATCAATAGTCGCCATTGCCACTCGCCGCTCTCTCGGAGACTCCTGAGAATGGGTATCTACCGCATCCAGCAAACTAACGGTGTCGCCAATTTTCTGCTGACGGCGACTTTCCAGGACCGCCTGAGCCTGCTCGTCCAATAAGTCCAACATCCGACTAACCTGCTCGTAGGCATCCGCAGAAATCGCCCCGTCCAGGGACATTAGCCGATACTTTTGAGCAATTTGCACAATACCGTCCGCTGCGCCCTGGGGATTGTGCTCCAACGTGCTGCGCAACTGGGTCACCGCTTCCTTCGCCGCTTGGGTCACCTTTGCCGCCTGTCGCTTGCGCCACCACCCCAGCAGCAAACCAATCACACTGGTCACCATCAGCGCCAGGGCATATTCCTGAATCGTTTCATTTTCCTGAATGGACCGCAGCCAAGCGTTGCGCGGGTCTCCTTTTTCGTAAACTTTTTGCGCCGGAATTGCTGTGTATAGGGAATTTCGCTGAAGGAGTTCTTTCGGATCACCATCCGCCAGCTCAGGATAAAACACCGCATACTGGCGCGCGGTGGATAAAATCGCCCAGGTCATCAGCCCAATAGCCCGATTATCGGCGTTGGTTTTTGCAATTAAAGCGGTGCCAGTGGCGATCGCCGGCACATCCTGCGGAGGCTGGGTGCGAATAGGGTTGTAGATTCCCTGGGGAATGGTGGCTTGGTGGTAAGACTCAGGAAAATTGGCGGTAATATAATTTGCCACCGCTGGCGGCATCGTCAACAGCTTGAGAGGCGGGTCAGACTTTCCCATGGCGTCCCGCACGGTTTTATTGACTCCCACGGTGCCCACATAGGCGATCGCCTCCACCTCCCCCGCGTTCAGCGCTTCCAATCCCTGGGAAAAAGACATCTCCCGAGGTTGCACCTTCAATCCCGCCAGCCCCAATAGTCGCTGGGCAGTAAAAAACGTGCCGCTGCCCTCCTGCCCCATAGCCACAGGCTTGCCCTGTAAATCCAGAATGGTGTCCAGGTTGCGATCGTTGCGGGTAATCAAATGAAAATGTTCCTTCGCCAAAATTGCCAAGGTTTGAATCTTTCCCTGGCGCATAGCGGGTCGCGCCACGTCTAGCTGCACCAGGGCAAACATCACGTCCCCGTCCAGTACCCGCTGCAAGTTATCCTGAGAGCCTCGCGAATCGTTACCGTCCTGGACCTGCAAATCACCCACTCGCTTTGCAGACCGTGCCACCTGTTCACTAATGCGCTGGTAGCCACTATTGTTTTGACCCGACGCCATGGTCACTTTTTGAGGCGAAAACCCGCAGCCCCCCAGGGCGCTGGCGCCAATTACAACGATCCAAAAGGAACAGGGAATCGACCCTTGCTTATTTAAATTTCTCCGAACTTGCCCGAAAACCGATACAACGCCCATCTGCCTCCCTCGCCGTCGTCACCTCAAGGCGCATAAAAGCTCTGAGGAAAAAAGCCCTTATGCAAGCTGATCCTAGGGCTATTTCGGTGCCAACGTTTGCTGAATATCCGTATCTCGCACCTCGTTAAGACGCTGATTAAGCTTACGAATTCGGCGCGACAGCAATCGAATAATGTTTACCGCAATATCTGGCGTTTCATCGATCGCGTCATAAAGTTGCTGCTGGGTTAGCACTAAACACTCGGACTTATCTAAAGTGCTTACTGATGCGGATCGGGGCTCTGCGTCAAACAGGGACATTTCCCCAAAAAACGATCCTTTGCCTAATTTAGCCAGGTCTCGATCTCCCGTATGCACCCGCACCGTGCCCGACACCACAATGTAAAGCGATCGCCCCTCCTGTCCTTCGGTAAAAATCGCATGCTTCTTAGGAAAGGATAATTCGTCCATACAGGACGCCAGGCGGACTAGAAACTCGTCTCGCAGCTCCTTGAAAATAGGAACTTCTCGGATAAATAGGAGGCGATCGACGCTAGTGAGCATGGAGATGCAGTTAAGCAGGGGCTAAAAGAACGTAAACCAGCGGCACGAGCGGCGTTGGCAACTCCCCAACGAATCGTCGCAAGGAACAGCGAACGCATTGAAACAGGATCGCCTGCAAGTGAGCGCCAAAGATAAGCTCGCGCGTCGAAGCAGCACAACTGGACTTCTATACTATCCTGCCTGCTCCCCTCCGGCGAGGGGTCCCAAACCCAGAATGAGACGCTGCATCTCAGACAGAATAGCAAAACAAGTGGTGCTATCCCTCCGAGCTTAACCCAAGCTCCTGGGACATTTGCCCCACCTGGGCGGCCACTAGTGGATCTGGATCATTTTGCAACCGCGGTAACAATTCCACCAACGCCCGTTGGGACGCCACTTTCAAATAGGCCAACACCGCCTCTCGCACAAAACCTCGGGGGTGGCGCAAACAAGCAAGGGTCTGATCCGTTGTTAAACTCCAGCGCTCGGTGCGCGCCAGATGGAAGCAACAGGCTAAGGGCCACGCCGATAAGAAATGGCGTAGGTTGAGTAACCGTCTAATGCGATCCCGCGGCACCATCGCCTGGTATTCCATGATTTCTGATAGCGATCGCAATTTCTCCACCGGTGTATCCGCATCGAGCAAATTCAATACCGCCCGTTTGCTGGGAATATCCAGAGTATTGTCCAAAATTTCCAGCCCCCGCGCCTTACTATCGCCGGTGCCTGAACGAATATTGAACGCCGCCGCCTGAATTGCGCCTAGGGGATACAGAAACTTCATCAGCAAAAATAACTGCTCCTGTCCATCAGAAATCCCCTCACTTAAAGCCTTCCGCAGCAAATCTCCCTGCTCCCCAGGGACCCGGCTCTCCCGCAAATCAATTAGCGCCGCACAACGCTGACCAATCAGCATCAGCTCCTGATTAATCAGAGTCTCAACGCCGGTTCGTCCAATGCGGTTCAGAACCCCCTCAATGCCCACCTCATCGGGAATCTTCAGCAAAATTTTCAGAATATTTCGCCGTGCCGTACCCCAGGAGGTAAACAAATTCGCCACCAGGGCATCCAAGGCAGCCGCCGTGCCCACCTGCCCGATCGCCGTACAGGCGTGGGTACGCATAATATCCGGCTTCCGTACATCCTGAGCCACCTCCGCCAACATAGGCAGGGCCTCATTACCCAGCTTCCCTAGCCCTTTCAGAGCCGAATCCCGTGTCGCCTTGTAGCTCAAACCTCGCACCAGCGAAGGGTAATACTCCTCCAGTCTCGCCGACGCGATCACCTCCAACAGGGCGCAGCGCACCTCCAGAGAATCATCCTGGAGCAAATTGGGAATGTGAAGTCTTAGGGCCTGGAGGTAGTCCGCCTCTCCTAAAGCCCGGCAGCCCATTACCCGCTCTTGCACACTGCTACTGGTAAGCATGCGCCGTAAACAGTTTGTCGCTTCAGCTTTTTGCCCTGGCGTCCCCCGCCGCATAATTAGCGACGCCGCCGTGCCTCGCACGGTGGGATCCACTTCAGCGCGCAAATAGGGCTGTAAATGGCGCACATCCTGTTCCGACTCCGTTAGCCACAGGTATCGCAACGCCACAGCCAACACCTCCGGCGGCGGCTGTTGCACAATAAGCGCCCGTACCTGTACCAGATATTCTTCACTGGGCTGTTGCAGCATCACCTCCAAACTTTGGCGCTGGAGGGGAGGCGTCAAGGCGGTCAAGAGAGGCGCCAACACCTCGCTAACATTGTCGGGATCAATGCGGCTCAACAGCTCAATGCACGATCGCTTATCCTCTGGCGTGGTCCCATCCTGCTCTAGGGCTTCCACCACCGCCAGCTTCAGGGTACCGGAGTCCACATCCATGGCTCCCAGCCGACCGCGCTCCGCACTAAGCACCAGCAGACTCACATAGCGCGATCGCAAGGCCCACACTGACCACAGCCACAGGGCCGCCATCAGCACAATTTGCCCTACCACCACCCAACTTTGAAGCTGGCTGTAATTATCGGGAATCAGCCGCTGGGAGACCCAGCTGGTGCCCAAAATCAGCAAGCCTGCACCGCCAGTGGATAAGGACTCAAAGCCTCCTCGCACCCGTGCCTGGATGCTGCCGCGAATATTTTCGGGAACTGGCTGGAAAAATACGGGATTGGCGCTGGCAAAAAGGGTGTAGCGCAGTAGCTCATCGGAAAACTTAATGGCGATCGCCCCCAGGTACAGGGTGGACATCCCCCCCGTAAATTGGTCCATTCCCGCCAGGTCTAACGCCCCCAAGGTAGATCCTAAGCCCACCACTACAATCAACGCCGGCTGAATGGCAGCAGCCCGGAACAATCCAAATCGCTCAATGGCTCGGCTGGATACCAACCACTGGGCCGTCAGCTCCGCGATCCCCAAAATTCCATTAAACAATCCTAAGAAACTGGCAACGGCACTAGCTTTATCTTCGATATCGGCGTTCTGCAGCTCCACCTGGTCCAAAAATTGAAATTCCACCAGCAGCAGCAACACCTGAGCCAGGACGAAAAATGCCACCAGCCAAAAAACGTAATTCCGCAAAGGTCCCTGAAGGCGACGGTTCGCAGAAAAGTCAGCCTGCTCTTCTTCAAAGAAACGGGTGGGGGAATCGGGGAACGCCTGACGATAGCTACGTCCTAAATAGGACAAGATGATACTGCCCACCGCAATGCTAGCTGCCGACAATAGCAGCACATTTTGCAATCCAATCCAATCCAGCAGCAGAGGCAAAGAGAAGCCGCTCAACACATCCGCCACCAGAACGCCGCTGCTGATGATGGGATAGGTGCGCTTAATTTCCCGAATATTAAACAGTTGGTTGGCGGTGATGGACGTGTTGATATCGTTCAGCACATAGGTCACGTCCAGCCACAGGCGCATCACAAACACCGTGTACGCTGCCAGGTGCTCAATGCCCAAGCCCGCCCAAAACATCACCAGGGGCAACGCAATAAACAGGGGAGTCCCCACCATCACCTTCCGCAGGGACAGGCTGCGCTGAACCCAGGAGTAGGCAAAGCCCAGAGAGGCACCAATAACGGCGTTGCCCACGTAAACCAAAGGCAAGTTTTCAGCGCCCCACTGCTCCAGGAACAAACCAGCGGTGCTGTTATCCAGCCAGCTCAAGCCAATGGTGGTGAACGTGTAGAACGCAAACATCAACCAGGTGCGTTCGCTTTCCTCCGGGCGCAGGTTCAACCAGCGTAGAATCCCGGCGAGAAAGTTGTTCTTAATTGTCCCCTGGTAGTTTGCGTCCATTCCCTTCCTTATTCCTAAGCGCTTTTATTCTAAGCGCTGGTGCTTAAATAATTGGCGACAAAAACCAGCTATGGGGTTAGCGACGAAGGGCAATCCCAAAAATCCACAGAAGCCATATGACCACAGTCAAAATCAAGAAGCCCCATGTACTAGGGAAATACGCGCCCTTTTAAACCCAAAAGCACCAAGAATTGCAACCCTTACCCTTAGAGGCATTGAAACTCATTAGCTGAGGACAGCGCCTAATTCCTTAGAGAAGCCTGCGTAGATAAAGAGTAAATAGAGAAAAGAGAGCACTTCGCTATTTCGGGCAAAACTACTCTCTTTGCAAATAGTGCTTTTCTAGCTAAAGGCTATTTGTCTTTCTTCGGAGACAACAACATCATCATGTTGCGTCCTTCTCGCTTAGGACCAAGCTGTACTTCCGCGAACTCCTTCAGGTCTTCCCGCATCTGTACTAAAAGCTTCTCCGCCAGGTGGGAATGCTGGATTTCTCGCCCCCGGAAGGTAATGGTGGCCTTCACTTTGTCGCCAGCCTTGAGAAATTTCTCTGCTGCCCGTCGCCGCACTTCGTAGTCGTTGCCGCTAATTTTGTAGCGCATCTTGACTTCCTTAACGGTGGCCGTGTGCTGCTTCTTACGAGCTTCACGGGCTTTCTTTTCCTGTTCAAATTTGAACTTGCCGTAGTCCATGATGCGACATACGGGGGGCTTAGCCTTATCGCTAATCACTACCAAGTCCAGCTCTTTCTCGTCGGCAAACACCTGGGCTTCGCGAGGGGACATAATGCCAAGTTGCTCACCGTCGGTGCCAATCACGCGAACTTCGGAAAAGCGAATATTCCCGTTGATGGGAGGTAGATTTTGGGGTTTACGAGGTGATCGTCTTCTATCGGCCACAGGCATTAATTAGTCAGGATAATATTTAAACAATGTAAAGCTAGAGTGTTTCTCTAACTTACCGAGTCACCCCTATTCTAAGGGGCAGCTTTGTGTTTCAGGGCGAGTTCGTTTCAGACTTTTAAAAAGTTTGCGAAAAAATTGCGGAGCTTTGTGTTTGAAAAATATGCGAATAGTTCGCAATTAACACCTAGGGCACATCATTAGATTCAAGGTTAGAGGCTTTATGTGTTGGCAAGAGTCGTCTTTCAAGGCAAATGATTTTAACGGGTAAGCCCCTTGTGGCTACTGGATCTGTGGCTACTGGATCTTGAGATTTGTTGAGACCTAGGGCGTGTCGTCAATTAAGCACCAGAGGCCTTACGCAGTGGGAAGTGTACGCCCTTTTGAAACAAGATGATTAGGGGCTGAAATCCTGACCGCTGAGGGATTTGAAGTTCAATGATGACAGCCCCTAGTTGACCAAATCCCGCGGTGAAAGGGCTCAGACTTGAGTTTTGACGGCGATCGCAGCGTATCGAGAGGCAGTTCAATGGGCAGTTCAATGGATACAACAGCATCTGAACCGGAAGCATTTAAACCGGAAGCATCTGTACCGGCGGGGACAAACGGGCGATCGCCAACCCCTTATCCAAAAGAGGTTGTTAATAAGCATTCTGACAATCCGAATCTCGCCACTCCTCGTCGGTGGCGCCTGCAAACTGGTCGATGGCGAACTTGGCGGTGGCGAGGCTGGCAGGTGAAATATGCCCATTTGCCGGGAACCGGTGAACTATCCACCCGCCCACCGATTGTGGCAGTGCATGGTTTTGGGGCGTCCATTGGGCACTGGCGCAATAATTTTGACGTTTGGGGGCAGTCTGGGGATGTTTTTGCCCTTGATCTGGTGGGTTTTGGCGGGTCTGATAAGCCACCAACGGACTATAGCGGCACCCTGTGGGTCAGTCAGGTGACGGCGTTTTTAGATGAGGTGGTGGGGGAAGCCGCGATTTTAGTGGGTAATTCCATTGGGTCGGCGATCGCCATGACCGTCGCCGATCAGTGCCGTCGCGAGGGAAACACCCGTCGAGTGGCTGCCGTTATTGCCCTCAGCCTGCCCGATACCGCCGCCCGCGCCGAAATGATTCCTGCGCTGCTGCTGCCGATGGTGTCCTTTATGGAGCGGGTTGTGGCCAATCCGCCCCTGTTAAAAACGATTTTTTACTGGGTGCGTCGCCCGTCTGTGATTCGCAAGTGGGTGGGTATTGCCTATCCCGATAAAACTGCGATTGATGATGATTTGGTGGAAATTCTTAGTGATCCACCCCAGGAGCCAGGCACCGCCGAAGCTTTTGTGCGCATCTTACGGGGAATGAGCAGCCCCACGTTTACCCCGTCCATGAAGCCTGTGCTAGCAGCGTCCAATATCCCAGTACTGGTGTTATGGGGCTCCAGCGACGCCATGATTCCTCCAGCGCTGGCTAGGGGGTTCGAAGGACTTAACCCGTTGGTAACGGTGCGATCGCTCGACGGTCTCGGGCACTGCCCCCACGACGAAGCCCCCAAGATCATCAACCCCATGATCCTAAACTGGATTGCGGAAACCATTTCTTCTTCCCCTGCATCGTCCTCAGCGGCCCCGGTTCCAGTACCATAGAAGCTTCAAATTGTGTCCCCTGTTGCAAATTGAGTTGCAAGTTCAGGAAGCGTTATCAGCCAAATCGCGCATTTTTTTGCGCCCAGGCATTGATGACAGACCTTAGACAACGCGACAATAGCGCGTTCACATTAAGCCTCTAGATACGTTGAGAGTTTGAGAGCAGACCATGAAACACACCCTTTCGGTGCTTGCTGAAGATGAAGCTGGGGTATTGACCCGCATTGCCGGTTTATTTGCCCGCCGTGGTTTCAATATTGAAAGCCTTGCCGTTGGTCCCGCCGAGCAAAATGGCGTATCTCGCATCACCATGGTGGTTCCTGGAGATGATCGCGTCATCGAGCAAATCGTAAAACAACTCTACAAATTAATCCACGTGCTCAAGGTGCAGGACATCACTGAAATTCCCTGCGTTGAGCGAGAGCTGATGCTGCTTAAGGTGAATGCTTCCAGCGCCACCCGTTCGGAGGTCATTGAGCTAGCCCAGGTGTTTCGTGCCCGAGTGGTGGATATCGCCGAAGACTCTCTAACCCTGGAAATTGTTGGAGATCCGGGCAAGCTCGTGGCACTAGCTGGTATTTTGAACAAATTTGGCGTTCGTGAAGTGGCTCGCACTGGCACGATCGCCCTAACCCGCGAGTCTGGGGTCAACACCGAATACTTGAAGACCAAGGCTAATCCAGACCGAGTTGCCCAATTGCCCTAGGACAGAGCCCACAACGGGTATACAATCAAAAGCTGTCTAAGAAAATTTGCAGTTGTCGTTCACTAGCAACAACGCGGGTATAGCGAGAGGTCTACGCCCGATCGCAGTGCACCGTTAGCCGTGCAAATTTGCTGTGTCGGAATTTTTTTTGCCGAATCCTTGTGGCGGCGGCGACACAGCCTTAGGGCTTCACTCAATTCCTATCTTTAACTCCACCCGGACCCGTTATCTCCTAATACCCAGTTACGAAGACTCCTATGATTCACGAAGTTTTCATGCCCGCCTTGAGTTCCACGATGACCGAAGGAAAAATCGTGTCTTGGGAAAAGTCTCCCGGCGACAAGGTCGAAAAGGGCGAAACCATTTTGGTGGTGGAGTCCGATAAGGCGGACATGGATGTGGAGTCGTTTAATGAGGGATTCCTGGCAGCGATCGTTTCTGATGCTGGAGCCTCGGTGGCCGTTGGGGAAACCATTGCCCTGATTGCGGAAACGGAAGCAGAAATTGAAGAGGCGAAGGCTAAAGCTGGCAGCGGCGGTGGAGCAGCCCCTGCCCCGGCTGCTCCCGCTGCGCCGGCACCTGCCCCTGCGGCGCCCGCTCCGGCTCCCGTAGCCGCAGCGCCCGCGCCTGCCCCGGCTGCTCCTGTCAGAACTGGACGGGCGATCGCATCCCCCCGCGCCAAAAAACTAGCCAAGCAGCTCAAGGTGGAGCTCAACGCCGTTATTGGTAGCGGTCCCCACGGGCGCATCATCGCCGCTGATGTGGAAACCGCCGCGGGCAAAACGCCAACGGCTCCTGCCCCCGTATCAGCACCGGCACCGGTTGCCCCTCCCGCACCGGCAGTGGCCCCGGCGGCTCAGCCCGCCCCCGCCGCTCCCCTACCGGCCATGTCTGGGGAGGCTGTTGCCCTCACCACCCTGCAGAAAGCCGTGGTCACCTCCATGGTCAGCAGCCTGTCAGTGCCCACCTTCCGTGTTGGCTACACCATCACCACCGACAGCCTCGATGGGTTGTACAAACAGGTGAAATCCAAGGGCGTCACCATGACGGCGCTGTTGGCAAAAGCGGCAGCAATTACCCTGCGCAAGCACCCCATTGTGAACGCCGTCTATGCCAACGAAGCTACCCAGTATCGCAGCGAAGTAAATGTGGCAGTGGCGGTGGCCATGCCTGACGGCGGCTTGATTACACCGGTGTTGCGCAACGCTGACCAAATTGATTTGTATTCGTTGTCCCGCAATTGGAAAGACCTAGTTTCCCGGGCCCGCAGCAAGCAGCTTCAGCCAGAGGAATACAGCAGCGGCACCTTTACGTTGTCTAACTTGGGCATGTTTGGGGTGGATCGATTCGACGCGATTTTGCCTCCAAATCAGGGGGCAATTTTGGCGATCGGCGCGTCCCGTCCCCAGGTGGTAGCCAGCGGCGACGGACTGTTTGGGGTTAAGCGTCAAATGCAGGTGAATATGACGGCTGACCATCGCATTATTTACGGTGCGGATTCGGCAGCGTTCCTGAAGGATTTGGCGGACTTGATTGAGAACGATGCCCATTCGTTGACGTTGTAAAACCGGGTGTCCTCACCCCAGCCCCTTTCCCTGAGGGAGGGGGCTTTAAAAATAGTGTGGTTTGCTCAATTGGTTTGCTTAATAAACAGTCTTTAGGGGGGATTGGCGATGAAGGTAGCGATTACTGGGGCAACGGGTTTTGTGGGTCAGCGGCTGGTTAAACGGCTGACGGAAGCAAACCACAGTGTGGTGGTGCTGACGCGCAATGGCGATCGCGCTCGCCGGCTATTCCCCGCTGGCTTATTTCCCCAGTGTGACGTTGTTCCTTACACGCCCCTTAAGTCGGGAGATTGGCAAAGTGCCATTGATGGCTGTGATGGGGTTGTAAATCTGGCAGGGGCTCCCATTGCCGAAAGTCGCTGGACGGCGGATCGAAAGCGTGAAATTTTAGATAGTCGCCAAGCTGGAACCGAGAAAGTTGTGGAGGCGATCGCCCAAGCCAGCGCCCCCCCCAAAGTATTGGTTAATTCCTCGGCGATCGGCTACTACGGCACCAGCGAAACTGCCACCTTCGACGAGAACAGCCCCGCTGGCAACGACTTTCTAGCCGCCGTGTGTAAAAAGTGGGAAGCGGCAGCCCAAGCAGTCAGGAGTGACACGCGGCTGGTGATTATTCGCACGGGCATTGTGCTGGGCCAGGGCGGAGGTGCATTGGAAAAGCTGCTAATGCCATTCCGACTCTTCGCCGGTGGTCCGTTAGGCAGCGGTCGCCAGTGGTTTTCCTGGATTCATTTGGACGACATGGTTAGCCTCATTATTCAGGCCTTAACGGACGAGCAATTCAAAGGTGTTTATAACGGCACGGCGCCGAAGCCCGTGCGAATGACGGAATTCTGCAATGTAGTTGGTCAGGTTATGGGACGTCCATCATGGCTGCCGGTCCCCAGCTTTGCCCTAGAAGCACTGTTAGGAGATGCAGCCGCTGTGGTGCTGGAAGGGCAAGAGGTAATTCCTAAACGCACCTTAGAAACCGGCTTCTCCTATGAATATTCCAACGCCAAAAATGCCCTGACCCAGCTTTTAGACTGAATAAATCTCTCCTCTGCGGTGACTCGATTTAAGACTGGAAGCCCGAGAACCAGCGAAGGATTAGAGTCATTATTCACACAGCGGCAGCGGCGCAGATAGCTAACCAAAGTCAGTTCGGCGAAAATCCCCCTTGCCAAGGGGGGGTGGAGGGGTCCTCTGATGCTTAAGCCAGTAGCGAGAAATCTTGGTGGCGGGGCGTAAGGTAAGGATCCTCCCTCAGTCCTCCCCTTTATCAGGGAGAAGCAAATTTGAACTAATTTTGTACTCTCAAACTGACGTTAGTCAAGCTCACGCCGACTCCTGGGTAACTCTCAACGCTCACTTGCCCCAGCGTTAAGAACAACATTCAAATTCTGCACATCTTATCTGCACACCTTAATAACAGCCAACCATCGACTAGGCTGTGTTGTCCTAAAGCGTTTCATCAATTAATTCAATTCTTCAGAAGCCTTATGCAGTGGGGAGTATATGCTCTTTGGCGAACAAAGAATGCTAGAGGCTGCAACCATTACGGGTTTTGACTTAGGGACTTAATTGATGACAGCCAACAACACACTTAAAAAGTGCACGCTCAACAACTCGAAAAGGACCGGGAAATCAAATTCCCACAGCTGTTGGTGCTGAAACTTCCTGATTGATTGCTCCTAATTCTCCCCAAAATAATAGGGCCAAACGAAATTAAGGCACCATTAACGTTTAGCCCAAAACTTATTTTTTCTCCATCTTAGATACCGCCAATGGCAGCTTACTGCGCATTTTCAGCGTCTAGTTGTTGAAGGCGAATATGCTTGTACCCGAGCTTAATTTCGAACTCATCTCCCGGCTCCAAACCCATACTTTGGGTATAGGTTGCACCGATCACAATTTGCCCGTTTTGGTGGACACTAACCCGATAAGTTGGTTCCCGTCCCCGTCCGTCTTTTGAACTGTCGGGATCAATGCGAGTTCCCTTTGCATCTAAAACCGCATCGTAAAACTCCGCTAAGTTAACCCGAACTTGATTACTCTTCTTCGTCACTGTGTAATATCCACACAGCTTTGCTTTTTCCCGTCGTGGAACATCAGACAGGTCCTTAACTTTCTGTAGTAGTGCTTTTCCCCGTAGGGGCACTGGATTAGGACTCACTGCTTGGCTCATCTTTGACTCCAAAAAACTTACGTCACTTAATAGATCGCTGCAGATCGCTGCCTACTTTCCTCGAGAAACAACGGAAATACCAAACTGGACGATTGGTAGTACTCCTGTTATTTATCATCACTTTTCCTTGGAAGTAGATTCTTACCACTGCAGTGAACTAAATGGTATCCACAACTTTGGCTATTACTGGCCATCCACAAAAATTTTCCTTCGCCAATGAAAGTCGATTTAGTAGATCGGAGTATTTATCCAAGAAAATCGGCGCTTTAACGCCTAAGTTCCGTACCCTCATCAAAAGCCAAACTCACTTTCATCTGGAGATGACAGCTTGAATGCCCTTTGAAAATAAGTGCGTTTCAGAAAATATGATCAAGGCAAAGCAACTGCAAACTCTGCGTCTTTACTTACAAATTGAAAAATAGACTGCCATAAAACTCACGGAATTCAGACTCCGCAAGCCGGGAGTGATTAATACTGAGGGTACTTTTTTATTTAAATTAAGTACTACTCAATTTCAACATAAGCCTAACAGCTAACATGACAAATGTCTTCAGTTTTTAAGGGCATAATTTTAGATTTTCTAGATTTTAATGGCGCTTACTTTATGAATTTTCCATCTTAAAAGAAGCAGTTTTCACCCACCCTTGGGAAGTCGGTCCTTGAGTATGCGTAAGAATCTTTTTGCTGAGGGGGCTTTATTGAGAAAGGTGACTAGAAAGGGCAAGTGTCTAGATAGAAATCGCTTTAAGTCCGTTAAGCTCAGGCACTTCAGCTTCTATTTTGAAAAAATATTTATCAGGGTTAAATAGCGTGTCTCCATAAGCTCTGAGCTTTGCAGAGGGGGAGCTACTAACAAAAGTCTTTGAAGCGATCGCCTGTACCTCATCGTTTTCATCACCATTGAAGCTGACAGTTCGATATCATCCCCGTTCTAGGTTTTCTTTTTCTGGTCTTGTATTTTTCTCCAGCCAAGTTTATTTGGAGCTTCATACCCCATCAGGGATCGTTTTATTCACCAGACCTTCCGTGGCAACAAACCTGATGGCATTCTTCCTCCTTTTGGCAAGGACGTGATCGCCCATATTGCCCCCCTATAAACAGCAAAAAGCCGCTAATTTAAAGCGGCTTCTTTATGCCTTCACAAGCTACGTCGTCACACACTATTGCGACCAACCAAAGATCAAAGCTCTCTTCTTAGGCTTATATGGTCATTCGAGTTTCCATTACCCAGCGAGCCAGCTCCGTACGGTTGCTGAGTCCAGTTTTACTCAGCATATTGCTAACGTGACTTTCCACGGTGCGCTGACTAACTTTCATTGTTTCCGCAATTTCTTTATTCGCCATTCCTCGCGCCACCAGCTGCACCACCTTTAGCTCCGTAGGGGTCAGCTCCACGCTGTTGGGGACAGAAAATTCTTGAGCACCATCGCCTTTTTTGCTGTAGCGGATCAGTCGTGATGCCTGACGTAGGGAAGACTCCACTTGAGCCACCAGCTCTTCCGGCTCGAAGGGCTTCACCATATAAATATCAGCCCCCGTCGTTAACCCCCTAACTCGATCTTGGCTTTGTCCCTTTGCCGATAGAAACAGCACAGGAATCCAGTTGGTTTTAGGATTTTGCCGCACTGACTTAACCAGGGAATAGCCATCCATTTCCGGCATCATAACGTCGCAAATAATCATATCTGGAACCATATCGTCCAGTATTTTTAGCGCCTCTAAGCCGTTGCTGGCAGTGGTTACAACGTATCCATGGAACTCTAGATAGTCCTTAACCAGAAGAATCAAGTTTGGGTCATCATCAATAATTAAGATGTGATGTTGAGGACCAAAGTTGGAGCGTTTCATTGCTTGGGTTGGAGTGGATCGACGGCAAATCTGGGGCGCGTCATCAATTAAAAGCCAGAAGCCTTACACAGCAGGAAGTCCACGCCCTTTCAAAACAAAGCATATTAGGGACTTGAAACCTTCGTAATTACTGGCTTTGAGATTTAAATGATGACAGCCCCTAGTGAAGTAAACAGAGTATCGACTGCCTTACTTTCTTGCACCGCTCGCACAAAAAGGCAGTCGAAGTCACTAACTACGACAGAACGTTTCTCTAATTAGACGGAACGTTTCTCTAGTTACAAATAGTCTCATTAACATGCCACAGCGTGGCGATGGAAACCAGAAAAAAGCCAAAAGAAGTGGGAATTCTTCCAAAGCAAAGGGTTTAATTAAGACTTTTACCTAGTTTTGAATGGTTCTTAAGAAGACTGGATGTGCGCAGGTGGGTGCCTAAAATGCTCGCTTTTCAGCGATCGCTCAATCACTACAAGTGCTGATAATTACAGTGCTCGCAATGGCTAACCCGGAAGTTTATTGACCCGTTATTTGAGACTCTTTTCCCTAGTCGCCCTTATTTTAAGAGTCCGAGATTTGGCAATGTTGCTTCAACAGGTTTGCTTTAGTTTTTCCGGCGACTTTTAACGATTGATCAAGTATGCGCTCAGTGGGGCAACGATTAATCGGGCAATAATCAACCGGGCAATAATCAACCGGGAAATTTTATGGCGATACGCCCAACTGCCTAATGCAAGCTGATGCTCCACGCAATGTTAATTAAGTCTCGGTTGCTGGGTTTAGTCCTGGTTATTCGAAGGCAAGGGATGGTTAGCAATGACATAGTCGGTGACCGGGCGATCGCCGAGAAGGTGCTCTTGAATAATGCGCTCAATCACCTCGGGGGTGGCATGGCGATACCAAATGCCATCGGGATATACCACCAAGATGGGACCGTCCTGGCACACCCGCAGGCAATCGGCTTTGGTGCGGAAAACGTGGGGTGTTGGGGGAGCGTCTTCAGGGCTATTTTGAGGGCTGGGTTTATCCAGTCCCAGTTCCTTGAGGCGGCTTTTTAGGTATTTCCAAGCAGCAGTGCCAGCGGCGGGGTCGCAGCATTTTGCTTTTTTGGGTTCCGCGCAAATAAAAATATGGCGATCAATAACGTTGATGCCTAGGGCATTGACAGTGCTTTGAACGCGATCGCTCGACGGTTTGGCGAGGGGGGGAGGTGATTTAGACACGGCGAAGGGAGATGAAACGGGTAACAGATACGGGCAACAGAGATAAAGCAAGCAAGGACGCTAGGTGCTACCTAGTTGCTAGTGTTGCGATCGCTAGGGGGCGCAATATCCAGGTCAGCAGCAGATTTTCCCTGCCCGTCGAGCCCAAAATGCCACAGGGCGGCGGCGGCTTCTCCCTGGGTCACGGATTTCTTCGGCTGCAGCAGGGTGGTAAAACCAAGGGTGCGGCGAATATTGGACAGGTCGCCGTTTTCGTAGTCGGCAAGGATAAATTTCAAAATATTTGGATCAATCTTATTGACATCCTGAAAGCCCCAAGCTTTGGCAACGGCGTCGACGGTGGCGGGAGACAGGGTGGCACGGAAGTCGAGGGGCACTTTCCAGCGCAACAGAGTTTCGCGGGTGGCGATTCCGTCAGGGTTGAATTTTACGGTGCCGGTGCTGCCAGTTAGGGAGCTGGGGATAATGCCCGCTTCCGCCAGTCCCTGAATAGCGGCGAAGTCGGGGTCGGCGTCGTTGATGTCTTGGAAAATTGCCTCGGCGTTGGCTTGGGCGGGGCGGATTTGCTGGGCGGGGCGATCGCTATACAGGGCGTTATTTGCAGCGAAAAGCCAACGTGCCAAGGTGCGGCGGGTAACGGGTTGGTTGGGATCGGTAATGTCCAGCACATCCACAGCCTCCCAGTCGTCCAGGTAGGGCTGTAGCGCGGCTGGGGCAGGGGATAGTTGGGGAGTGGGGCTTTCCTCTGGGCTGGAATCTGGGGATGGCGAGACTTTGGCGGTGCTGCTGGCAGGGGTCGGCTCGGGGGAAGACTGGTCCTTGGGGCTGGGGGACGGTTGAGGGGCGTCTTCGGTAGGTTGAGGGGTGCTGAGGCTGGAATCGGCGGCGAGGGAGTTTTCGAGAGATTCGGTGCAGCCCGTTAAAGCGATCGCCCCCAGCGCCCCCAGCAGGCTACCCACAGCAGCTTTTTTACACCGTGCCCATAGCCGGAAAGTCAGGCTGGGCAAAGCGTTTAAATAATTTTCGGCAAACTGGGGATCAGGCTCTAGCAATTCGATTTCACATCCGCTCAATGGCGTAACTATGATACAGATATCGACGCTATAACGGTGCCAACCTTCGCTACCAAAGCGCCTCCTGGTTTATTGTGTCGCCTCGACTTTTCTATGACTTCTACCTCCGGTGCCAATTCCGCCCCTATGCCCAACCCTCAACAGCGGGGCGCTCAACTGCGGATCCAACTTCAAAAGGCGGGCTATGCCTATTACGTAAAGGCGGAACCGATTATGGAGGATGCGGTTTATGACCGGCTATATCGGGAGCTTCAGGATTTGGAGGAGAAATTTCCCGAGCTGATCACAGCTGATAGTCCCACCCAGCGCGTGGGTGATCGCCCCGCCAGCCAGTTCACCACGGTGCGCCACCATATTCCCCTGTTTAGCCTGGAGAATGCCTTTGATGGGGACGAGCTACAGGGGTGGGAAGACAAGTGGCAGCGGTATGCCCAGCAGCAGGAGATTTTGGGTGGCGACCCTGGGGGCGGCGATCCCGGGGGTGGCTATGTGTGTGAGCTAAAAATTGACGGTTCGGCTTTAGCGTTGACCTATGAGGATGGGGTGCTGGTGCGGGGTGCCACCCGTGGAGACGGTGCCGAGGGAGAGGATATCACCCAAAACGTTAGAACAATTCGGTCGATTCCTTTGCGGCTGCAATGGGAGGCGGCGGGGTGGGATCGGGTGCCGGGGCGGGTAGAAATTCGGGGGGAGGCGTTTTTGCCCCTGACCAGCTTTGAAGCAATGAATCGGCAAAAGGCGGCGGCAGGGGAGAATTTATTTGCCAATCCTCGCAATGCGGCGGCGGGGACCTTGCGACTCCTAGATTCACGACTGGTGGCGGAGCGATCGCTAGATTTTTTCGCCTATGTGCTCCAAATTGATCCCAACCGAGAGCCAGGGACGCCGCCCGCCGGATGGGCAAAAAACCACTGGAAAACCTTACAAACTCTGGAAAACCTGGGCTTTCGGGTCAACCCCAACCGGGAGCTATGCAAAAATATCGCGGCGGTGCAGAGTTACTGCGCAACGTGGGATCAAAATCGCCATGACCTGTCCTATATGACCGATGGGGTGGTGATTAAGCTGAACGATCGCCGGCTGCAGGATGATTTAGGCTTTACGCAGAAATTTCCCCGATGGGCGATCGCCTATAAGTACGCCGCCGAAGAAGCTCCCACCCAACTGCTCGGCGTCACGTTTCAGGTGGGACGTACGGGCGCCATTACCCCCGTGGCAGAGCTGGCACCGGTGCCCTTGGCGGGCACCACGGTATCGCGAGCCACGTTGCACAACAGCGATCGCCTGACCGAGCTCAATATTCATATGGGCGACACGGTGGTGGTACGCAAAGCGGGAGAAATCATCCCCGAAGTGCTGCGCACATTACCGGAAATGCGCCCCCCAAACGCTGTTCTGGTGACAATGCCCACAACCTGTCCCGTGTGTGATGCACCAACGGTGCGACCGGAGGGAGAAGCAAAAACCCGCTGTGTTAACGCCTCCTGTCCAGCGATTTTGCGCGGCAGTTTACGCCACTGGGCAAGCCGCAATGCGCTAGACGTTGAGGGGTTGGGGGAAAAATTGGTGGAGCAGTTGGTGGATGCTGACTTGGTGAACTCCATTGCAGACCTGTATTCCCTAACAGTGGAAAATCTATTGCCCCTGGAGCGGGTGGGCAAGAAGTCGGCGGAGAAGCTGGTGGCGGCGATCGCCCAATCCAAACAGCAACCGTTTTCCCGGGTGCTTTACGGGTTGGGAATTCCCCTAATTGGGGTGGTCAATGCCAAGACCCTGGTGGAAAACTTTCCGTCAATAAAAGCGCTGACGGGGGCGACGGAGGAGGAGATCGCAGCGGTATTTGGCATTGGGGAGGAAATTGCGCGATCGCTGGGGCAATGGTTCGCGGTGAACGCCAATCGTACTTTGGTCACCCAACTGGAACAACGGGGCTTGTCCTTGGAACACACCGTTGCCGATGGCGTCACTACGGGTAGCTCCCCCTCTTTAGCGGGCAAAACCTTTGTATTAACAGGCACATTGCCCACCCTCAGCCGCAGCGATGCTAAGGCTAAAATTGAAGCGAGGGGAGGGAAAGTCACAGGGTCTGTCAGCCGGAAAACTAGCTATGTGGTTGTGGGAGAAGCGGCAGGCTCTAAACTAGATAAGGCAAAATCTTTGGACATTCCCTGTTTATCGGAATCGGAATTGTTGGAGCTAATTGCCACCTAGCGCCCGAACTCCTTCCGCTATAACGTCCACTGCGATTCCAAATCGCTGTTTCTACCGGTTAGCCCTATGCTCGGTCTTTTTAAACGCCAAGACACAAAAGACACCCCTAAGCGAGACACCAAGCTAAAAGATACGGAGCCGAAGGACAAGCGCCCAGCGGTAATGCAGCCCATC
Source organism: uncultured cyanobacterium (assembly GCA_937883785.1). Lineage (GTDB taxonomy): Bacteria > Cyanobacteriota > Cyanobacteriia > CACIAM-69d > CACIAM-69d > CALGDE01. Next base: position 29,790 of record CALGDE010000056.1, read on the forward strand.
CGTAGCATTCCAGCACTGTTAGTGGGGGGCGGGCTTGTGTTGGCTGCCGTGACCGTTAATGGCATTGGTAACTGGACGCGGGATATTGGCGGTTGGATGCGGGAAAATTTGGCGGTTACCCAGTCGGCGCCGAAGGTGGATGTGCGATCGCTCACCATCAACAAAATTCGAGGGGCCAGCGAGCTGACCACCATGGTGTACAGCACCGAGGCGATTATCCCCACCAGCCGCGACCTCCAGCTAGGGCAGGTAACGGTGGGCTCTACCCGGCTGCTGTATATCGCCTACGGGGAAGTGCGGGCAGGGATTGACCTAGCGGCGGTGAAAAAAGAAGACGTGGTGTGGGACGGCAGCACCCTCACGGTGACGTTGCCGGCGCCAAAGATTCTAGACAGCAAAATCGATGTGACGCGATCGCGGGTGTATGACTACAACCGAGGATTTCTGGGGCTAGGTCCTGACGTGGCACCGGAGCTCATTACCCTGGCCCAGCAAAAGGCGCTAGATACAGTAACCCAATCTGCCTGCGATCGCGGCTTAATGACCCAGGCTGGGGAACGCGCCAAAACTGTTGTGGGTCAGCTACTTGGGGGCGCCATCACCGACGCCACCATCGGAGGAACGGCGGATAGTGCGGCTCCCGCTCCCCAGCCGGTCATTGAAATTATTGTTCCCGAAGGCGAGCAGCTCAGCTGCAGCGCTGCTTCGTCCCAGTCTTCTAGTACGTCCGTACCTGATGGGGCGATCGCGCCAGCGGTAACGTCTCCAGCGCCCTCCCCCCAAAGCGCTCCCTCAACCCCGCCATCAAAAGCGGCTCCTGCTCAAACCTCCAGCGAGTCAAACAACGCCCCACCTTCCGATCCTCTCCCTGTTCCCGCCGTCCCCTAGCCCTGAATGGTGCAGGACGACCAACAATCAAGAAATGGCGATCCGGGGATATGGCGATCGCTGATTGGGATCCATTTCGGATTCAAACCGCTCAGTGACATCTACAGCGGCTTGAATCAAGCGCGTGGCGGTACATGAGCTGCGGCGGAAGCGCGATCATAAGCATTGCCCAGGCTATCTGCGCTCAGACATTACGTGAATCACTATGCTCAACCGTCACCGGCTTTTAGTGTCTGATTCCCAAGGCATCTGATTCCCAAGGCAAATGAATGCCAGTTATTGCCTGCTCTTATTAAGTGGGCAGCGTATCTTTTCGTGTGGCGTCAGGACTCCTGCCCTTAGCCAACAACACCTTCCAGATCTGGTTGTGAATGTCAAAACCTTGGGGCGCAGGAAGCTGCATATCCCCACATCTCCCCCATTAAGACGGAGAAGACACGCAAAACTGCTAACACAAAAACATTGCGCTTTATGTATTTCTGCACGCAAGAAATCCGTAAAACGCGTGAGACACAACGTGTTTGGGAGACCTCTTCATCGCAGCTTCATAATAGTGGCTGCTTTTTATGATGTTTTGATGAAGACGGCGAAAAGCTATTGATCAATCAGGTTTTGGACCTTATATTCAATTTGCTCAGGAAAAAATGTAAATTCCGATGCAATCTACTTGATGTAGCATCGGCGGGTGTTTCTAGGGTGTAGAAAAGCAAGCGCCGCTGAGATCGGGAGTTACGACTAGTAGACGCACTGAGCATCAGGAACTGGCGTCTATTAGAAATTAAATTTGTTTGTTCCCCAACTACTCTCTTAAAACCTGGTAATTATGGATACTCGCTTCTTAAGCAGCGCGATCGCTGGAATCGCAGCAGTCAGTACGGCAGCTATCGTGGCACCCGCCCCTGCCCAAGCCGCCAACATCGTGGCTTCCTACAACGTTGAAGCTTACAAGCCCGGATCCCACGCGTTTTGGATGAACGACCTTGCCAATCGGGGCTACGCCACCAACAAAGATTTCGTCTTCGAAACTCCCGGCATGTTCACCATCTTCGAAGATGAAGCGGGTGATTTCACTGCCACTTTGATGGGTCGCATTGTTAACGAAAAAGACTCCAACGAATACTTTGACGTTGACATTGATTTCTTCGGTGTTGATGCTCCCGCAAGCTTGAAAGGGCAAAACAAAGCGCCGGGCAGCAACGGTGCAGAGAAGACAGCATGGGCGAAAGAGAATTGGCAGTTCTTTGACTTTGTTTCTGGCGAAGCCACCCTTTCTGCAGACGGCGGTCGGTACGCTGGCTCTACGATTGAGTTTATCCAGATGGATTCAAAGAAGGCCGTTCAGTTTGGTACCCACGGTGCCAACGATAAGAACAAGAAGCTTGGATTATCTACCTGGTTTAAGGCTGATAAGTCCCTCAGCACCTTAGTGGTGGACGGTGATGCAAAGACTGACTACAACTTCAAAGGTGATATCAACGTAATTCTTGAGCCGAAGCCCGTTCCCGAGCCCACCGGTGTTTTGGGTATTAGCGCCGTTGCCGTTGGTTTGGCTGGTTTGAAGCGCAAGCAACGCAACGCCAAGTAGAACAATATGCCGGAAACGACTTAAGTTGTTGCGGCTAAATCTTGCAATGCCGGGTTCTCACTGAGAGCTCAGCTTTTTGCTGGTTACTTGTTTGCTGGCTGTATACAGTATTGATTCCTGCCGGTTTTCCAACTGACTCAGTGACGGCTTGCCACACTTATAGTTGCAGGCGCACTTTTTATAATTTAGACATCCGTTATCATCGCACCACATTATTTTGTTGCGTTTAGGGGTTGCTGCGGACTAAAGTTCAGAGCCTTGCATCCCCTAGCTTATTTTTTAGAAAAGGCATAGTGCCCCTAACGGTCACGGTTTTCTGAAAATAATTGATGACGCGCTCTTGGCTACAGCCGTCTATATTTTGGTGTCGTTATGAAGAAGAGTGGTCTGACGTATAAATCTCTTTTGGTGGGGTTAGGCACCGTTGCTTGTTTGGCCGTTGTGGTGACGGGAGCGTGGTCCGGTGGTTGGATTAATTCTCCAGCCTTTGGCGCAACGGGGCTGGTGCAAAATTTACCGAAACCCTTGACCACGGGCGTATCTCTGGGGCTGTGGGGATTGGGAGGTAGTGCGGCTGTGGGCGCGGGGCTGATGCGGCTGTGGTCCGCACGACAGTTTCGACAGCGTCTCGGGGATCGTGATCGCCAAATTGGCACTTTGCGGGAAGAGCTGGCTCAGTATCAAATAGAAACGGAGCAGCTACAAACGGATCAACAGGTTTTAGACCACGATAATCAGACCCTACAGCGCCAGCTTAGTCAGGTGAAAGAGCTGGAGCAGCAGCAGCGTCAGGAACGGGGACTAGCCCTGCAGCAAATTAAGCAGTTGGAACAGGAGCTTTCCCAGTCGCAGGATCATATTGAAACGATTACCGCTAGCCACGGTCGCGACTTAGAAGAAATTCAGGCGGATGTGGAGTCCACTTGGGACGAATACGACCGCGTGTGCCAAGAGCGGGAAGGACTTAAGGCGGCGGTAGCAGAGTTACGGCAGGCGCTGGAAAATACCCAAAGTAATGTAGATGCGTTGATGAAGCATCAGGGTCAGGGTGCTTCTGAGAACGGCGACGATGCTGAAGCTGGTGATGGCGAGGATCGAGGAACTTTTGCGGATTTAAATGAAGCGGTGGCGGCGGCGGGAGAGGACTTTGGGGATGTGCTGGAAATTTGGGAGTCGGCGATCGCCTCAGCAGCAGAATCTCAGTTTGGGCGCCCCGATGAAGTTTATCGAGCCTTGAGGGCGATCGCGGAAATTGGTCGCCAGTATTTTGCGGAGGGGCAAGAGGTTAGTGGCGGTTGGCGCAATGATTTTAAGCAGTACGGGCTGGACTATAAGCCCACGGAGCATCAGGTCACTAAGACGATGTATGGGAGCGATCGCGACTTTCGCCACCAGGGTCGCAAACAGCGCATGTTGAAGCACATCACCCTAGGTCGCAATAGCGTCGTCCACAACCTGCAAATTTATTTTGAGGTGGACCGGAATCGGCAAAAGATTGACATCGGCTACTGTGGCAAACATCTGCGCTGCTACAACTGGGACAGCTAGAGGTCACCAGTAAGCGCCAAACGTTGTCCGCTGTGGGATAGACGTTTTTCAAAACAAAAAACCAGGTGCTGTCAGTTTTCAGCGCCTGGTTTTTGAGACTTAATCGATAACAGCCCGATTGATACTGCCCCCTAAGTTAAGGTTACTTAGCCGGGAAAAACAGAAGGGGGTACAGGCTACTGCGAAGAATTTTGTTGGTTTTGCTGGGCACCGATAATTCCAACAGACGATTTCGCTTACGACTGGCGATCGCAATGGCGCTAATATCCTGTCCCCGCGCCGACTTCAGCAGCGTTGACACAAATTCACCGGTGGCTACCTGACAATCCACATCTAATCCCAGTGCTTCCAAGGGTTTAGCCGCTTCTAGCAAGGATTCCTTCGCCTCTGCCAACGGTCCCTCAACGGGGAGATTGCGCAGGGGATCGGGCACGATGCGAATCATGATACAGCGATCGCAACCAATGTAATTGTCGCCATCCTCGCGATCCGCCTTACAGATAGCCTCAAATTGAGTCACCAAATCCTTGGAGTTATCAGAACCGTTGTAGGGAATCAATACTGTTCGGCAAAGATTGCGACACCGCAGCTCTAACTCGGCGCGGGTCAAGGTGGCAATAAACTCCGGTCGCAAAATTAATAGTGGGCATTTCAGCTTTGCCGACAGGGCAATGGTGGTGCTGCCAAATAGTTTTTCATTGAGCAAGCTGCGGGACGCGCCGCCCAAAATCACCACGTCGCAGTTATATTCTTCGGCGACCTTTTGCACCGTTTCTTGGATGCGACCACAGCGTACCTCCACCTTGGGCGCGACCCCTTCGATGGAAAACTCCAAAGCGGGGCTAAGGCGCTCCTTCGCCTTCTCCATCTTTTCCTCGTCCTCCCTCGGCATATCGTAGCCAGAGCTGGCTTCGAAGGGGACCACGTGGAGGAAAACGGGCGATCGCATTCCACTTTCCGCCAAGCTGGGTACAAGTCGGGCGATGCGATCCATGCCGTCCGACATATCGGTGCAAATTAAAGGGCGCTGAAACATCGTGCTTATATGCTGCTTTAGGATATCTAAGTCTCTTATACCTCTATGGTAAAACTCTCAAATCCTCCCGATGGCGTTATCTTGGCGATTGTTCACGAATATCGACATGGAGTAGCACAAACGAAGGGACAAACGCTGTATTAGGGGGTGTCATCATTAAGCGCCAGAAGTTTTACACAGCGGGGAGTCCACGCCCTTTCAAAACAAAGCCGACTAGGGGCTGAAACCTTTGTAGTCAGAGGTTTTGAGATTTAAATGATGAAGCCTCTAATTGGCAGAGAAAATACATCGCGACGGGGTAACTTTGTCTGATTCAAAGTCTAATTCAAAGCCTATTCTCAAAAACCCAGAGTTGAAGACCACCGTTAAATCGGGGCGGCTGGCCCAATTATTGGGTGCGGCGGTGCAGTTTTGGCTGCGCACCCAGGTAGACAAGGCGGACACTTTGGAAGTGACGGTGGGGGGCACTGGGCGGCAGTTGCTGTCGGGTTGTTTACCCTCGGTGCAAGTTCGGGGAACGGGGGTGGTCTATGAAGGGTTGGCGCTGCAAGATGTGGCGATCGCCGCTTCAGAAATCCGCGTCAACCTTTCCCAAATTCTCCGGGGCAAACCTTTACAGCTTCAAGAACCGATCACCATTGACCTGGTGCAAACCATTAGCGTCGATAACCTCAACGGCTCCGTTGCCGCCCCTCTACTGGCTGAAGCGATCGCCGATTTTGTACGCCCTTTGTTAGCCCAATTTGAGGCTTCCACCTTTATCCCAAAAAACCTAGTGTCCGGGGACCAAAGCTTAACCTTACGGGGCACCTTGCGGCACAATGGGCAGTGCCACGAAGTGATGTTGACCACTGACTTAGTGCTCAGCAGCCCCCAACACTTGCACTTTAAAAATCCCCAATGGACGGCGATCACCCCCGCCGCGATTTCATTGCCCATCGTTGACAGTTTTGAAATGGATTTAGGCAGTGACGTGGCATTTCGCAAGCTAGCGATCTCCCCAGACAAGATCCACTGTGAAGGAACACTGAGGGTGCGTCCGTAACCATGACTGAAATATGTCTGGTGAGGAAAACTCACGGAAAGCCAGGGGGAAAATGGTACCCTACCTCCTAGATAAGTCTGCCCCTTCGGATTAGGGCGTGTCGTCAATTGAGCACCACAACCCCGACGTAGTGGGGAGTACACGCCCTTTCAAAGTGGAAAGTGCTAGGGGCTGAAGTCCTCATATCTAAAGGCTTTGAAGCTTAGATGATGACAGCCCTTAGCTTGATCGCCCGTATACGCCATTGCCAAACCAGTTATCGCATTTGGAATTCACCATGGGTTTTCGTTTATCGGTTACCACTCCCCTCAAGGCGCTATCCGCTGCGATCGCCATTATTAGCACCACTGTTCTGACCACCCTATTGTCGGCATTGTTGTGGGTTAGTCCCGCGTCGGCATTGGCTAGCGCCGAAATCAGTGACATTGGCTATCGAGACTGTCCCCAGGATATGGCAGAAGGCTCCGTAACCAGCGGCGGCGGCATTGTACGCATGGCCAACTGCTATTTGGTGTACGGCAAAGTTATCAATAAAACCGGTAAGCCCATTGTTAATGCCGACGTATTTGGGCGAATTTACGACGCCACAGGAAATCCGGTGTTGGAAAATCGCACCCGGCTGGGCTCCATTGATGAAATCCCCCCCGGCGAAAGCGATTTTTCTATCCGCATCACGGTGCCCGACACCCAAGCTGGCAATCTACAGCTCAAGCAGTTCAAAGCCTCTGGCTTTACCGGCAAAGTACGTCGCTAATTACGTCGCTAGTAAATAGCTCAAACAACCTCTAAATAATGCGAGGCTGAGAGTCCCTCAAGATTCGCCTGCAGCCCAAAGTTCTAAATATATCCACATCGAGATATATCCACATCGAGAGGATCTCCCCTCGGTCTCCCCTGGTTATGGGGCGAAGCCTTCTTTGGCAGTCTCTGTACTCATCATCAGCAACTTTTAACCGCGCCGTGGAAAACCCAAACTCAATTACCGTCACTGTTCCCGCCACTAGCGCTAACTTGGGACCGGGCTTTGACTGTTTGGGAGTTGCTCTAAATCTCTACAATCATTTTCGCTTTACCCGACTGGATCCCAGCGCCGGGTCTCTGATTATTACGGCGACGGGGGACGAAGCGGACCGGGTTAGCCGCGACGCCAGTAATTTGGTGTACCGGTCTTTTCTGAAGCTTTGCGAAACGGCAGGAGTTGATGCTCCACCGGTGCAAATCGATATTCAGCTAGGGGTGCCTTTGGCTCGGGGGCTGGGTAGTTCTGCCACGGCGATCGCCGCTGGGTTAACCGGAGCCAACTACCTGCTTCACAATGCAGTGGATTACAACAGCGTGAAAGCATTGGCGATCGCCCTGGAAGGTCATCCCGACAATATTGTGCCGGCGCTCCTGGGGGGCTGTCAGATATCGGCGGACCGGGACGGGCGCTGGTATGACGACGGAGTGCCCTGGAATGCCACCGTTGCACCAGTGGTGGCTATTCCAAACTTTGAGCTTTCCACAGCCGAAGCCCGACAGGTACTGCCGGACAATTACTCCCGCGCCGACGCCACCTTTAATGGAGCTCACGCCGCCTTGCTAATTCGCGGCATTCAAACGGGCAGCCGCGAGAGCCTAGCCACAGCCATGCAGGATAAAATTCATCAGCCCTATCGCTTTGGATTAATTCGCGGTGCCGACGCCGTCCGCCAGGCAGCCCGTGAAGTCGGTGCATATGAAGTTGTAATCAGCGGTGCTGGTCCCACTCTTCTGGCGTTGACCCATACCAAGGATGCTGTCGCCGTTGCCACAGCGATGCAGCAAGCATGGCAGGGTCAAGGGGTGGGGGCGATCGCCAAAGTGTTGAAACTGGACCTAAACGGCACCCGTCTCCACAGCGCCCAGTAGCCAAACAATCTCCCTCTTGGTTTGGGGAGGCTTTGCTGTGAAATCTTTGTTGTGAAATCTTTGTTGTGAAATGAGCAAAGCCTAGGAGGGCTCGGTGTACAAATACGCCATCAAGCGCGTGCTAATTGCCATCCCCACCCTGATCGCCATTAGCGTTGTTATTTTTACCATCCTTGCCCTTGCCCCCGGCGATCCCCTGGGAGAATTTGCCGCCAACGGTGCGTTGACCGCCGAAATTCGCGCCCAAATTCGCGCCTCTCTCGGCTTGGATCAGCCCGTTTATATTCGCTACTTCAAATGGGCGATCGCCTTTATTCGCGGCGACATGGGATATTCCTTCACCAGCCGCAGCCCCGTCGCCAATCTTATTCTTCAACGCCTCCCCACCACCCTTTGGGTTGTGGGCTCAGCCTACATCCTGTCAGTTTTTATCGCCCTGCCCCTAGGCATTATTTCTGCCCTAAAGCGGCGCACCATCCTGGATCGCACCGTAACGGCGATCGCCTTTATGGGCATATCCCTGCCCCCCTTTTTTACCGGCATTTTGTTTATTTTGATTTTCAGCGTTAACTTGCGCTGGTTTCCTTTTATTTACGACAGTGCCCTAGTGGTGAACGACTGGGGCAGCTTTATCGCCCAACTGCGTCAGTCCATCCTGCCGGTGCTGGTGCTTGCCGCCTTCCAAGCCACCGCCCTAATGCGCTTTACCCGCGCCGCCGTCCTGGAGCAGCTCAACCAAAACTATGTGCGCACCGCCCACGCCAAAGGACTCAAACCCTGGCTGGTGGTTAACCGCCATATCCTTCGCAACGCCTTAATCCCCGTAGTCACCCTAGTGGCCCTGGATATTCCCGCCGTATTCACCGGAGCCTTGGTCACCGAGCAGGTCTTTCGCGTCCCCGGCATTGGCTCCTTGCTCATTGACGCCATCCAACGCAGCGATACCCCCGTGGTGATGGCGATCGCCTTTATTTACGCCATTCTTATTGTCCTGTTTAACTTAGTCGCCGACCTGCTTTACGGCATTCTCGATCCTCGGGTGCAGTACGAATGATGGCATGGCATCCCTAGTGAGCACTCTCAATGAGCCTTGAACGACAAGCCTTAAGCGATAAGTCTCGAACAACAGTTCTTGAGCGCTCACTGCGCCCAAAATAAATTTCTGCGTGAACCCATCAAGAAACGTGATCAACATCACCAATTCGCCTGACTTAGCCTTGGGGAAGCCCTTGATCGCCGTCGCGACGCCCTTTGACCGCCATCGAAATTGACCGTAACCCAGGTCTGAAATTACCGTTAGCCCTGTCAGTTCGAATGCCCTGTTAGATCAGTAACCACCCTAGATCGCCGTCAATAAAATGCTAGACATTGGTCATAAAAAGAGGTTGTTTTGATCAGCAAAAACCAGCTCAGAAATCAACAATTCCAATGATCAAGGTCATAGTTTCCCAGTGCAGACACTGAAACAATGGACTTATGAGATGGCCCACCACCCCAACTTGGGCTATCTCTTTCCTTATGCTTACAAACTCTATAATTTAGACGCTATTTTCCAGCCTTGATCTAGTTACTTGTGGCTAAAACCGAAGCAAGTTTTTATCGTTCGATTTAATTTTAATTGAAATATTTCAATATTGGGTACTCAAACAAGAAAGTCTTCCCCTTTACATCGGAAATCTTTCTTTGGTCATAGATTAAAAATCAGCGAACTCCCTTATACCAATTCTCCAATATTGCGAGATAATTGATGAACATTGATGGTGACGCT
>CALGDE010000057.1 GCA_937883785.1 uncultured cyanobacterium
TCTGTTCTCGTTTTATCAGCTCTCGTCAAAAGCGGCATAAGTGGGATGCTCCCCCGATCTTTTGTGGATAGATTTATCGGCAATTTCTTCAATTTATTCTCGAGCACCCTGGAGGTTTTCCTCAATTCTTTGCTAGTTATCGTCGTTACGATTATGCTGCTGTCCAACCCGGCTCCCTACAGGCGGATGTTTTTGTCCCTGTTTCCCGCCTTCTATCGTCAACGGGTACACACAATCCTCGAAAAATGCGAGAAGAACCTAGGGGGATGGACCGTTGGCATTTTGTTTAATATGGCTGTCATTGCAGTTCTGAGCGGTGTAGGTCTGCTACTTCTAGGGGTAAGATTGCCCCTAGCCAACTCGTTACTGGCGGGAATGCTAACGTTTATTCCTAACCTAGGACCTGTTTTAAGCGTCATTCCACCTACAGCAATGGCCTTACTCGATGCCCCCTGGAAAGCCGTGGCGGTGGTGATTCTTTATATTGTGATTCAGCAAGCTGAGAGCAGTATTTTGACGCCGATAGTCATGGAAAAACAGGTGTCATTATTGCCAGCCGTAACCTTACTTTCCCAAGTGGCGTTTGCCATATTCTTTGGACTTCTTGGGCTTTTCTTAGCGTTGCCGATTACGGTGGTTGCTCAGGTTTGGCTGAACGAAGTCTTAGTTAAAGATGTTCTGGACCGTTGGAAGTTAGGAACGGACAATGGGGCACGATCTTAATGCCCAGCCTTATTGAGTTCCCAGTCTTACTGAATTTCCAGTCTTACTAAGTTCCCAGTCTTATCTGCCGGTGAAACGGTAAATAAAGGTCGCCAACATTCCCCTAGCTCCTGACACAGAGGTGCTGCGGCTGGCATCGATGATTTGCTGCACTTCGTCATACACGTCCTCGGGCGCAGGGGTGGTAATGGGCATTCCCGAAGGACGGGTCCAGCGAGCATCGAGTCCTAGGGTGGTTTGTTTTCCGGTAATGGTATTTTGGCGCACTCGATTGGCGAGCTGTTGTACACTGCCGGCTTCGGCGATCGCCCCTTCAATTTCGGGAGACACCTCAGCGGCAGCAGTCAGCAACGTGTACAAATTGGTATGAACGGTGCCGTTGGGATTAAGGAATAGGTAGGTGGGTTCACTGAGGATGCGGCTGGCACGACCGCCGTTGGAGAAAGCTTGGACTCCGTGACCAATAATGCGGTCCACGTCCAGGTCGGGGAAAACATTGAACAAAGCGCCTATGAGTCGTCCACCGGCAATAATTTGCTGGCAGGTGGGGCGCTCTCGACGGGGATCGTAGTGGAATTCAAAGCCAATGGCGCGAATATTGATCCAGTTAATGGGGACGCCCGTGTCGGGATCCCGGTAAGCGGCTTGCTTCAAAATATGAAACGCAGTTTTCGCCACGGGCACCGTCATTAAGATTTCTCCCTGGCTGCCGATAACAAAGTGGGCGCTAACTTCAGCGTTGCTGTTTTGCCACGATCGCGCCACGTTGCCCACGGGCATGGACCGGCTTAGGGCGGTGTGGTGGAGAACAATGGTGTCGATGGGAATATTGGCGGGACGGTCTTCGTAATCCAGCTTGGACAGGGTGCCATTGAGTATATAAGGGGAGACGTCAATGGTGATGGTGGGGGAGCCGGTGAGCTGGGATAGGGCTGGTGGGCTCCCCACCGTATCTCTAGAGACCAGAGCAATTAAGCTAAGGCTTGTGATGACTAAGGCGATCGCCCAAATCAGCCGTCGCCAGAAAAGCTTTTGTCCCAGCTTTACTAGGGGCTCTTTAGAAAACGGGTTTTGGGTAAAGAGTTGGGATGAAATTTTGGATACAAACCTGCGAAGCTTACCCATATTTGCCGCCTGCGAAGCCAAGACAACGTTGCTTTTAGTGTATTTATTTCAGTTGAAAAACGGCTCAAAGGCGCTCAACTTTAGCCATTTCTTATTGTTGCTTTAGGCTTTTTGAGCTGGCCTGTGTATTCCCGCTTTTGATTCCAGCTGTTGACTTCAGCTTTTGATTCCAGCTTTTCTAAGGCAGCCTTGCTATTGCCGAAGTTTAAGTATTCTGTCGGCGATCGCCTCGAACCGATGTAAAAATCGCCACAGTTTTCAGCGATAACTGGCGCAAATAACTGACGCCACGTATCGACGCAGCTTATGACGCCTTTAGGACCCTTGCGCCTCCACCACCATCAAGGTGTATTTTTGGGGCGATCGCGGCACGCTGATAGTGGTTTTCAGCAGCCGTGTTTCCCCTTGTACCAGCGGCGGCATCAAGGTGGAGCTGACCGATACGGATCGCGTTTCTAACGACTGATCCTGATCGTCAAAAACCTCCACCTCTAATTTGAGTTTGCTCAAGTTAACGCTCCCCGCGTTGGTGACTTCTAACACTAGGTTGAGATAGTTAGACGCGCCGTTTTGGAAACTGCTCACCGCTTCGGTGCGAATGCCAATTTTGAGATCTGCGCCTGGGGGTTGAGCCGCTGCCCAGCCAAAGTTTCCGGTGGGGCTGGCGGGATAGCTAGCAGGGGCGGGGGCAGTTTTTAAATAGGTGGTTTTCAGGCGGACGTTGGATAGCTTGTCTAGGTTAGGAACTTGTTGGTCGCTGCTAATTACGGTCACAGGTTGGCGATCGCCCGGTCGCAGGGTGGCATTTAAACTACCGATAATTTTCACCGACTTAGTGTGAAGCACATTGCCGCTGCTGTCGAGGTACTCTAGCTGGGCTTCGGCTTCGCTGATTTCCTGCTGGGTATTGTTTATTAGAGAAAATGCCGCCTTGTAAAACGTGGAATTGCTATAGCGGGTCAAGCCAGAATTACGGGTTTCCAGCTCCAGCCCAGCTCCGTTTTCCCCAACAACTAGCTCTGCCGGAATTGTTTCGGTGCCGGTGCCGGAGACGCTTTTGGAGGTAACGCCTTTGGAAGTAACGCCTTTGGGCTGGGTATTGGGAGCATTAACGGGAGCGTCAACGGGGACCGGAGAGCCAGATCGTGAAGAAACTCGGGCAGCTCGCAGGTAACCAAAAGCGCCGACCCCCGCCAAAATCAACACCACCGCCACAGCTCGACCGGTATTCGCCAAGACGCCGCTGGTTTTTCGCCTAGCGGGGGGGGGCGCACCGTGAGGAGTACTGCGGGGGGAAGAGCTGGCGATCGCATCAAGCTGGTTCAGCAGCTGGGCTGCCTTTTGGGAGTCGGGGGCAATGCCCAAACACTGACGAGCCAGGCGCTGAGCCTTGTCCCGATGGAGGCTGTCGCGGGTTTCCTGGTAGCGTCCCTGATGAGCCTGAGCCCACTCTAAAAGGGTATCGGCGTCGGTGATAGGCACCAGGGATGCCCGCTCAAATTCGGCGATCGCATCTTCCCAACGTCCCGCCCGGCTGTAGGTGCGAGCTCGCTGGAGACAGGCTCGAGCCTCCGCCTTAGCCAGCTTAATGTCCGCTTCATCCATGCCCATTTCCAGGGCGATCGCCTCAAGCTCTCCCTGGTCGGGCAGCTTTTTTTTGTGGTGACTTAGCTCTGAAATTCGCTGAATATAGCGAGTAACAATGTCGTCGGCGCGGGAAGAATCAGCCATGGGTCTTAGGGGAAAGCCGGTGTTTCTAAGATAGCCCCGCGATGGGGATTAATTCAGGCAGCGGTAAAGTTTTGCTGTGTAGCCAGGGACGCGATGTTTAGTTTTGGGCACCTGCTGGCACTGGGCGGTTTCTTTGAGATTTTCTGGCGCCGCAAAGTTAACCAGCCACAGGTTCAGAGGCTTTGGTAAATTTGCAATTCTATTGCGAACCGTATCATTAGGTGCCGGGTGGTCGGAGGCTTTTCTAGCCAAAATAAATTGCGGATCCTTGCCCAGGTTTTGCGACAGATTTTGCGATCGCCATTCCCAAGCTAGCCCGAGCATTTCCCCCGTTTGCTCGTGGTTCTTATACACCGTGGCGATGGCGATACTGGCAGCATCGGGGCGATCGCGAGTTATCTGGGCCAAAAACTCCACCATCAAATCGGGGCGGTCCGGGCGCTGAAACGCCAGCCCCTGGGCAACGCAACCGCCGCTGACTAAAGCCACTGCCAGCCAGGCGATCGCCACAACTCGCCACCGTTGCCAAAGCCCCCACCAGCCCACCGCCATCAGCGCCACTACCACGGGCAAGGTTACAAACTGATATCGCGCTGCCACGGTAATATCCTTGCCCAGCACCAACACAATACCCACTGTCACTGCGGCGATCGCCCCGGCTAAAATCCCAAACCCAATTAAAATTTGCCGGGTTGTGTCATCCCACTGTCGCCGTGATCGCCAGGCAAACACCAACCCCGTCACCATCAACCCCGTGACAACGCCCATAATCCCGCCAGAAATAATAACCACGGCGGTGGGCTGGGAGCTAGACTCCACCGGCAGCATCACCCCCATGGTTATAGTCCAGGCAACCAACCGAGCGATCGCCTCGAAGCCAGTGGTCCAGGTGACCGTTTCCAATAGCCAATCCGTAAGCCCGTCTTTGGGAATGCTTTGGGCATAGGGCACCCACGCCATCGCCATTGCCGCTGTTCCCAATGCCGCGATCGCCAGGCTTCGCCAGGGACGCGGGATACCCCGGTAAATCGCTAAGAGCCCTATGGTGATTCCCTGAGCCAGCAGCAACAACCCCACAAAAAAATGGGTGGCAATGCCCAGGCCGTTTACCCCAATCCACGCCCACGGCAACCAGGGAGGGACGCGTTTAGGTGGATTCCAATGGCGTAAAAAAATAACCCAGCACCCCAGGGAAGCGATGCCCCACACCAGTCCCAAGGTGTAGTGGCGGGTTTCTTGGGATAGATAAATACCGAAGGGCGAAACCGCCATTAGCAGCGCGGCAATTAGGGGTAGGACCCTGTTCCGCCCGCTAGCCAGTTTCATTAAGGCGTAGGTGCCTGGAATTGCCAATACGCCGAAGAGGGCTGGCAGCGATCGCGCCACCCCCAGGTTGACCAACTGCCCCGACCCTTGCCAAAGGTGGATCCATCTGTTGGACAGGAGAAAATACAAGGGGGGATGATTGCTTTCCGATAGCAGCCGGTCCCAGGTTGCGCCCGCCCCCAGGGTGTCCTGCACCGTTAAAGCTTCAAGGAGACGATTCCCCGTTACCGGCTGGTCTAGGGGAATATCAGCAAAGCCATGCCCCAAGCTAAAGACCAGCGTGGCAAACTCGTCGCTCCACAGGGGATGGTCCGCTAATTGCCAGGTCCGTAGCGCGGCCCCCAGCATGATGATGGCAACAATAATCCAGCTCGCGCTCAGTTTTTCTACAACCGGCTGAGCCACCGACCAAACCCTAGCGAGATGCCCGCGTCAACAGGAAAATACCGATTCCCGTAAATGCCAAAATCGGTGTCCAGGTGGCAATCACCGGAGCCACCACTTCCGTCAACCCTAGCGCGTCCATCACAAAGGCAAACAGGTAATAGGCGAAAATTAGCACCACGCTAATGCCGAAACTGGTGGCGCGGCTCACCCGCTGGTGCTTTCGATTCCCCAATGCCGAACCAATAATCCCAAAGGCGACGCACACAAAGGGCAACGCTAATTTTTGCTGAATTCTCAACTCCAGCTTATTGATGGAACTGCGATCGCCACTTTCGCGAATCAGCGCTAACTGCTCCTGAGCCTGGACAATATTCATCTCTTCGGTTTTGTATCGTCCCCGCACCGCCAAATCCAGCGCCGTCCGAGGCAACTGCACCGTTTGCTGGTCAAATCTCAAAATATTGCGGTAGGACCCATCCTCCGACACCAGGTAAATGGTGCCATCGAAAAACTCCCATTGGCTGGTGGTGGGCTCCCACCGGGCTGACTTGGCCACAATCACCTGCTTAACACCGTACTGAGATCGATCCACAACGGTAAGCTCTTTCATCAGCTCCCCGTCAAACCGCTCAGCGTAAAACATTCGGGTCATGGTATTTTTCTTGCCACCCCCCGGCAGTTTTACGTCCCCATATTCCCGATAAAAAATATTCTCGTCTCGAAATGCGGGCTGGGAATCGGTGCCCAAAGCCTGCTCCAGCACCGTGGTTGCTTGATAGTTGGCCGCCGGCACCAGCCACTCGTTAAAGACAAAGGTCATGCCCGTGACCATAAAGCTCAAGGCGATCGCCGGCATCACCAGTCGATACACACTGACGCCGCAACTGCGTAGGGCCACCAGCTCACTGTCATTGGACAATCGCCCGTAGGCCATCAAAGTTGCCAACAGCGTCGCCATGGGAAACGACAGCACAATAAAGTAGGGCATCCGCAGCAGCAGCACCTGCAATGCCAAGGGAATGGGCAATCCCGCTTCCACCACCTGGCGCACCAGTTCAAATAAAGTGCCCACCGCCACGCCAATGGATGAAAATGCCGCCACCCCAAACAAAAACGGCATAACCAGCTCCCTTGCCAGGTATCGATCCATTATCGATAGGTTGGGCAGCCACTGGGGCCACAAGGGAGGAGGTGAAAATCTTACTTTGTACGGGGCTGAACTCATGCGGTGACGCAGATGGTGAAGATACCTAGACGCATTCCTATGTCAGTCTACCTTAGCGTTCCCAATGGTCCAGTCCAATTTACCTCCGGCTCCAGGGTTGCCGTTATGGCGCTCAATAGAGCATTGGTAAAGGACTTTGGCGTCAGATAGTCAAAGGGCATTTGCGTTCATCACTGACTGACGGCTCTTACTGACGGTTCTTACTGACGGCTCTTTTGCCGAGTCCTACCGGGCGAATTGCTCACCTAAATAGTACTGACGCACCAGTGGATTTGCATAAAGCTCGTCAGCACTGCCTGAAGCCAAGATTTCCCCGTCTCGCATAATATAGGCGCGATCAATGATTTCCAACGTTTCCCGCACATTGTGGTCAGTAATTAAAACGCCCATTTGTTGTTGCTTCAGTCGAGCGATGGTGCCCTGGATGTCCGCTACGGCGATCGGATCAATACCCGCAAAAGGTTCGTCCAGGAGCAAAAACTTAGGACCGTCTAACCCCACCGCTAATGCCCGCGCAATTTCTGTCCGACGGCGTTCGCCTCCAGAAATTAAGTTCCCTGCCGTATGGGCAACGGAGGCAAGGCTAAATTCTTCAATTAGCCCCCGCAGGCGCGATCGCCACTGCCCCTGGGGCACCTGGGTTTGTTGCAGCACCAACAGCAAATTATCCTGCACCGTCAAATGGCGAAAAACGCTTGGCTCCTGGGCCAAATAACCAATGCCTAGGCGGGCCCGCTGGTGCACTGGCAGCGCCGTAATATCCTGTCCGTCTAGGGTCACCCGCCCGGTGTCCGGTCGTTCCAATCCTGTGGCCATATAGAACACGGTGGTTTTACCTGCACCGTTGGGACCGAGCAATCCAACCACCTCTCCCTGCTCTACCCGTAAGTTCACCCGATTGACCACCGGCCGACCACCGTAGGATTTTTGAACATTTTCAAGAACAATTTTCAAGGGGGTTACCTAAAAGCCGCTTGCTTGGAATATTTACCAACAACATCTACCGACGAGGCGGAGAGGAAATCAAGGAAAAATTTCTAAAATCCTATGGGTATTTGGTCGGTAAATCAAACGAGATGTTCCAGTTAGATAACCCGCCGGTATTCACTTTAGATTTTTACAGACAGATGCAAGGGGAGATATGGGCAAACTTTTTAAGATGATCAGGTCTTGCTATCGGTGAAAGATCGTTCCACTTTTGCCGATGGATTTTCGGAATCGTCTACGGGTAGAACGTCCGGCAGTAAATCAGGATAGACGCGCTGGCAAAATCCAATGACGGCGGCGGTGAAGCATCCTTCGATCAGCACGAGGGGGGCATGGGCGATCGCGATTCCCACTGTGGCAGCTTGTTCCACTTCGGAATTTAAATCGGGGGTGATGCCCATTAATACTGCCCCAAAAAAAAGTCCCACCACTAAAACCGTGCCAATGGACCCGGCCAAAAATCCCCCTGCTAAGGTGGAGCGCGATCGCCCCAGCCAGCCGCTACCCCATCGACAACACAGGCGAAATAAAACACCGGCAACCAATGCCGGCCATCCCAAAATCAATGAATTAACGCCCAATACGGTTAAACCGCCGTGCCCCACCAAAACTGCCTGAAGGGTTAAACCCACCATCACCGACGGAAACGCCAGCGGTCCTAGAATGGATCCCATTAATCCCACCAGTACAAAATGCACGCTGGCGGGAGGAATGGCGATACGAATGCTGGACGCCACAAAAAAAGCGGCCGTTAGTAGGGCTGCTCGGGCAATATTCTGTTGTGCTGTGGGTGGGGCACTGGGGCGCAGAGGAACGGTGGATCGGGGATCCGTTTCTGAGGTGGAACTCGACTCATTGGGATCAGGGCGCAGTTCCCCGGAGATATGCTCAGGGCGATCGCCCAACCCTGTGGAGGGGGAACTGGCCTGAGAACTGGTGCCCTGGCACAGGGCACGACTTACCCGCGCCTTTTCCCGCGCCCTACCTTGGGCTGCGGTCTGAGCTTTGGACTGGCGTAGCGTCCACCATAGGGTCAGTCCACTTAAGGCATATCCGCCAATACATAATTGCGCGGGCAACAAACCGTCAGCTATGTGCATCTTCGAACTCTCCCCTATTTACGATTACTGCCTAGGGCGTGCCATCAGTTAAGTGCCAGAAGCCTTACAAATTAGGGGCTGGAACCTTCATGGTTACTGGCTTTGAGATTTAAGTGATAACAGCCCCTGGACACCCCCTGGTTGAAGGGAAAAGATTCAAACTTATTGATTGCTCACCCTTTGCCAACCTTCTTTCTGCAGCAAGGGTTAAATTTGGCGTCCTCCCCTTATTAGGGAAAACTTTCTGTCAGGCTGACGTTGAATAGGCAGTGCTAGGGGCTGTGCTCAGTTCAACGTCAAACCTAATATTGACGAAGGTTACAGCCCTTAGCTTGTTTGATTTGAGATGATCGTGTAGTCGCCCCTGTGTAACGCTTCTAGCGCCTAACTGAGCACCCGTCCTAATCCACAACACCTAATCAGCAATTTCGACCCCGCCGGAAACGCTGGAAATATGGCTGGGCGATCGCCGCATCATAAACCACGCCCCTCCCAAACATCCTGCTACCCCTAGCCCTAGCCCCAGCCACTGGGGAAGTCCCCCCTGGGCACTGCTGCCCAAAGCCGTCAGCTCCTTCGCCGCCAACGCCGTTTCCGGTGGCCATTCCATTGTGACTAAGGCCCCATGCCCAGCGTGGCGCACCTTAATATCCCAGTTTCCTCCCTGGTCGGGGGTAAATTCAAAATATCCATTGGCGTCAGTTTGCCCCGTTAACCAAGGCGTTTGGGGTTGGTCAGGATGATAGATAGACACCTGGGCCTCCCGCATGGGCTCGTCGGTGTCATATTTCGCCACTACCTGCACTGCTGTTCCTGATGGTGTGTTGATGGCTTTGTATTCCACCAGCGCACCGTGGGCAGTGGCCACTGGGGCGATCGCCGCCGCCATTCCCGCCGCCATTCCCGTCACTGCAATGCCCTGAAGCACTCCTCCCAATCTCCCTTTCAATTGCCTATGGGAAGAGACATTATGCGATGAATTTTTGGATAATTCGCCTGATAAATTTCCTGACAGTAAAGTGTTCGAGCGGCGGGTAAGTTTCATTGTTTTATCCTCAGGCTAAGTTCTCCGTGGGGTTGATTAAGCTGTCGCCTGGTGGATATGCCCCCCAGCGGCGACCGATGAAATTCCAGTGAGTTTGGGGATTAAAACGTTTAGAAGCCAGGACTAAAAGTTAGCGTCAATAAAATCAGCGAACCGGTTGCAAGGGATTTTCGAAGGGGCATTTATTAATTCGCTAATAATTCGCTAAAAAGCAAACCAAATAGAAGGGCATTAGGGCGTGTCATCATTGCGGGTCCGAAGCCTTACACAGTTAGGAGTCCACGCCTTTCAAAGCAAAGCCTATTAGGAGCCAATGCCCTTGTTGTTACTGGCTTGAGATTTAAGTGATAACAGCCCCTAAAAACCTTTAAAAATGCCCCCGAATAATCCCTTGCCTAAAACTGGGACGTTCTAAAAATGAGAGGATCTAGGAACTAAGAACTCTCCAACATGTCCACTTCGCAATGTCCCTCTCCCACATGGGGCATGGACATCAGCACTTCCTGCAAAAGCTGCCTTAACTGGGGCGTTGCCCAGGTGTCTGCGTCAGCCGCCGCCAGGGATAATTTGCCCTCTTCCGCCGTTGCGGCAAAGGGATCAAATCCCAGCGACTTGGTATTTATTTCCGCGCTGGGAGGGGACTCGCCATCCCCAAACAAGTGGTCTAAGTGCAGGGTTAACTCCACTTCCCCCTCGCTGTCCGCGGTTACGATTCCTTTCCGCTCGTCGCCCACGTAGTCTCCGCAGGCCACTTGAAACGTTCCTGGCAAGGCCATGTCAAATTCAATAGTCTGATCGCCCTTAACCGCTGTTCCCTTCATGGCGATCGCGGCCTCACTGCCGCCCCATTGCCACTTCACCTGGTTGTAGTTCCCCACCGGCACCTCCTGGGCACCTAACTGGGCCGGTCCTTCATGGAGGGTGACCGTGACAAACTCTTTCGCCGCCTCCCCTTCCTTCAGGGGCCAAGAAGCTTCCAAAACCTCATCGCCACCTTCGTCGGGGGCTGCCTCCCCTAGCGCGGTAACTGACCCAAGGGTGACCGCAATTTCCTGGAAGCTGATCTGCCAATCATCCTTCGACACCATGCCTTCCTGGGCGAAGGTTTCCCCATTTACCACCAGCCCCAGCTTGGACATTTCCGTCGCCGATTCGCCACAGCTAGATAGCGCCGCCGCCAATACGCCGGTGATCGCCAAAGGACGCCACAGAAAAGCGCGTTTCGTTAATTGCCCCCCAGTGGAGCCTTTCGAGGTCGATCCTCCAGCCCATGGCCCCAAAAAATTCTCCACAAACGTCTTTCGTTGCCCCTGCGCTTGCCAAATCCCCCGAGGACTCTTTGATTGATTTTGCCGACTACTGCCAAAATTAATTTTCATAAGTAACCCAATGACGTAGAACCACTTTGCAAACTGAATCAGTGATTAGCGATTCGAGTGAAAACGGTGGAAGCATATTTCAGGCTAGTTATCGGCCGTTAATCTGCCACCCCTAATTTGATCTGCGACTTTTGGGGCGTGTCATTAATCACTCTTAAAAATGATCTGTGAAGTTTTAAATGGCTTTCAAAAGCTTGCACTGTGGACGTCGCCGCACGTTATGCACAGTTAGGTGAGGGATACAGACCCACAAAGCAAGGCTGAAATTTATTGACGCTAGCCCCTAATCCCCAAAATTCCTTAGTCCCAACACCACAAAACCAAAACATTTCATTAAAACATTGCAGTTAAGGATATTGCGATGCTGCCGAAATTTCAGTGTCGCTATGGCTAGTAAAAATGACTCAGATTGAGTTGACAATGCCCGTAGGGGGTATCCACTCCAAATGTTTTTGGTTCGCCCAAAAGAAACCACTGGGATTAACAGTGATCATCAAGAAATTCAACCATTTCTATCAAGAAATGACCGATCTAAATATGGCGTCAATTATGGCGTCAATGTCACAATGGTCCGCACCACATCAGGGTTAGACCCTATCTCCGCCGTTGCTTTATCAGATTAAAAGGATTTATTTCGCCCAGGCTCAGTTGGGGCGTAGCATCCGGGTAACTTTCCTAAGCTTTCTGTCAACTTTCTTGTCGAATAAAGACTTTGCCCGTAATGAAATTCTGGAACTGTTTTGACCCTGTGGACTGTCATCAATTAAGTGCCAGAAGCCTTTCGAAATGGGGATTATAGATTCATTAAAAACAAAAAACTGCTGGAGGGCGAAACCATTTCGACCCTTGGCTTTAGGATTGAATTGATAACGACCCCCAACAAAAAACAAAACCAACCTATCGTCATCTAAACAATGTGGAGGATGACGATAGGCATGGTCGGGATTCTTACCCACTGGTTTAGTCGTGACTGTGGTCATGACCGTGGGTGTGGTCGTGACTGTGGTCATGACCGTCAGCATTGGCGTGGGTATGGTCATGACCATGGGTGTGGTCGTGACTGTGCTCCTGTCCATCGGCGTGGGTATGGACGTGGTCGTGAGTATGGGTATGGTTGTGAGCGTGATCGTGACTATGGGAATGGGTATCCACAGATTGTGATCGTTGGGTGCTTACAGTCATGGATATTTACTATTGTTCGCTTTTAATTGCTTTGCCGATAAATAGTAACGAACCTCACTTTTACTGAGGGAGCATCCCACTTATGCCGCTTTTGACGAGAGCTGATAAAACGAGAACAG
>CALGDE010000058.1 GCA_937883785.1 uncultured cyanobacterium
GGTTCCACTACCACTCCGCCATCCTGACTTCCTCTCCTAATTCTGCAACGCCCAATCACTTACGAATCAGGACTTTCTCAACGGTTGCCCTACGGCGATCGCAAGTACGTCAGCAAAAAAGTCCTGACTTTAAGGGTTACCTTCCCACCGGATAGTGGACCTAGAGGATCTTAAGCAGGGCGATCGCCAACTCAATCCCCACGCCACCGGCTGACCCTCAAAAAATGCGTTTAAGGCGCATTTTTTTTTTTGCGAACCAGTACCATCACCAACAATATTTGTCTTGGGCTCAGTCCCCTTGATCTGTGTCATAGCCTGGCATCAAAGGTGATGGCGTAAGCCGGGATAGCTTTATCAAGGGAAGGCAGAGCATGGGATTCGCCAACTACAAGCTGCGACTCAGAACTTGAGGCAACGCGTTTTATAAAACCTGACGGTGTGACATGAGACCTTATTTGCTAACCATTCCCGCGATCGCCCTTGGATTCAGTCTCAGTGCGATCGCCCTGCCATCTGCTCAAGCCCAATCCCCCCCCAAAGATCTCCCTAACCTGAAATCGCAGTTAGAAGAAGCATTTCAGGCAGGACAGGTTCCATCAGCAGCAGCACTGGATCAAGCGAATGATCGTGCTCAATCACCGGCAGAGGCACAGCAGGAATCAGGCGAAGTCAGCCAAAGCTTCAACGCAGAGAAAACAGACAACAATCGCCCAACCCTACGCATCACCGTCACCGGCGAAAAATTTGAAGACGATATTCAAGAAGTTGCCGGCAGCGTTAGCGTCATCACAGCGCAAGAGTTCAAAGACTCCGGCATTCGATCGCCCCAAGAAATCTCCCGCCTCGTCCCCAATTTTTCCACCTTTGCCAACGGACCTCGTGCCAATAACCCAGTTTTCAACATTCGCGGACTCGCCAACGACCTCAACATTGTCGGAGTAGGGCAGTCATCGGTGGGAATCTACATTGACGACGTTCCCGTCGATATCCTCGCCTCTGAAACAGCGTTGTACGACATCGAACGCATCGAGGTGCTGCGGGGACCCCAAGGGACGCTATACGGTCGCAACTCCCAAGGGGGCGTCATCAATATCATCACCACACCCCCAGACGACTCCACTCGTTTCAACGGACTAGTAACTCTCGGCACCGATGACCTGCGGGAAGTTCAGCTATCGGTCAGTGCGCCCTTAACAGATAACCTTTTCTTCTCCTTAGGGGGCTCCTACTTCGAAACCGGTGGATTTATCCGCAATACGTTTTTAGATGAAGACGCCGCCGCCCGGCAAGACTACGGATTTCGCGGACAGCTGCGCTGGCTTCCCTCCGATGAATGGGATATCCGTATCGGAGCAGACTACGAAAGATTTGACGACGGCAGCACCTTTGGTGCCCTCATCAGCGACGAGCCCGGAGAGGTAGAAGAAAATTTCCTCGGGTTCAACGAAGTGGATAGAAATGCACAGTTCGCGCGAGTGCGATACACAGGACCAGACGTGGTCGTCACCTCCATTTCAGGGCGGCGAGAGTGGTCTCAGGTCAACGCAACTGATTCTGACTTCAGCCGCTTTGACGCCTCTGTGGGACTGGCTGAAGTGGACATCGTGCAATATAGCCAAGAGTTGCGCATCCAGTCGCCGAAGGACAATGGACGCTGGCGCTGGCTAGTGGGAGGCTTCTTTGAGCGTGAAGAGTCCGAGCTAGAGGGAGGCATCGAATTTGGACCCGCTGGAGCCATGCCCGATTTTGGGATTTTTCCGGGCAGCGCTCTCGCAAATATTGGCGAATTCGTAGACAACACTTACGCTGTCTTTGCCCAAACTAGCTATGACGTTACCGAGCAGTTGACGTTAACGGCGGGGCTTCGGTTTGAACACCGTGATTTCAGTATGGATCGACGCTCCAGATTTACCTTGGACGGCAGTTCCACCGCTCCCGTGCCGGATTACTCCGTTGAAGCTAGCGAAAGTATCCTGTTGCCAAAAGCTGCCATTGAATATCGCTTCCATCCCAATATTCTTGCCTACGGCAGTATCAGTCGTGGCTATAAGCCTGGTGGCTTTAACATCATTTCTGATTCCCCCGACGCAGCGGAATTTGACTCTGAAACTAGTCTCAACTACGAAGTGGGGATTAAAACCTCATGGCTGGACGATCGCCTGACCGCGAACCTTTCAGTGTTTAAAACGGACGTCAGCGAATATCAAATCGTTGGCTTCGACCTACCCAACCAGGTCACAACGGTCTTGAACGCCACCGATGCGGATATTTGGGGTATAGAGCTAGAGCTACGGGCTAAACCCACCGACCGTATTGATTTGATTGCCAGCTTTGGCTATCTCAACACCGAATTTCAAGAATTTACCGACGCTATCACGGGAGAGAACCTAGCCGGCAACCAGCTCCCCAGCTCCCCTGAATACACCTATGCCCTGGCAGCCCAATATCGAGATCCCGGCGGTTTTTTTGGACGGGTAGAGCTAAGCGGATTTGGCACCTACTTCTTTGACCAAAGTAACGATGCCAAACAGGATCCCTTTGTGTTGATCAATGCGCGCATCGGCTATGAATTCGACGATTTTGCGCTCTATGCGTACGCCAATAATCTATTCGATCAAGATTATTTTTCCAGCGCTTTGAATACCGGTACTGGTGATTTCTTAGGTTCTCCAGGGGACGGAAGAGTGATTGGCGTGCAGTTTAGAGCCAGCTTTTAACGTCCATTGACGACCAAGCCTTACGTAAGCGTCGAAACTCTTATCCCAATTTCCAGCCTTTCCTCAGAACGCCGCTTCTTCCCGCAGAGAAGGGGCTGGGAATTGGTCTCGAAACTGCGCCGCTGCACTATATCAGAATATTTTTAGAGACAATTTTATGGCGCTTCCTATCATCATCGGCGGGCTGATCACGTCGTTTATCTTTTCCGTCATTGTTTTAGGATCCTGGGTTTTGGCACCAGAAGCCTGGTTGTCAGATTTAACGGAAGGGAGAATTAAGTCACCCAAAAATCGGAAAACTTACATCGTTTTTCTTAGTGT
Organism: uncultured cyanobacterium; assembly: GCA_937883785.1. GTDB lineage: Bacteria > Cyanobacteriota > Cyanobacteriia > CACIAM-69d > CACIAM-69d > CALGDE01. Next base: position 3,039 of record CALGDE010000058.1, read on the forward strand.
TTTGACCACCATATTGGCAGGTCCAATCATAACGGCATGGTGGGTGGGCTCCATGCAGGACGCTAGCTTTTACGAGCGATCGCTGGCAGCCTGGCTAGTGGTCGTAATCCTCAATCTTGTGGATTTAATCGTGATTGATATTGTTATTTATATGTGGTTTTACCCCTCATGGATGCAGGTTGAAGGCATCGAGCCATTACATCAACTGTGGCCACACACGAAAGGCGCTCTTATTGGGTGTTCAGTGTTGGGGGTGCCCATTGCTTTAATTGCGGCAGGAATTACGACCTTCGCCTAAGACCAGCTATCATTAAGCGCCAAAGCCTTATGTCCTAGGAAATATACGCCCTTTGTTTACGGAGGCTATTTAAGCGCCTGAAGGTAAGCATCAATCTCAAACTCGTGGAACGCCCAGCGATAGGATAAGCGCGAGGGATGGCAAGGATGTCCGTCTTTGCGAAGTGGTCCAAAACGTACCCAGCGAGTGGTGGGCGATCGCACTTGATCAACAATCGAAGCAAGCGCCTGCGGGAAATAATCTCGCGATCCGATGTCGCCTCCCCACGCCGCCCAAAAAACCTGCGATCGCTGTTCGCGAGACACCCTAGCAATAATGTCCGCATTGTCTTGAATCAGCGCCAAGTTACCCGCACCAGGTAAATCCTTGGGTTTAGTCGCCCGTAAAGGATACAGATTTGCCAGGATAAACCCCTCAAAGCCATTGTGCAGGGCAACTTTAGCCACCTTAGAAGCTGTGACATCAGATTTTTCGCGCGTTGCAGTGCTGGGATTAAGGCCAATAATGATCAAACTCGGCGTTCCAGCTTTACCCAGCAGAAAGCGATATTTTTCCTCGGCATCGGCACAGTAAATGTCAAACACAAGTCCTTTATATTTTTTGCGGCGATCGCTCTAGGAGCTGTGATCAGTTAAAAGTCAAACCTAATGGCAGCCAAGGTTACAGCCCCTAGCCATTCACCCCAGTTTCAAACTTGGGACATTTTACAATCGAACCAGTGGATAGAAACGGCTACGACCGAATCTGCACCATTATTTTCACCAAAATCCCTGAAACCATTGCATGGCGAGTTTTTTACTTTGTTGA
>CALGDE010000059.1 GCA_937883785.1 uncultured cyanobacterium
GGGCTAAGAGGAAGATACAGGAAGCCTTTTAGCCTTCTTGTCACCCCGTCAGGGCGGGTGCTTAGAATGGATGCAGCGTTCGCCCATTGCTCACCTATGACCGATCCGCAGCAGTTTGATAATTTCTGAAATCGGCAAGGCAATAATCTGAACGATCACGCTCATATGAATATGCAAAATCTGACGCAGAATTATGGGGTTATGCCGCCAAGTCCACGCGATCTCATTGAAAATGAACTGCTGAAAGCTGTGTGGACAGAGGTGGCGGAGCGGCAGGCGTTTGCGCTGCACAATCGGGTTTATACCGAGCCGGATAAGCGGGAAGACTCTAGCCGGGTGATGTTGCCCATGGAGTACGGCTTTAAGGAGAGGAGTGCAGCGGCGGTGCGATGTCCGGTAAATATGCCTGTTGTGGAGTTGTTTGATCGTCCGGCGATCGCGGGGCGTTTGTTGATTTTTGGTGCGCCGGGGTCGGGGAAGACGACGACGTTGTTGCAGTTGGCGGAGGTTTTGGTGCGGCGGGCGATCGCGGATGGAGAACAGCCGGTGCCCGTGTTGTTGCACTTGTCGTCGTGGAAGAAAGGGTTTAGGGATATTCGCAGTTGGATGGTGGCAGAGCTGAAGTTGAAATATGGAGTGAAGAAGTCGAGAGCGAAGAGGTGGATTAGGGAGCGGCGGATTGTGCCGTTGTTGGATGGGCTGGATGAGTTGGTGGAGGATCGGCAGGAAGCCTGTGTGTGGAGGTTGAATGAGTTTTTGACGGAGTGGAGCGGGTCGCCGTTGGTGGTGTGTTCGGAGCTGGAGGCTTATAGGGCGTGTCCGACAAATTTGTGGCTGAACGGGGTGGTGAGTGTATTGTCGTTGTCCGATGGGCAGATTGAGTGGTATTTGCGGCAGACGGGATATGGGCGTTTATGGGAGGTGATTAAGGACGATTCAGTGATGATGGACGGAGCAACGGGGTTGGCGCGATCACGGTTGATGTTGACGATGTTGGTTTTGGTGAGTGAGAGCTTACAAGGGCAGGCTTTGGAACGGTGGTTGAGGGAAGAAAACGAGGCAGAACGACAGCGGTTGCTATTTGAGGCATATGCAAACCGGCAGTTGAAGCGGCAGTATACGAGTGGCCTGAATTTGCCAGTGGCAGAGGGTGAGGATAATTTTCCGAGCGGGCCCTCCTATCGGGATGAGGCCAGAGTGCGGCTTTGGTTGGGATTGCTGACGCGGCAGTTACGGGAAACGAACCAAACCGAGGTTTTTACTGAAAAGCTCCAGCCAATAGGTTCTCTCACAACCCGCAGGCAAAAATTTGTTTTCGGGCTGATTTTCGGGCTGTTCAACGGGCTGTTTTTCGGGCTGCTTTGGGGCGCGCTTTGGACGTTGGCCTACCGACTGGTTTACGGGTTACTTTTCCCGCTGGTTGGAGGACTTGTATGGTGTTCGGTTAGAAAGCCTGTCAGCCTTGAGATGCTCAAAAAAATGAATTCCACCGGGTTCGTAGTACCCAAAATAAATTCTCAGAATCTGGTTGTCGGACTGCTTGTTGGGCCGGCTGTCGGGTTGCTTGTCGGGCTGCTTGTCAGTTTGGTGGTCGAGTTTGAAGGGCTATGGAGGTTTGCAGGGGTTTTTGGAGGTTTTTTGGGAGGGGTGCTTAGCTCATTCCCTCACGCAGCTGACGCAGAAGCAACCACGGAAAATCGTGATAGTCAGAGTATTTTGCAATCCTTAACCGATGTAGCAGTTTACGCGCTAACGTTTGCGCTACTTGGAATTGCCTCCCCAGTTGCCGAGCACTTTTCCCCTGCAGAAAGAGAGGTCGGTCTAGGAACATTCTTCGCCTTCTTTATTGTCCCTATCGGCATGATAGCCCTAGGGCTCTATCGCCTCCAGAGCGGAATAGCGGACATGCGCATTGCCCTTCGCTTGACCCTCTGCGTGTTTGGCTATTCTCCCTGGAATTACAGCCGCTTCCTTCGCTACTGCACCGAGCGGGGATTTCTCCAACAGGTAGGTGGCGGCTATCGTTTTGTCCATGCCCTACTGCGAGACCACTTCGCTGACACCGAACCCTGCCCTGGCGATCCTACTGCTCCACCTGCCCCACGACAGATGACTTAATCGTGATCTGGGGTTTTTAGTTGGAAGCCGAGGGCGCGGTCGAAGAGTTGCGATCGCCATAAATAGCGCAACACCACACACCAGCCCGTAGAAATTCCCAGTAATAGTAGAAAATCTCCAACGCTCAACGTTGCCAACTCAAAAAAGTCCCGCGCTGGGGGCACGAATAACACTAAGCAAAACAAGATAAAACATCCGCTTGCTAGTAACGTATAGCGCCAATCCCCCGATAGTTTTTCTCCGCCAGTCCACAGCTTTAAAGGGGGTTTTAAAAAGGGCACCATCATCAATCCACAAACGGTCAACACGGTCACTAAAGCGGTGCGTGGCTCTGATAGTAAATCCCAATCTAAAACCACCATTTCCGACGTAGCTCGGCTAGCTTGCGAAATATTTTTCACCAGATAACCCAAATAGACTCCCAACCCAACCAAGGTCAACGTTAAAGTGGCTGGCACCACAAAATGCAGCATCGATCGCAACACACTTTTTTCGCGACTTTGTCCCGGCTTTGCCCACAGCGGAAAACCAAATGTCGGCAATCCAACTGCCAGCAAAGTCACCACCGCACTGTGCTTATTAATTAGCGGGAACGTCCCTAAAACTTGTCCCGTTGAAAAGATTAGTAAGGTGACGCAGAAAACGCGCACCATAAATAGTTTCAAAACATCGCGAATGGCGTTACGAATACGCTGACCTTCTAAAAATGTGTAGGGTAAGGTTTCAAAAGAATCGCCCAACAATACGATATCGGCAGCACCTCGGGTAGCTTTACTGCCGCTTTCCATTGCAATTCCCAAATTGGATTGCTTCAGAGATAAAACATCATTGACTCCATCACCAATCATCGCCACATAGTTATCTTGCTCCCGCAGCGATCGCACAATATGCGCCTTTTGGTCCGGCGTAATTCGTCCAAAAATCGTGTGAGTTTGGACCGTTTCCAAAAAGTCTTTTTCGGATAATTGATCCAGTTCTGCACCGGAAATTGCCTGCAGATTTTCCCCTAAACCAACCCTGGCAGCGATCGCCCGCACCGTCTCCGGATTATCCCCAGAAATCACTTTGACCGTGACCCCCGCCTGAGCAAAACCGTAGAGGGTTTCGCTAACATTCGCCCGCAATTCGTCGCTAAACACCAACACTGCTAGAGGCGTTAAATCTGCCGGCAACGCTGCCTGATTTCTCTGGGCAGGGGCTTCACCAACATTGGGGCTGTAAGCAAACAGTAAAACCCGAAAACCATGGCGGGCTTCCGTTTCCATCCGCTGCAAGATTTCCGGCGGTAGCTGATGATCCGGTTCCAACCCAGGACGAATCATCGACGGGGCTCCCAGTACAAAGCAGCCCGTTAAATCAGAGCCAGAAAATTCTGAGTCGAAGGCTAACGCGCTCCACTTGCGGGCGGAGGAAAAGGGAATTTCGTAGACAGGCGCTTTTCGGGCGCTGGCATAGGCATTAGCGATCGCATCACTGGTGGCGTTTCCATTCCCTACGCTAGCGGCGTAAGCTCCGAGGATACTTTCTAATTCATCTCGGCGTTCTTGAGTATTTTCACCAATAGGAATTAGCTCTTGTAGATGAATTCTATTGGCCGTTAGAGTACCGGTTTTATCCACACATAAAACATCAACATTACTGAGAGATTCAACGGCATTAGCTTGCTGCACCAAAACCCGTTTTCCCACCATTCTCACCGCCGCCAACGCATAGGAAAGGGTGATGGTTAAATACAGTCCGCTAGGCACTAATCCGGCAATTACCGCTGCCCTTTGAACTGAGTCATTTAGGGACATGAGATTGGAGAACCAGGCGATCGCCACCAACGCCCACAGAAAGCAGGCAATCCCCATAAAAATACGGATAACAATATTAATTTCAAGCTGTAGCGGCGTATAAAACTTTTTAAATTCGCGAGCACTTTCAGTGAGACGAAACGCTAAGCTTTCTTTTCCTACCTTTTCCGCTTTGAAATAGGCGCGACCGCTAATGCAGATAGTTCCCGAAAACACCTCGTCACCGGTTTCCTTGGAGATAGCATCCGATTCTCCCGTTAGCAGCGACTCGTCCACATCAACGATACCCTCGCCGATGATATGACCATCCACCAGGATTTGGTCGCCCCCTTCAATTAATAAAATGTCCCCTTGAACAATACTGGCGGGATCAATTCCAATTTCTTTTCCATCTCTAATTGCTGTTGCTTTTGGGCGAGATAAAAGGGCAATTTCATCAAGCTTCTTTTTTGCCGCAATTTCTTGGACAACATTAACAATAACGCCCCCTAAAATAACCGCAATTAGCAAGACAGAGTCGCCAAATCGCCCTAAGCCAATTAATACGGTGCCAATGAAGAGAAAGGCAAAGTTGATAAAGGTAAAAAGGTTTTCCTTACAAATATCTAAATAGGAGCGACTTGATTTTAAATTAACATCGTTGCCTTTACCAGAGTCTCGAAGCTGTTGGGCTTCGGCGGTGGTTAAACCTTGGAGATCTTCGGGGAGGGACCGTAACGGAGAGGTTGAGGAGGGCATAAATAAACAGAAACCGTTGCGGGCTTAGGGGCTGTCGTCAATTGATTTTCAAAGCTTGTCGCGGCGTGGGTTTCAGTCCCTAACATTTTAATTTTGAAAGGGCGTGTGCTTCCCACTGCGCAAGGACTTTGGACGTCAATTGATGACACGCCCTAGGATATCAATCTTCTCGGTAACTCTGGCAACGGGGCAGGCGATCGCCCAACTGGTCCCTTATGACCGGTAAATCGCTAAAGAAGGTATGAAAAGCACCGTAAAAGCGAGGTTAAGCTTTTCGGGAATCCCAAGCTTTGATTCAATGTTATGTGGTCTCTAGCAAGGAAATCTACCGGAATAGTTGGCATTAACGGCGCAGCTTTACTGAGGATGATTTCCCATTGGGAGCAATTTTACTTGGGACAACTATGGAAATTCTGTTTGTAGTAGTGGGGCTGGCTGTTGGCGCAGGGCTAATGTATTTGTTTATTAAAAGCCAACTGAAGCAGATTCAAGAGTCCCACGAAGGGCAAGTGCGGCGGATGCGCGAAGGCATGGAACAAGACTTTGCATTGCGATTGGAAACGGCAATAAAAGGTGCTCAAGCAGACCGCGATCGCAGCATTCAACAGGTAAAGGACGACTACGAACAGCGCATTGCCCAAATGCAGGCCGGTGCCACTAATGCCACTGGTACAGCAGCAGCATCTAAGCCCGCTCCCACCCCTGCGCCCCTCGCTGACCCTTGGGATAATCGCCGCAACATTGAGTCAACCCCCTCTCCAGCACCAGTGGCTGCAACTCCCGCCCCAGCCACCGCACCTTTGGCTCCCGAGCCCCCTGCTACCGCCACACCTGAGATTTCAAGTCCTGATCCCGTTGCCCCCAAGCTGGCGATCGCCCAGCTAAAACAAGCGGTTAATGCTGACGATTCCGAAGTGCGCGCCGAAGTCGCCAGTGAGTTGGCCCACCATTTGATGGGCGCTGAAGCGGAACAAAGTTTGGCATTGCTAGAAAAATTGGCGAGCGATCGCCAAGCGGAAGTGCGCATTGCAGCCCTAGAAACCCTGGCAGAGGCCCAAATCCCCCACACCATTCCAGTGCTGGAAAAAGCCCTTCGCGATGCAAACCCTGCGGTAATGCGCGTGGCTAGCCGAGGGTTGCAGGGAATGAAAGGAGAGCCAATTATCTTTGATTTGTCCCCCGAACTTTTGCCCAGCAACGGCGTATCCCAAGCCGAGGATTAACGATACAGTGGCGGGAAAATTGCCCCATTCTTTCGCTTAGTTTCTCCTTAACTTCTCTGATAAGCTTGGGTCTGACGTAGCGCTTCAGCTCTAATTGTGCCTACAATATTGCGCCTGCGCCCGCTACAAACCTGTTTCTCCCATCGCAATGCTTCGAGCCGGAATTGTCGGACTGCCCAACGTGGGTAAGTCCACCTTGTTTAACGCCCTGGTTGCCAATGCAAAGGCTGAGGCGGCGAATTTCCCTTTTTGCACCATTGAACCCAACGTGGGGGTGGTGTCGGTGCCGGACACACGTTTAGATGTGTTGTCAAAGATTTCTGAGTCGGCAAATGTGGTGCCCACTCGCATTGAGTTTGTGGATATTGCCGGGTTGGTGAAAGGTGCCAGCAAGGGCGAGGGTCTGGGTAACCAGTTTCTGGCCAACATTCGCGAAGTGGACGCGATCGTCCATGTGGTGCGCTGTTTCGACAACGATGACATTATTCACGTGGATGGGTCTGTGGATCCGACGCGGGATATTGAGGTGATCAACCTGGAGCTGATCCTGTCGGATATTGCCCAAATTGAACGGCGTATGGAGCGAGCAAAGAAGCAAGCTCGCACCAATAAGGAAGTGCAGAAGGAGATGGAAATTCTGGAGCGATTGCTAGAGGTGCTAGAAGAAGGGAAGGGGGCGCGATCGCTCGAATTAGATCCCGAAGAAGAAGAGCCCCTCATTAAAAACCTGGGACTGCTGAGCCGCAAGCCCATTATTTACGCCACCAACGTGTCCGAAGATGACCTGGCGGAGGGCAATGACTGGGTGGACCAGGTGCGCAAAGTGGCGGACGAGGAAAATGCCCAGGTGGCAATTATTTCCGCCCAGGTGGAAGCGGAGCTGGTGGAACTATCGGACGAAGAGCGCACAGACTTCTTAGAAGCGCTTGGCGTTGAGGAAGGAGGGCTAAAAACCTTGATTCGCGCCACTTACACCCTGTTGGGACTGCGCACCTTTTTCACGTCTGGTCCCCAGGAAACCCGCGCCTGGACCATTTTGGAAGGAATGTTGGCCCCCCAGGCGGCGGGCACCATTCATACAGACTTTGAGCGGGGATTTATTCGGGCAGAAACCGTCGGCTATGAGGATTTGGTGACCAGCGGTTCCATGACGGCAGCGAAGGAAAAAGGGCTGTTACGCAGTGAGGGCAAAGCCTACACGGTCAAGGAAGGGGACGTAATGCTGTTCCGCTTCAACGTTTAAAGGAACGCAGATGTCGTAGGGTGCGTAACGCATCGCAAAATTTAGCTAATCCCGGTTTATTTAAAACTCATTCAGCCTTCAGCCAGAGAGGATCGCCATGAACCAGAATTTCCTACCCGTTGCCTACTATCGCGGCGAATATATTCCTTTTAAGGACGCCAACCTATCCATCGCCACCCACGCTCTCCATTACGGCACCAGCGCCTTCGGTGGTATGCGCGGCATTCCCGACCCGGCAGATCCCAACCGTATCCTCCTCTTCCGGGTGGACCGCCACGCCAAACGCCTCAGCCAAAGCGCTCGGTTTTTACACTACGACCTGCCTGCCGAAACCATTGAAGATGCGATCGCCGGTTTTGTGCGCCAAAACAAGCCAAAAACCTCCTTCTACATTCGTCCCTTTGTGTACACCTCCGACCTGGGGGTCGCGCCGCGCCTGCACAATGTGGAAAAAGACTTCTTTATTTACGGCTTGGAAATGGGGGACTATCTGTCCGGCGACGGGGTGGCGTGCCGCATCAGCTCCTGGTATCGCCAGGAAGATCGCAGTCTGCCGTTGCGCGGAAAAATTGGCGGCGCTTACATCACCTCCTCCCTGGCGAAAACGGAGGCGGTGGACGCAGGCTTTGATGAGGCGATTTTGATGAACGCCCAGGGCAAAGTGTGCGAAGCCACAGGGATGAATATTTTTATTGTGCGCAATGGCACCCTAATTACCCCCGGCGTGGAGCAGGACGTGCTGGAAGGCATTACTCGGGATAGCGTGATCACTATCGCCAAAAATATGGGGCTTACGGTGGAGCAGCGGGCGATCGATAAGAGCGAGTTGTTTATCGCGGACGAGGCATTTTTGTGCGGAACGGCGGCGAAAATTGCCCCCATTAACCGCATTGAAAATTACACGTTGCCGAGCGATCGCCCCATTGCCACCAAGCTGCGGGAAACCCTGACGGCGATCGTGGAAGACCGGGAGCCGAAATACGCCGATTGGGTGTACGCGATCGACCTATAAGCTTCGTCGAACTCTTTTGAAGCCAACTCTTTCGAAGCTAGATGTTGCCAAGTTTTGCGAGGGGGCACACCGCCTAGACACCCCCCCTCGCAATGGGCTTGAATGGTGGCAATAAAATCCGGTAGTTGTTAGTCGCCCGGCGCGCAATAGCAAAGACACAAAAAGGACGAACGCCACTTTATGAAATACGGAATTGACATTGGGCACAATGCCCCTCCTGACACCGGCGCTAGCGGTATTCGCCAGGAAGACAACCTAACGCGGGAAGTGGGGCTACGGGTAATGTCCAAGCTGCGAGCGCTAGGGCACCAGGTGGTCAATTGCACTCCCCAGCGGGCGTCTAGCGTCACCAATTCCCTGTGGCAGCGTACCAACCGCGCCAATGTAAATCGGGTTGATGCGTTTGTGTCCATCCACTTTAATGCGTTTAACCGCAGCGCCAATGGTGCTGAGGTGTTTGCCATCAGCAGCGCTGGGCGGCGGATGGCCCGACCGGTGCAAGAGGAAATCGTGAAGCTGGGCTTTTTTGACCGAGGCGTTAAAAACGGTGCCCACATGTACGTGCTGCGCCACACGGCGGCTCCGGCGATTTTGGTGGAGTGCTGCTTCTGTGATGCGCGAGTGGACATGGATCGCTATTTGGCTGAGCCCATGGCTAATGCGATCGTTAAAGGGTTAACGGGTAGCGCCCCAGCGCCGACGCCGACCCCATCCCCCGCCCCATCCAGCGTGTCCGAAGAGGTGCGCCAGTTACAGAAGGTAATTAATCGCCTGAAGGTGACCGATGGTAATAGTGCTGGGCGGGCGCTGAAGGAGGACGGGGTGTTTGGTTCGTCTACGCGGGAAGCAACCCGGCGATTGCAGGCGATTTTAGGGCTGATGACCGATGGCATTGCAGGCGATCGCACCTGGCGGGCCATTCGACAGGTACTTGCCAAGCCAATTTTGCGAGCCAACCAGGCCGCGGGACCAGCGGTACGCTACGTGCAGTATCGAGTAAGGGTAGATATTGACGGCATTTTTGGACCCCAAACGGCGGCGGCTATCCGTCGCTACCAAAGTAGTAATGGTTTAACCGTTGATGGGATTATTGGCCCTCAATCTTGGACAAGAATGATCGGTTAACCCCACCGGTCAGACACAGCAAAAGCCGTAACAATCAAAGCCAAGTAATCGGAGCTGGGAATCGTATTTCCTGGTTCCGATTATTAGTATTGAGACAACTGGGAACGGGAAACAATGGCAACGGCATTAATCACTGGGGCGTCCATGGGCATTGGCGCTGAGTTTGCAAAGGCACTGGCGGCGCGGAAGTTAGACCTGATTTTGACGGCGCGATCCCAGGACAAGCTAGAAGCCCTTGCAAAAGAGTTAGGCGATCGCCACGGCATCAAAACCCACTGCATCCCCCTGGATTTAAGCGTTCCCGGCGCGGCCGCCAAACTGCGCGATTCCATCGCTGACGCGGGCTTGACGGTGGACTGGCTGATTAATAATGCGGGGTTTGGGGACTATGGGGCGTTTTCGAACAGCGATCGCGCCAAAAGCCTCGCCATGGTGAACCTAAATATCACCGCCTTGATGGAGCTAACCTACGATTTCTTGCCCACCATGGTGGAGCGCAAAAACGGCACCATCATTAACTTGGCGTCCATCGCCGGCTATCAGCCCCTGCCCTATATGGCTCTATACGCGGCCACCAAAGCTTTTGTGCTGAATTTTAGTGAGGCGCTGTGGGCGGAAAATAAGGAAACGGGGGTGCGAATTTTGGGACTGTGCCCCGGCCCCACCAGCACGGAATTTTTTAAAGCCGCCGATTTTCCAGCAGCGATCGCCCCCAAAGAATCCGCAGCAGCAACGCCAGAAACGGTGGTCGCAGAAGCCCTCGACGCTTTGGATGCGGGACAAGCCAACTGCGTAACCGGCGGCTTAGCAAACAAAGCGCTGGTCAACTCAGGGCGATTTTTCCCACGGGGCTGGCTGGCGAAATCCATCGGCGAAATGTTCAAGCCCGCCAACGCAGCCCAGTAGGACAGCGTTTAACCCTTAAAATTCGTCGAAGCCACCGGCGGGAGCGTTACCCACCGCTGAGGGATCGCTGTCGCGGCGGCTGCCTAGGAAACGGAACTGGTCCACGCGCACCTTGGGCGCACTGCGCTGGGCATTGGTGTTGCGATCAGTCCAAGTGTCAATGCTCAGCCGCCCTTGAATGCCTAGCAGGGATCCTTTGCGCACGTAGTTGCCCGCCGTTTCCGCCGCTTTCCCCCAAATTTCCAAGCTAAACCAGTCGGGCTGGTCGTCATTTTTGGTGGGACGATTTACTGCCAGGGTCAGCCGACACAACACGGTGCCCGACTCGAAGTAGCGCATATCGGGATCGCCGCCTACGCGCCCCACCAAATTTACGACGTTTAAGGTCATGGATTTTTTAACCGCTTTTGCCTGATTGTGCTGCTTTATTGTATTGTGACACCTCGATTTTTGATAGGTGTACGAAATAAAATTAACGAGACGAGGGAGGGGAGTTGATGGTGCGAATTTTGGGGTTGGATCCGGGGTTGGCGATCATGGGATTTGGGGTGCTGGATTGTACGGTGGGGCAGGGGCGATCGCCCGATCACATCGAAGTGCTGGATTTTGGCGTGATCCAAACCCCGGCGCGTACTCCCATCGGCGATCGCCTGTGTATGATCCACGATGATTTACACGAGGTGGTGAATGCGTTTAAGCCGGACTTTGTGGCGATCGAAAAGCTATTTTTTTACCGCATGGGCAACACCATCGCCGTCGCCCAAGCACGGGGCGTGGTAATGCTGGTGCTCGCCCAACATAAGCTGCCCCTGGTGGAATTCACCCCCGCCCAAATTAAGCAGGCATTAACCGGCTACGGCAATGCGGACAAGCTGGCGGTGCAAGAAGCAGTAATGCGGGAGCTGAGCTTAGACAAATTACCCCGCCCCGACGACGCAGCTGACGGGTTAGCAGTGGCCCTAAGCGGCTGGTTTTCCCATGGACGCGACGGGGGCGTGCCCCAGCCGGCTCAAAGTTAAGAAGAGCTTTTCCTCGCAAAGTTAAGAGGAATTTTTCCTCTAACCCATCACAGCAATCCCAAAAATACGTCCAAATTGTCGCGACGCCCCCTGGGAACGACGTTAACGTTGAGGCTGGTCAACTACCAGTACACTAAAAGGCGGCGTTGAAGAGGGGACTGATATGGCAATAGAAGGCAAGCAGGCAACAGCAACCTCCACAACAGCCTTGCGACGGGAACTACGGGACTTGGTGCAAGCTCAGCTCCGGGCGCTGCTAACAGAGAACAATTTGCCAGGGGCCAAAGCGCTCCTTAGACCGGTTACGCCTCCCGATATTGCTGATGCCATTGGTGGCTTGCCCGACACCATGCAAGTGTTAGCTTTTCGACTACTATCTAAAGATGAAGCAGCGGAAGTTTACGAATATCTAGACTCCAGCGTGCAACAAGTATTGATTGAGGACTTTAAACGCCAAGAAGTCCTGGATATTGTGGATAAAATGTCTCCTGACGATCGCGCCCGATTATTTGAAGAGTTACCGGCGGCACTGGTGCGGCGATTGGTGGGGCAGCTCAGTCCGGCGGAGCGGGAGGCCACGGCGCTGCTGTTGGGGTACGAAGCGGGGACGGCGGGGCGGATTATGACCCCCAAGTATATTTCCCTGAAGGAGGAAATGACCGTTGATCAGGCGTTGATGCGCATTCGGCGGCTGGCGGATGTGACGGAGACCATTTATTACCTCTACGTGACGGACAATACGCGGCAGTTGACGGGGATTGTTTCTTTGCGGGCGATCGTCACCGCCCAGCCCGAGGACAAAGTGTCCGACCTAATGAAGCGGGATGTGGTGTCCGTCAGCACTAGCGAAGACCAAGAGGACGTGGCGCGGCTGATTCAGCGCTATGACTTTTTGGCGGTGCCGGTGGTGGACAGCGAAAGCCGCCTGGTGGGCATTGTGACCGTGGATGACGTTATCGATATTTTGGAGGAGGAAACCACCAAGGATATTTACGCGTTAGGTGGTGTGCAAAGTGGCGACGATGATTATTTCCAAACCAATTTGCTCCAGGTGGCCCAGCGGCGGGTGGTGTGGCTGTTGGTGCTGTTGGTCACCAATGGGGTGACGGGGGCGATTATCCGTTCCCAGGACGACATTATTACCCAGGTGGTGTCCCTGACGGCGTTTATTCCGTTGTTGATTGGCACGGGGGGCAATGTGGGAGCCCAGTCGTCCACGGTGGTGATTCGCGGGCTCAATATTGATCGCATTCGGTCAGGGCCGTTTATGGTCATTCAGCGGGAGGCGATCGCCGGCGCCCTATTGGGACTAATGCTGGCAGTAATGGTATTTGCAGGCACCGCCCTTTTTAATTACCCCCTGACCGTTTCTATTTCCGTTAGCATCAGCCTGCTAGCGATTTCAATTTTGGCGTCGGTGGCTGGCGCATCCCTTCCTTTTTTATTCAGCTCCTTGGGGTTCGACCCGGCGTTAATGTCGGCTCCGTTTATCACCACAGCGGTGGATATGTTGGGGGTCTTGACCTACTTTATGGTGGCCCGCTTTATGTTGAGCTATCTAGGGACGTAGCAACTCTTAGACGAAAATTCGATGAACACTCCGTCCCACGCGATTATCAATTTGGCAATTTTGGGACGCAGAAAGCGCCCTGATTGGAACTGGCCCATTGTCATCGGATCGCTAATTCCAGACTTAGCCATGTTTGTTTTCTATGGCTGGGCGAAATTGGTTGCGGGACTGCCGGAGAGACAGATTTGGGATGTGGCTTACTATGCACCGTTCTGGCAAAACGTCTTCGACGTGTGGAATTCAATCCCACTGTCGCTGGTAGGAATTGGGTTGGGCGTGTGGCTAAGCCGTCAGAGAAAATGGCGGCATTGGCAGTGGTTAGGAACTGTAATTGCTATCTGTTGCGCCAGCGTTCTGCTCCATTGCCTAGTGGATCTTCCCGTGCATCGAGAAGATGCCCACCGCCATTTTTGGCCCCTCAGTAATGCTCGATTTGAAAGCCCGATTTCCTATTGGGATCCAGAGCACTACGGCACTATTTTTTCGCTGTTTGAACTTGCTTTGGTGCTGATACTTAGCCTCTACGTTTTTCGACTAATACGCTCACGGTGGGGCAAAGGACTATTGGTAGTTTCTAATGCTTTGATGTTGGCTGCCTGGAGTCTTTTCTACCTTCGATAACGCCCCATCACCGCCTAAATTTCCCAATCCTCCAGTTGCAAGTCATCGATGCGTTCAAATTCACGGGTGTTGTGGGTGACGAGGGTGAGGCTTTTGCTGAGGGCGATCGCCGCAATTTTCAAATCATTCTGACCAATGGGGGTGCCTTGCCGTTCCAGGTTGGCGCGGATTTTACCGGCGATTCGGGAGGCTTTGGTGTCGAACGGTAGGACTTGGAATTGAGCGGTGAATTGGTTCAGCAGGTTGAGGTTGCGATCGCGCCGTTGGCTCTTGTGGGCTCCGTAGTACAGCTCGTAGGTGACGATGGTGCAAAGGTGGATTTGCCTTGGTTTGAGGGTGTTTATTTTCTGGGCAATGGGCACCGTCGGATCGCGATTCAACAGTTTGATGCAGGCGTTGGTGTCGAGAAGATATTGCAACGGAACCTCCTAATCACCGAAAGTTAGAGGCTCTCGGGTGTCTTCGGGCAACGGGGCAGGGCGTTCCAGAGGGGGACCGGACCAACCGCCGACGATTTCGGTGAAGAAGTTATCAAACCAGGTGTTGGGAGCTTGAGGTGTGGCGGGTTGGGTGTAAGCGTCGAGGAGTTGGAGGATGGCGCGGAGGACGGGTTCAGGGACGAGGTCCAGCTTTTGCAAGATGAGTTCTTTGGTGGTCATGGTGTTTGGGAGAAGGGGTTAACTGGGGCTTTGGTTTTGCAGTTGCTGGAGGATGGATTGGGTGAGGGGATGGTCGGAGAGTTCGGCGGTGCGTCCTTGGTTAACAGCAGCGGTGATGATGGCGGTGAGGTCTTGACTCGAGCTTTGGGTATCAGGATGGTCTTGCCCTAAACTTTCCAAGCAGATTGATAAAGCTCGAGCCATGTATTTTTCTGAGTCGCCTAAACGACTTTGGCTGTAGTGAAGAATCGCTAAATTATTCAAGCTGTCAGCGGTGGAGGGATGGTTCGCTCCCAGTTGCTCTTCTTTGATTTGCAGCGATCGCTCATACAATGGCTCTGCTTTTTCATAACGTCCCTGAGACCGATACAATCCCGCTAAATTATTCAAGCTGGTGGCGGTAAAAGGGTGGTTTTCTCCCAACTGTTTCTCGTAAATTTCTAGCGACCGTTCACGAAGTGGGAGTGCTTCTTCGTAACGACCTTTAGACTCATACAGTCCTGCTAAATCATTCAAGCTGGTGGCGGTGGAGGAATGGTTCGCTCCCAGTTGCTCTTCTTTGATTTGCAGTGATCGCTCATACAATGGCTCTGCTTTTTCATAACGTCCCTGAGACTGATACAATCCCGCTAAATTATTCAAGCTTTGGGCAGTGTCGGGATGGCTCGCTCCCAGTTGCTCTTCACGGATTTGCAGCGATCGCTCATACAACGGCTCCGCTTTTTCATAACGTCCCTGAGACTTATACAAGAGCGCTAAATTATTCAAGATGGAGGCAGTGTTGGGATGGTTTGCTCCCAGTTGCTCTTCACAGATTTGCAGCGATCGCTCATACAACGGCTCCACTTTTTCATAACGTCCCTGAAACCAATACAATTCCGCTAAATTATTCAAGCTGGT
>CALGDE010000060.1 GCA_937883785.1 uncultured cyanobacterium
GAAGAAAACAGCTTTCTTCAGTATGTCTTAACTCACTCCGTCGCTGCTATAAGGGTGGTTTGACGCACGTTGTAGTCGCTTTTCATCGTAATCTCCTCAAATAAAAGCGGTTACGTTGATTTCTTTGACGCAAAAATTCGTTGGGATTTAAATCCCAAACTCAAATATTTCTAAGGGCTTTCCAAAGACTGTAAAAACTGGGAAGACTTGTGCCGTCGGACCTTTTCTTCTCCGACTTCTTTCAGAATTCTAATTGTTGAGATTGCTATTTTGATTGAATAAATTCCGCTTGCCAATATTCATAGTCTGTCCGCCTAAATAAGCGCTAGAACTCTGTTCAAAGGGATACTCGGCTATTGCTGGCTGTCTCTAAAGTCTGCTTGATCGTACTTTTTAAGCTATCGTTTTTTCTCCTTGAAAAGTGTATCTATTTCGACGTCCTTTAAGAGCTGATCGTAGCGATCGCTACCCAAAATAAATCCCCTGCCCCATGCCGAGGGAAAACAGATATACCCGATACGGTCGTGCGATAATACTTCTTTGCTAATTTTGGGTTGCTAATTTTGCCGTTTTGCTGAACTTTCCCTACAAAGCGCTTTTACCTTTTAAAGTTCCACGCATTACCAACGCACCATTTCCCGCAAGCAAACGTACCACTAACTAAACTGAATTACTGAACGATCAATGGCTACACCGACCTTAGACAAGGATGTTTCCCGCCAAACTTCCAGCTTGCAGTATTTGCCTGACGCCAGCGCCCGAGCTGATGATGCGTCGCCGAACCAGTTTTTAATGCCCCTAAATGCCAAGGTGAGCGATCGCGATACATTGGAAATTGGCGGCTGTGATGTGCCGGAACTGGTGAAAAAATTTGGCTCGCCCCTCTACATTTTGGACGAGCAAAATTTGCGGAAAACCTGTCAGCAATACCGCAACGCCCTTAGCAATCTTTACGGCGGCGAAAGCTTGGTGATTTACGCCTCCAAGGCGTGGAGCTGTACCGCTATTTGCGCGATCGCCCATTCGGAAGGCATTGGCATGGACGTGGTGTCTGGGGGCGAGCTCCATACGGCGCTTCAGGCGGGAGTGCCCAGCGAGAAAATCTACCTGCACGGCAACAACAAGTCCGTGGAGGAGCTGGCTCTGGCGGTGGAAAAAGGCTGCACCATTATTGCGGACAACTGGTTTGATTTGCATAACTTGGTGGGACTAAAGCCTGCCAGTCCCGTGCGGGTTATGTTGCGCCTAACGCCGGGCATCGAGTGCCACACCCACGAGTACATTCGCACCGGGCATATTGACAGCAAGTTTGGGTTCGACCCCACCCAGGTGGAAGAGGTGTTCGATTTTGTGACCCAGCAGGACTGCATTTCGGTGATTGGCATTCACGCCCATATTGGATCGCAAATTTTTGAGCTACAGCCCCATGGCGATCTAGGGGACGTGCTGGTGTCCTGGTTTAAGAAGGCTCAGGATCGCGGGCTGCCCGTGGCGGAGCTAAATGTGGGCGGCGGCTTAGGCATTCGTTACACCGAGCAGGACGATCCCCCGAGCATTCACGAGTGGATTGAGGTGGTGACCCGTAGCGTAACCGCTGCCTGCGAGAAATATCAGGTGGCGCTGCCCAAGTTGATTTGCGAGCCGGGGCGATCGCTGGTGGGCTCCTCCTGCGTCACGGCATACAAAGTGGGCAGCAAAAAGACCGTGCCTGGCATTCGCAATTACATATCCGTAGACGGCGGCATGTCCGACAACCCCCGTCCCATCACCTACCAGTCTCTGTACCGGTCGGTGGTGGCTAATCGTATGTCGGCCACATTCTCCGAAACCGTAACCGTGGCCGGAAAACACTGTGAGTCGGGGGATGTGGTGATTCCCGACGCCAAGCTGCCACCTCTGGAAACAGACGACGTGCTGGTGGTGTTAGCAACGGGGGCTTACAACGCCAGTATGGCGTCCAACTACAACCGGGTGCCTCGTCCAGCCGCGATATTGGTAAATGATGGTGAAGCCAACGTCATTTTGCGTCGGGAAACAACGGAGGACTTGCTCCGGGGTGACTGCCTGCCGACCCGTTTGCAGGGCTAGGTTGCGAAGTTAGGGTGTGTGCCCCGAAAAATTTCACGTTGCGGGAGATACACGCCCTTGGCCTCAAATATTCAGGTCAGCTTCTTATGGTCACTGGGTTAGGAATCCAATAGACCGTTTGCATAACTCCCCACCCTCACCCTAAATCCCTCTCTCCGGGGAGAGGAACTTCAGGAAAGTCCGTTTTTTCGCTATTCCTGTTTCCCTTCTCCTCGGGAAGAAGCATGTCCTGGGCGTAGTCGCAGGGGGGCTGGGGGATGAGGGCTTTCAGTGACTTTTGAGTGGTGAAAGAGTTTTTTTGACTGCGGTTAATTTTGGTTGCGATTCAGAGCGTAAGAGGTGCCCAGAAAAAAATATCCAAGGGGAATTTAGGAGAGAAGATTTCCCAGATTTCCTTTTTTTTAAGGGGGGATTTTCTCTCTTTCTTTTCGGTTACGTCTCAAAGTTGTTGTAGAAGCTATTGAACCTGGAGCTCCTGTGACAGAAACTGGTAAAACAAAGCGCTAACGATTTTTGCTTGGTAAGTTCTACTGCTTTTTGCCAATTAGTTTTTGCGAGGTTATTTCTGCAAGCTAGTTTTTTGCAAACTGGTTTTTTGAAAATTAGTTTCAAAGGCTGGTGTTAAAGGCGAGGTTATTAGGAAAGATCATCTAAGCGCAGGGTGTATCAGCGTAGGGAACTGCAATGGAACTTACGGGCAAGGAGCAAGCCGACCTACAAATTTTTCAACCGGGTTCAGAATCCGCCTCTTCTGGTGATCAAGCCGCTCAGTCAGAGGCAACGGTATCTGCGGCGCCGGAGTCCCCTATGACGATGTCAGATAGGGCTATGTCAGATGCAGTGGTGTCCGCTCACGAGGACTCGCCTGAAAATCGGGCGGTGGACGTGGTTGTCATTTTGGATATGGCGGGAAACTTTCGCTACGTTAATCCCGCCTGTCAGTGGGTGTTGGGCTATTCCTTGGAGGATGTGCGAGGGCTGTCCGCTGACGAGTATGTGCATCCGGTGGATCGTCCGGCGGTGCAACAGGTGATGGCTCAGGCGATCGCCACCCCAAGCATGCCAGCTTATTTATCGGGCTATCGGGTTCGTCACGCCGACGGCAGTTGGTGCATGTTTAATGCCACTGTTACTGCGCTCCTTGACGATGAGACGGTGCAGGGGATGGTGGTGAATTGCTATGACATTCGAGAGCGGGAGCAAACGGAACGGGCGCTGATGGAGCGATCGCGCCTGGCGGAGCTGGAGGCGGAAATTGGTCGCACCTTGGCGGAGGGGGGCACCTTGACAAAGGTGCTTGAAACTTGCTGCCAAAAGGTGGCCCAATATCTACCGGCACGGTTTGTGCGCATTTGGCAATATGACCCCAACACTCAGCTTTTAAATATGTGCGCCTCAGCGGGGCAGCATAGTTTTACGGTGGATTTCCCCGGGCGTATTCCCATAGGCATCGGGGTGGTGGGGCAGCTGGCCCGACGACGCACAAGTCAGGTGACCCACCAGGTGGACGACATTCCAGCGGTGGAGCGGGACTGGTTCCGTCGCGAAGGTATTGCTGCTTTCGCGGGCTATCCCCTGGTGTCGGAAGATGCCCTGGTGGGGGTGCTGGTGGTGATGACCGGGCAGCGGCTAATGGCGGTGGAACGTAATGTGCTGGCGTGGATGACCCATGCCTTTGCGGTGGCCATTGACCGCGATCGCGCTCGACAGGCACTGCTATCCCGCCGGGAAACGTTGCTGTTGCAATTAGCGGGGGAAATTCGCAGTTCTTTGGATGTGGGGGCTGTGCTCGATACCACCGTTAAGGAGGTGCGATCGCTCCTAACGGTGGACTACTGTGGCGTTTGGCACTACCATCCCCAACCTATCCAGTCCTTTGAACGTCCCCAGGAAACTTCCTACTGGACCGAAACCGCAGCCACCACCTTGCACCCCGGGATTCCTACCCCTGCCGTTGATCTGCTCAGTGGTCCCTTGGCGGCACTATGGCCAGCGCTGCTGCACTTCGGCATTTTGAATTACGACGGTTATGGGGAAGCATCGCCGCCAATTTTGGATCCCCTGATGAAGAAACTGGGGCTAACGTCGGTGGCGATCGCTTGTGTTCAGGGGCGGGAGAGCAAGAACTGTGCAGCCTTGGTATGTGCCCAACTGGGGGACAATCGTCCCTGGCCCGGCACCGACTTGGAACTGCTTCGAGGCATCGGCGATCAGGTGGCCACGGCATTGGATCAGGCAGCGCTTTATGCCCAGGCGAAGGGCGCGGCGCGTCAGGCAGAGGAGCGGGCGGGAGAATTAGCTCAGGCGCTGAAAAACCTTAAATCCACCCAAACCCACCTGATTCAGGCGGAAAAAATGTCTGGTCTGGGGCAAATGGTGGCGGGGATCGCCCACGAGGTGAATAATCCGGTGGCGTTTATCCATGGCAACTTAACCTACGCCAGCCAGTATCTTCAGGAGCTGTCAGAGGTGGTGGACGCCTACCAGGAATCCTACCCAGAGACGCCAGCGGCGGTACAGGAAATTTACGACCATCTGGACGTGAACTTCTTGCGCAAGGATTTTGCCAAGCTGCTGAACTCTATGCAAATTGGCGCTGAGCGCATTCGCCAAATTGTGCTGTCCCTTAAAAACTTTGCTCGCTTCGACCGAGCTGGGATGACGCCGATGGATCTGCACGAGGGGCTGGACGATTCTCTGATGATTTTGCAGCATCGTTTAAAAGCAACGCCAAAATTCTGCGGCGTTACGGTGGTGCGAGATTATGCCCAGCTGCCCGCGGTGCCGTGCCATGGCGGACAGCTTAATCAGGTGTTTATGAATATTCTGAGCAATGCCGTTGATGCTCTGGAGGATCACTATCTGGCGGAGCGTCGTAGGTACGGGCGCAACCCTGATTGGACGGGGGAAATTGCGATCGCCACCCAATTACTCAACCAAGCGCCGGAGCAGAGTCCCAACCAAGCACCGGAGGAGATCTCGGATCAAGATCCCGACCCTGGAGCGCCTCGATTAGCAACCAACGCAGCGGTGGTGCCATATCCCAAGGTGCAAGTGTGCATTCGTGACAATGGAACGGGGATTCCAAAGGCAGTGCGCGATCAACTGTTTGATCCTTTTTTCACCACTAAGCCCGTGGGACAGGGAACAGGGCTAGGGCTGGCGATCGCCTATCAAATTGTGGTGGAAAATCATCAGGGACGAATTTGGTGTGAATCTGCACCGGAAGAAGGGTCAGCGTTTTTTGTGGAAATCCCCCTGCGATCGTCGAGTCAGAAATCCCAAGCTTCATAGGAGCGCCGCCAAAGCTCCTTTGCAGTTGACTCCTATTTTCAATAGTTGTCCCGCTTTCGCCTCGCATTCTGACTTCATCAAGGGATGTATCTCTTACTCTTTCCACAAATCCCTGTGTTTTGAAAAGCGCTCTATTCCAGTAAATACGGCAAATACAGGAGTTCGCGACATATTTTCCTTGCTTCTGGCTTGCGCGATCGCCCAGCGCCACAATCCTAAAACGCCCTTGTCTATTGCAAGATAGATGCATTAAGCTCAGCGCAGGTGAGAGTTTCTCCCCAGTGGTCTCCACAGTCCACTGAACGTACCTGTTTGTCCGCCACGTCCGGTTACAACCCACGATTTCTCCTGGGCGGAAAGCCCACAGCTTCAAGCAGGGCAAAAGTGTTCACTCTAGTTTCGATGATTCAAACGATGTCCTCTTACTTAAAAATTTTTGATCGATGTTTTCTACCTTCAAAAAAGCGTTCTTTGTCGGCCTAGCCCTAACCCTAGCCGCCCCTGTCCGTGCCGTAGCCATTGAGTTTGACTTCGACTGGAGCGGGCAGATCGCCGGGTTCAGCGTCGAAGGATCCTTCGGCTACGACGAGACCCAAAGCTACACCGACGGCATTGTCAGAACCGACGACTTGGACTTCCTCAACATTTTCTTCTTCGCTCCCGATGGCACCTTATTGAAGTCCTACGTCAACAATCATCTTGATCCAGGCGTCAACTTTAACTTCGACACCAACACCCAAACCCTGCTGCAAACGGGAAGTTACAACGAGTCCACCGGACTTAATTTAGGTGCTCCAAACTTTGATCGTGAAAGCGGCAACGATCCAAGCCAGGCAGCGGGGCTTAGCTTTTGGTCCAAGCCACCTCGCAGCAGCACGCCTCACCTGCATATTGACGACTGGGCTGACGAATTCGGCTTCCCCATCGGCTTTTCAAGCCATGAGGATGTTTCTTTCCCCACCCGCACCACGGCACAGTTGATTGCCACTGGCAGGGTTGGAGCAGCATACCTGCCGCCGAACGGTGAGCCGGTAGAGCCTAACGACGGATCTGGCCAGTTTGCTCGGGTCACTCCGGTGCCAGAACCCGCGTCTTTACTGGGGCTGTCTATCCTCGGCGGCAGCTTGGTAACGGCAGGGCTAAAGCGTCGTAACGCTGTCTAATAACGCCGACTCAGGCGCGTCGCCATTAGGACGTGGCATCAATAATCTCCAGAAGCCTTATGCAATGGAGATTATTGATGCCACGTCCTTTGAGGATAAAAAACTGTGGGATAAACCCCTTACGACTATTGACTTATGCCAATTCTCCACAGTTTAGAAATGTTAGTGCCCCTTAAAATTCGGCGCTGCTGTAGGTGCAATATATTTTCTATTTCTTGTTTAGGAATTGGGATTAGGGCTTTGGTTGATGTCAGCCTCTAACTTTAGACGCTTTGCATTGTGAAGAGCACGTGTCTTTCGCCATAGAAAGTGTCGGAGGGCGAATCCCCTATGGATCTCAAATTTAGAGATTCAATGACCACAGCATCCATAATCCATAAAAGAATCCATAAAAGCGTTCAGACATTGCCTGGGCGCTTTTATAGATTATGGTTTGAAGTTGTGTACGGTGCCGTTATATACGGCGCGATATTTTTACATAAGAAAATTGCCAGACAATAGTAGAATCAGAGCCGGTTGGGGTCTACCGAAAGGTTTATAACGTTTTAGACAGAATTAGACCGAGGGTCAGACCGAATTAAATTGTTTATGCCCAGGACGCCATGCCCAAGGTTCTTGTTTCCGATCCCATTGACCAAGCCGGGATTGATATTTTGTCCCAAGTTGCGCAGGTGGACGTGCAAACAGGACTGTCGCCGGAGGAGTTGGTAAAAATTATTGCCGACTACGATGCCCTAATGATTCGCTCGGGCACCCAGGTCACTGAAAGCGTGATTGAAGCGGCGTCCAGCTTGAAAATTATTGGGCGCGCAGGGGTTGGTGTGGATAATGTCGACGTGCCTGCTGCCACTCGCCAAGGGGTGGTGGTGGTGAATTCCCCCGAGGGCAACACTATTGCGGCGGCAGAACATGCGATCGCCATGATGTTTGCTGTGTCTCGTCATATTCCCCAAGCAAATACCACCATGAAAGCTGGGGGCTGGGATCGCAAGAAATATACCGGTGTTGAAGTTTACAAGAAAACTCTCGGCATTGTGGGGCTGGGCAAAATCGGCTCCCACGTGGCCAACGGCGCCAAAGCTTTGGGGATGACCCTGCTGGCGTACGACCCGTTTATTTCTGCTGACCGGGCCGAGCAAATGGGCTGCAAGCTGGTGGACTTAGATCGGCTGCTGGCGGAGGCGGACTTCATTACCCTCCATATGCCCAAAACGCCGGAAACAACAAACTTAATTGATGCGGCAGCTTTTGAGCGGATGAAGCCCACAGCAAGGCTGGTTAACTGCGCTCGCGGCGGCATTATCGACGAGGCAGCCCTTTATGAAGCGTTGAAAGAAAAGAAAATCGCTGGCGCTGCCCTGGATGTGTACGACAGTGAGCCTTTGGCTGCGGACTCGCCCCTGCGCACTTTGGATCGGGAAATCATACTAACGCCCCATCTGGGAGCATCCACCGAAGAGGCGCAAGTTAATGTGGCGATCGATGTGGCGGAACAAATCCGCGATGTGCTGTTGGGGCTGCCGGCGCGATCGGCGGTGAATATCCCCGGACTCTATCCCGATGTGCTGGAGCAGTTGCGCCCCTATATGACCCTGGCGGAAACCTTGGGCAATTTGGTGAGCCAGTTAGCAGGTGGGCGCATCGACTCCCTCACCATTCGCCTTCAAGGGGAGCTGGCTACCAAGGATAGCAAGCCCATCACCATCGCGTCTCTCAAGGGGCTACTATCCCAGGCGCTGCGGGAGCGGGTGAATTACGTTAACGCTTCCATCGAAGCAAAGGAGCGGGGCATTCGGGTAATTGAAACCCGCGATGAAGCAGAGCGGGACTACACCGGTTCCCTATTCCTGTCAGCCCACGGCGCGGAAGGAGACCACTCGGCCACGGGGGCGGTGCTTAGCGACGGAAAGACGCATATCATCAGCATCGATGAGTTTCCCATTAACGTTACCCCCACCCGCTATATGCTGCTGACCCTGCACCGGGATATGCCGGGCATTATCGGTAAAATTGGCTCGTTGCTCGGTAGCTTCAACGTCAATATTGCCAGTATGCAGGTGGGTCGCAAGATTGTGCGGGGTGACGCGGTGATGGTGCTGAGTATTGATGACCCGTTGCCGGACGGTTTGCAGGAGGAAATTATGAAGGTGCCGGGTATCCGGGATGCTTATACGGTGCGTCTGTAGACGTTTTGCAGGGGGCGATCGCCTCAGCGCCACGGTTTTATAAAACTAACCCCTATTGCTTCAATCCTATGGGGGCACTCAGCCCCTTAAGTTTGTGGTTTTGAAAGTGGGCTGTTGAATGACTGTGGTTCGGCTTCCGGACGGAGGATTGGTTTTGCTGTCATCAATCGCTGTTTGATGACAGCCCCTAGCGGATGCCTGCATTGTCAATGGCTCAATCAAAGTTCTAACTCCACCCTTCGACTTCGTTTAGTTCTCATTGACTTTCATGCTTCTGAGAAGAGAGGAAGCGAAGGGGGCGGACGCCTTTCTCCGTTGTGGGGAGTAAAATTGTGCGGAACAACCCCGGTCCTAAAAACTGACACTCAGCGCTTCGAAATATGGAAAAAGTGATGCAAGAGTGGTGAAGGCGTTAATAATGCTACGCCTTCATGCCGCTGGTTCTTCCAATGTGTGTACCGTTTACTGGCGCTCCATAACTGCTCGCATGCCCCAGAAGATAACATTGGGGTCACATTCCATACAGCCTGCCAAGTCTGGCGCAATTAAATTTAAATGCCGCCACAGGGCCACGCTGTCACCGCCGGTCAGTACCACGCTGGTGTTGGAATAAACGGAGCGCCACGACGACACAAATTCTCGAATACCTGCCGCCAAGGTGTAACCCACCCCGCTGCGAATAGCGTCAGCGGTTCCACGAGCAAAGCGCTCGGGTAGTGCGCCTGACGGTACCGTGACCGGGGGCAATCCAGCTGTTTGCTCCGATAGCATTCGTAGCTGTAGCCCGAAGCCCGGCATAATTGCACCACCGGATAATTCGCGATCGCCATTGGCCACAGTAATGGTCAACGCCGTGCCTGCATCGATAGCGATTGTCGGAAAACCGTAGGTTACACCCGCCCCATATACCCCCAGCGCCCGGTCAATGCCCAGAGTGGGATACATATTCTGCAGCGGCACATCATCTAAGGTTAGCGATCGCACTGGACGGGCCAGCCGCACGCTACTGCTCAGCAATTCCACTGCGTTAGGCACCACCGATGCTGCTACCACAGCCCCATTAAAATCCGTGGGCATACTGGTAAATCCAATGGACTCAGGCACATCCCACTGGTGCTGCAGGGTGGATCCTAAAAACTGTCCCCAGTGCCACCGGGAATTTCCCACCATAAGAGCTAGCCACGACTCTCCAAGAGCATCAAAATGCCCCTGTTGAAGATGGGCTGCCTGTCTAGATTGAGCAGATCCCACCTGACGATTGAGTAGATTCATACGTTATTCCTTGCGTACTTTCCCTGATTCGCATGATGCACCCCAACACAAACGATGATGAAAAGATGCACTCACCATCGCAGAACCCTTTATGCAATTACATTAGCTGTGACAATGTTAAGGTGTAAACCCCCGTAAATCTACGCAGTGATGAATAACCCATGACATAGCATTCATCCCAGGGGTGTTTTAAGAAGTCTTTGTAGATCCCTTAAATAAGGTTCAATTTTTCTTGAAACGCACTGCGTATTTACCGGCGCAGGGGCTAAGGCTCTTGATTGTCGGCAGGCAAGAGCTGAGAAATAAACAAATTGTCGATCCCACAATGATTGTTATTTAAAGCACAAGATCCGCATCCGTCTACTGGATTTCGTGTGTTATTACTGGGATTCTGTATCAGCTGATTCAATCTCGTCGCTTTAATTGGCGTTGCAAGATTGAGAGATGATGGGAAGTGATCAGCCGTCGAATCCAAACTCTCCCGACCTATGCAATGCCCTCGCTGTCAGTCCACCGCCCTTTCAAAAAATGGCTTCTGGGGCTCTAAACAGAATTATCGCTGCCGTGGCTGTGGGCGGCAATTTATTGAAACTCCTCAACTCACCGAGGCTATAGTGACGACGTCGCAGCACTACCCTTCGCCCAAAGCAAATCGCCCAGCGTATCAATTAATTTTTGGTTCTGGTCGTCGGTGCCAACGGTTATGCGCAGTTTTTGATCAAGCCCCGGCTCAGCGAAGTAGCGCACCAAAATATTCCGTTGCTTTAACCCAGTTTGCAGTTGGCTGGCATCAAGGCTCCCTGGCGGTGGGGTCACCAACAGAAAGTTGCCGCGCGGATCCTTGGGTACGGAGAATCCCAGCTTGGCAAGTTTATCGCTGAGAATTTGGCGGGACTCCTTCACCTTGTCACAGCATTCGTTTTTGTAAGCCTGGTCCCACATTGCTGCTGCGCCGACCTGGGTGGCGATTCCGTCGATGTTGTAGCTGTCTTTGACCTTAAAAAGCCCCGCCAGCAAATCAGGATGGGCAATGCCAAACCCCAGACGCAATCCCGCCAGGCTGTAGCCCTTGGAAAGAGTGCGCAGGATGATGATGTTGTTAAATTCTTGCAGTAACGGCAGCGCTGAACCTTCGCCAAAGTCTACGTAGGCTTCGTCGATCGCCACCACCCCAGTTACCTCGCCCACAATTTTCCGCAAGTCATCGAGGGAAATCTGGTGCCCAGTAGGACTGTTGGGGGTTGCCAGAAACGTAACGGCGGCGTTGGCGGCAGTTAGTTCGTCGATGGGCAGCGTTAGGTGGTCGGGGTAAGCGATTTCGATGGTGGGGCAGGGCTGCATTGCCGCTACGGTGCGGTACAGCACATAGGTGGGCGTGGGGTAGGCGATCGCACGATTCCGATCCGCACAAGCCCGCACCATCAAATTCAACAGCTCGTCGCTGCCGTTGCCCACAATAATCCAGTCCTTGGGCACATCCAGAGCATCGCTAACCGCCTGGCAAAATTCTCGCGCAAAGGGATCGGGATAGCGCCGTAGCCGTTCGGGATCGTAGTTTCGCAGGGCGGCGATCGCCTGAGGTGACGGCGGATAGGGATTTTCGTTGGTGTTGAGCTTAATAATCGGCGTGCCCGGCGGCGGCTGTTCCCCCGGCTTATAGCCCGTCATCGCCTCCACATCGAAACGGAAATAGCCCATAGTCACCTTCGCCATAACGCAGCTAGGTCAATTATCGGCGCAAATTTTTCCGAGACGGGTTGCCTTAAGCTTGTTCACCGTAAACGGTGTTGGTAAAGCTGCCGTGGAGCCCATAAGGAACATGGTGCTTCAATTTCAAGGTGGCAATGGGAGCCGAATTGAGGTCGCGGGCGTCTAAGATTGCCAACTCGGAACGGTGACCGGCGGCGTTGTAGGACAGCACCAGCACCCAGCCGTCATCTTCCGCCGTACCATCGGGGCGCGGCACAAAAATCGGTTCGCTGCCAAAGCCACGGGGAGCAAAACTATGGAGCTGGCGATCGCCGGTTTCCCAATCCACCTTCAACACCCCTTGCAACGGCGCATTGCCAGTGGCGTTATGGGTAGCGGCGATATAGCCATAGCGCTGAGACTGCCCCACATAGTCCGGGTGAACCACGGGAAATTCCACGCATCGCTTTTCGATGATTTTTGAGTCAACGCCGCCGCTTTCCAAATCCAGCTCATAGCGCCACAGTTCACCGGCTGGAATGGTGTCAAAATCGATATCCAGAAAATCCATATCTGGATCCACCGATGGGAAAGACTCGTAGCACACCGAATCCACCACTAGCTTGCCGTTCTGCTCAAAGGCGTTGGCGTGGTGAAATACAAAGCAAGGATTGGTCTCAAAGGTTTTCACCTCGCCTTTGGGGTCACGAGGAATGGCGATCGCCCGCGTTGGCTGCTTCGGATCAAACTTCAAGCACTGTCCAGCGCTGCGCATTCCCAACAAAAACGGGAACGGATTGAACTGCACCGGGTTTTGGAAAAAGATGGCGTAGTTGGGGGTCAGGGCAAAATCATGGAGAAACGCAAACCCCGGCACGGTTACGGTATTGGTGTTGGCCAGCGCTCCAGACTCGTCGAATTCGTAGATGGTAATCGCAGTGGATAGCCCCGGCTTAGCGGCGAAATTGACCAGGCGGCGATCGCCCTTAGGATTCGTCTTGGTCACCGCACCGGGATCGATGCGCGGGTGCGCCGCAAAAGCATCCCCCGGTTTCAGAATTCCATCCAATAAATCCAGCCCAAGGGTATCCAGAGTCTCGGGATCGAGCTGATGGGGTTCCGCCGCTTCCCATAGGGCCCACAGCTTTTCGCCCCAGGGCATGATGTGGGTATTGGCAATATTCTTCAGCTTAAGGTCGAAGATATTCGCCAAAAATCCCCCAGCTTTTTCCGTGCCAAACACCCCTCGATACAAAATCTTTTGAGCTTTCTGTTCCGCCAAATACCCTTCCGTTTTTACGTAGCGACTGCGGAAATGGGCGTGACCGTCCTGGAACGTAATTTTGCAAATATAGCCATCGCCGTCGAAGGGATGGGCAAAGGGTTGACCACCAATTTCCAACAGCCCCGGACCGTTGCGAAACAGGGTGCCCGTCAATGCCGCCGGAATTTCCCCGTCCACATCGTCAATCCAATAGTCAAACTCCCCCGGCTGGGACTCATAGCCCCGCTTCCAATCATCAATGGAGTAGGACAGGGCAGCCTGGTTAGGCAAAACGGCGGATTGGGTTGGAGACTGTAGCTCGGGCATAGCTGGACAAACCGGGTAGGCGATATACGAAACTTAACATTTTCAGCCCAGTATCTGCGGACAACTTGGGGTGGAGTTTGCCAAATTGCCCCATTGAACCCCGTTAAACCCCGTTGAACCTTAGGGGGCAATTTTAAAAGAGTCGAAAAAGGCTTTGGCGTCGGGCACTGCGATGTTGTCATCGGTTAGCCCAAATGTGGCGACAAATAACCGTCCTTGCGCCGCATCGAAAAAGAATCGAGTTTCAAATTGAATGCCCCGCTCGTTTCGAAATACCATCCGCCGTCCTTCGTGCCCACTTAGCCGCAGCCCTTCCCAATAGTCAATGCGATCGCCCCCAAAAGCCCGCGCCAACCCCGGCATCACCAGCTCCAAATAGTCCCGCACCTCGTTTTGGGAGGGACGCTGGGGCGGCGGCTCGGGATAATCCGCCCGGGCAAAATAAAACCGCGATCCCCCGTCGTATTTGGCGTTCATATTGGGAATGGTTTGCCGCTCCGGCTCCTCGGGAAAGGCGATCGCGAAACTATTATCCGGCGCAATGTAAGGCACCCACCCCTCTGGCACCTCAAGCTCTGGCGCATTTGAAGCATTATTCGGTTCATCCTCTGTGGCTTCCGGTTCGGGAGACTCTGCCGGTGAAGGCACAGCCTCAGACACCGAGGGCGGCACCGAAATATCGTCAATGTTGCCCGATTCACCAGCCTCGCCACAGCCCCCAAGCAACAAAGCCAAACCAACACCAACAACCAAAGCCCCTCTTATCAAGCTATCCATTAGGCACAAGTCGGCGTAATCCTTACTTGGCATAGCTTTTCGCCATCAGCTGCGCCCCCTGACACAAATCGTGAAAGCTATGCAGCCCGCGCCACAGCACTTTCACTCCAGGTTCGCCATCTCCTTTGCGAGCTAAAAATCCCCCCAAACGCGCTACCCACACCACCGCCTGATGCAACGTAGGCGGTTTCTTGGAGCGGCTCTTGGGAGTGTACTTACGGCGCAATAATCGCCATTCCCACTCCTCAAACACTTCTTCACAGGAGCGCTGGGGTTCCAATCGGGATAGATACGCCATCCGCAGCACGTAAACTGCCACGACCGTGTAGGTTGCCAATGCTTTCTCCAGACGAACGCCCTGGCTCAACTGCAATTGCTCAATCTTGCAGCCACTTTTAAGGGTGTAATGGAATCGCTCAATGCGCCATCGAAAGCTGTACCACTCCACCCATCGCCACACGTCCTCAAAACTTTCAATGGGTAAGGTAGTGGCAAGAATCCAGTGAATCGGTTTGCCTTCGTCCTCAGGGGACTCCACTTCTTCCACCGACAGCATATTCAACTCCTGAGGCGTCAAACCGCTGGTGCTCTGACAGCGAGTGGGCACCTCCACCGTCACTGCCATTGCCCTCACTTGCACTTTGGCTTCACGAGGGGAGCGAGTGGGGGTGCGCTCTACGGACACGGTGGCGTTGCCTATGACAGGTGCCTGGGCAACGGTGGGTAGCAAATAACCCAGTTCTTCTTTGACGCGTCGGTTATGACACACCCGCACCAGTAGCTCGCTGCCACGATGACGGCTTTGGGCAAATAATTCGAAGATATCCGCTTCCCTATCACCCACATGCACCATCGTCACTGAATCATCTAAGCCCTCTTCTGCGGATCGCTGGGCTTCCAGCCAGCGATAGCTTTCCTTTGCT